>JAJPIR010000145.1 GCA_021324675.1 Actinomycetota bacterium
AAACCCGAAGATCTCGACGGCGTGCTGTACTCCATCCGCGGTGGCCCGCGTGACGGCGAGGACTGACGGAATGCTCACAATTCCAGGAGCATCCGGGTATTACCCAGGGTATTGGGCTTGACGTAGGGCAGATCCAGGAACTCGGCAACACCCTCGTCGTACGAGCGGCGCATCTCGTCGTACACCTCTGCGGTCACCGGGGTGCCCTCGATCGTCCGGAACCCATACCGGGAAAAGAAGCGTTCCTCGAAGGTCAGCACGAACAAGCGGCGCAACCCTAACGACCGGCCGTGCTCGATCAACCGCTCAACCAGCGCATGCCCCACTCCGCGGCTGATGGTGTCGGGATGCACGGCCACGGTGCGGATCTCGGCAAGGTCCTCCCAGAGCACGTGCAGCGCGCCGCAGCCCACCACTGTGCCATCCTGCTCGGCTACCCAGAACTCCTGGACATCCTCGTAGAGCGTGACAAGCGGCTTGGCCAGCAGTACCGCACCGGCGTAGCAGTCCACCAATTCTTTGATCTTGCGGACGTCTCCCACCCGGGCCCGGCGCACGGTGATCTTGACGGCAGTTCGCATTGGGACAAGCCTACGAGAACTGATCTACCGGCCGGTGCGTACCACGGCCAGCTACCCTAACTCAGTGTCTACCCCTGCGAAGTCTCCCCGCGCTGCGCTGCTGACCTTAGGGTGCGCCCGTAACGAGGTTGACTCCGAGGAACTGGCCGGCCGGCTGACCGAGGACGGTTGGCAGCTGGTGGATGCCGAGCACGGGTCAGCCGACGTGGTCGTAGTCAACACGTGTGGTTTCGTCGCAGCCGCCAAGAAGGACTCCATCGACACCCTGCTCGCCGCTGCTGACACCGGCGCCAAGGTGGTTGCGGTGGGCTGTTTGGCCGAGCGCTACGGCGCGGAACTGGCGGCCAACTTGCCCGAAGCCGATGCAGTCCTCGGTTTCGACGCCTATCCAGAGCTGGGTGAGCGGTTGCGGGATGTGCTGGCCGGTCGAGCAGTGCCAGCGCACCGGCCGGTGGATCGCCGCACGCTGCTCCCGATCACCCCGGTGTCCCGGCCGGCTGCACTTGCCGCCGGGCCTGTACTGCCCGGACATGGCTGGGGCCCTCGTGTCCCGCGCCGGCGCTTGGATGATTCACCGGTCGCACCGCTCAAAATC
This sequence comes from Actinomycetota bacterium, assembly GCA_021324675.1. Classification (GTDB taxonomy): domain Bacteria; phylum Actinomycetota; class Actinomycetes; order Mycobacteriales; family Pseudonocardiaceae. Next base: position 1,177 of record JAJPIR010000145.1, read on the forward strand.
GCTTCTGGTTGCGATCGGCGTTGCGCGTTTTGCGCCATCCCCAGCTTCCGCGGTGCGTTTATCTCGCGTCCTGTTGACGAAGTGCTAGCCGAGGCGATGTGGCTGGCCGGAACGGGAGTGCGGGAATTGGTACTGGTCAGCGAGAATTCCACGTCCTACGGCAAGGACCTGGGCCGCCCCGGCGCCCTGGAGGAGTTGCTGCGTGCGCTGGCCGCAATTCCCGGCATCCTGCGTATCCGGGTTTCTTACCTGCAGCCAGCCGAAACTCGGCCCGCGCTGGTGACCACGATCGCCGACACGCCCGGTGTGGCGGCCTATTTCGACCTGTCCTTCCAGCACGCCAGCGAGCCGGTGCTCCGCCGGATGCGCCGGTTCGGCTCGCGCCAAGCTTTCCTGGCTCTGCTCGACCAGGTCCGCCAGCGCGCACCGCTGGCAGGCGTGCGTAGTAACGTGATCGTCGGTTTCCCCGGGGAAACCGAGGACGATCTGGCCGAGCTGGAGCGGTTCCTGACCGAGGCACGGCTAGACGCGGTCGGCGTGTTCGGCTACTCCGACGAGGACGGCACCGAAGCGGCCTGCCTGCCTGGCCAGCACAGCGAGGGCATCATCGCCGAGCGCGTCGCCCGGATCAGCGAGTTGGTCGAGCAGCTCACTGCCCAGCGTGCCGAGGAGCGAGTCGGGGATGTCGTCGATGTCCTCGTTGACGGCAGCAATGACGGCAATGATGGCGAGACGGTCGGGCGAGCGGAGCATCAGGGGCCCGAGGTCGACGGTGAGTGCATACTCACCGATCCCGCAACGGGCTCATTCGCCCTTGGTGACCTGGTGCGCTGCCGGGTGATCGCCGCTGAGGGCGTGGACCTACTCGTCGAACCGATGGAGCTGATCGCCCCAGCCGGCGGCAAGCGGTGAACCCGCCGCCGCACCCGGCCAGGGTCCCGCTGTGGAACCTGGCCAACGTGCTGACCATGTCGCGGCTGGTGCTGGTGCCGATTTTCGTGGTCGCTTTGTTCATCAGGGACGGTGCCGATCCCGGGTGGCGGGTAACAGCGGCAGTGATCCTGGGCGTTGCCTTGCTCACCGACCGATTCGATGGTGACCTAGCGCGGCGCCGTGGCCAGGTCACCAGATTTGGCACGATCGCCGATCCGATCGCGGACAAGGCGCTTATCGGTTCGGCGTTGGTGGGCCTGAGTGTGCTGGGCGAGTTGGCATGGTGGGTCACCTTGCTGATCACGGCACGGGAGCTGGTCGTCACTGTGCTGCGCTTGTGGGTCTTGCGTTATGGGGTGATCCCGGCCAGCCGCGGCGGGAAGATCAAGGCGTTCACCCAAGCGGTGGCGATCGGGCTCTATGTGCTACCGCTTCCCGTACCTAGCCAGCCCGTGCGTTGGACGGTTATGGGGATCGCTGTGGTGCTGACCCTCGTCACCGGTATCGACTATGTGGTGCGGGCATTGCGCTTACGCGCCTCCGGTCGCCGAGCCATCGCGTTGCCTTAACCTACCAGCGGGTGGGCGACTGCTAATGTCGTTCGCCCACGGCGGACGCCGCGCTGGTGGACTGGTGAGTACGGTAGAGAGCGAGCAAGCTGGTTCGGAGTAGGGCCGGCCGAGACCTGGAGGGACGCATGATGTTGCTGCGGGAGGCCATCGGCGACCGGTTGCGCCGGACGCGGACCTCGCAGCACCGCACGCTGCGCGAGGTTTCCAGGGTGGCTCGGGTGAGTTTGGGGTATCTCTCCGAGGTTGAGCGAGGCCGCAAGGAGCCCTCCAGCGAACTGCTCGCCTCGATCTGTGACGCGCTTGATCTGCCGCTCGACGAGCTGTTGCGACGGGTAGCCGACGATCTCGGCCCGGTGTACCTGCCGGAGGTGCCCGATACTCTTGCGGCTGAGCTGGTAGCCGCCTGATCTGGTCAGGCCAGGCCGGGGTCAGTGACAATCCCTGGTTCTATCGGGGGTTGGTGGAAGCGCCGCCACGCAGCTGACACCATGGAGCCAGCACGGCGCTTGGTCTGATGTGGCTTGGTCGGGTGGGGCCCTGGCTGGGCGCGAGGCGCTGAGCTCGATTGGTCACGAAGAAAGGCAGCGCAAGAGATGGCCAACCCCTTTACGAAGGCTTGGAAGTACCTGATGGCGGCGTTCTCATCCAAGATCGACGAGTACGCCGATCCCAAGGTGCAGATCCAGCAGGCCATCGAGGAGGCGCAACGCCAGCACCAGGCACTCTCCCAGCAAGCCGCCGCTGTGATCGGCAACCAGCGCCAACTGGAGGTCAAGCTCAGCCGGCAGCTCGGCGAGATCGAGAAATTGCAGTCGTCAGCCCGGCAAGCTCTGGTGCTCGCCGATGAGGCTCGCCGCCAGGGCGACCAGGCCAAAGCGCAGCAATACGAGCAGGCCGCGGAATCCTTTGCCACCCAGCTGGTGACTGCTGAGCAGTCCGTGGAGGATCTCAAGACCCTGCACGACCAATCCCTGCAGGCGGCAGCTCAGGCCAAGCAGGCTGTCGAGCGCAACGCGATGGTGCTGCAGCAGAAGCTTGCCGAACGCACCAAGCTGCTGTCCCAGCTCGAGCAGGCGAAGATGCAGGAGCAGGTCTCCGCCTCGCTGCGGTCGATGTCGGAACTGGCCGCGCCGGGTAGCACACCGTCTCTTGACGACGTCCGGGACAAGATCGAACGCCGCTACGCCAATGCCCTTGGTGCCGCTGAGCTGGCACAGAACTCGGTGCAGGGCCGCATGCTGGAAGTACAGCAATCGACACTGGATATGGCGGGACGGTCCCGGTTGGAGCAGATTCGCGCGTCCATCCGGGGGGCGCCGATCGCGGGCGAAGTCACTGCCGGTGAACCCGCAACCCAGCCCGCCTCGCCGCCACAGGCGATCCCTCCGCGTACCCAGGCGCAGCCCGGGCAGAGTTGATCAGTTGATGCCGCGACGGCCTGATCGGTGATAGTGGCCGAGGCGGCAGAGTTGTCCGGGTTCACGATTGAGCGGCTGACGTGGACTGTGCCGCCGGTGATGTCGAGGGTAAGAACGTTGATCAGGCAACCAGCGGCGTCAAAGCACTGGGCGCCTGGCTGGCCATTGATCTCGACGCCCGCAACTGCACACACGACCGATGGGCATGGTGGAAACGACCCCAGCATGGGTCTCGCCACGCTTTACCGACCGCGAAACTGGACATGGCATGCCATTGACCTTCGTTTCCGCCGTCACCGTCGTAGTCGAATACGTCGTGCTCAGAAACACTGTTCATTCGGCAGGTGATAGCTTTTCGAACGGGACGAGAAAAGCCATGATTAACGACTCCGCGGGTTTTCCGCGACGTCGGTGACGTCCATTTGTGTTCCTTGGCCAAAGGTTCAGGCCACCAAGGACCAAAGTAGGTCTTGCGTTGCGGGCGAGCCGCACGCAACGCGTCGATCGCCAGACGGGTAGTTGCAAGGTAAGCCTTGGGTCGTGGTCACCAACAAATCGTCACGGGTGCGTCAGCGGCGGGCGAATCGAGCCACGGCGACGAAGACGCACCCCGCCAGGATTATCAGCTTCGCCGCGGCGGTGCGCGGCTCACGGAGGTGCAGGTGAGACGCTGGCGCACCGATCATCACCGCGGCCAATCCCATTGCGGCTAAGGACTCAACACCAGTAAAGCACCGCCTGGCCTCGGGTATGAGCAAGGAATAATCAAGCAAACGGCGGCGAGTAGCTCAGCGGCCGCGGTTGCCCGGATGACGGGCATGGGAAACGGCGCGATCCCGGTTTGGCCAGTCGCCAACAGTCGTTCGCGGGATATACTGATCTTCGCTGTGCCGTGTATCAGAAAGAGAGTCGCCAGGAGGATCTGGCAAATCCATACTACGGTATTCATTCCACCGTACCTCGCAAAGATCGGCCCATGCGATTGCTGTCAGGTAAAAGACGGGCAAGCCGCTGACGTTTGTGACACCCGACGGCGGCGTCTGGCGGGCAGCACGTTAAGCGCGACAGACGCGGCGGAAACGGCGACACGACACAGCGTGCACGGGCCATGACACAGAGTGGATAGAGGCTCGACACAGCGCACATGAGGGCACGACACACGGTGCACGGGGGCACGACACACAGTGCACGGGGGCACGACACAGGTGCACGGGGGCACGACACGCCGGGATGGGGGCGGGCGGCGGTCAGGTATGGGGCTGGTCGGTGGAGGTGCGGCGGCGCGGTTGGCTGGTGCGCAGCATGCGCGCCAGCAGCACATCGATGGCCACGGACACTTCCCGCGCTCCGGGAGTGGCCCAGCGCTGGATCGGTGCTCCAGCGCCCTGTGCCTGCTGCACCGCCGAGCGGTCCGGTAGCACGGTAGGCAGGACCAACGGGCCGAAGATCTCGCGCAGTTCGTTGATGCGGTACTGATGTTCGCTGGAACGCACCCGGACGCGATTGACTACGACGCCGAGCGGTTGCAGCTCCGGGTTGTGCTTGCGTTCAGCCTGCACGGCTTCGAAGGCACGTTGCACGCCGGCGACGGCATAGATGGTGGGTTCGGTGACCAGCAGCGCGCGGTGCGCGGCCACGAGTGCCGAACGGGTTAGCTGGCCGAGGGAGGGTGGGCAGTCCAGGAGGACCAGTCGGTACGGCGGATCGGCGGCGATGGCGTCCAGGTGGGACAGCGCACGGTCGAGGCGTCGCAGGCCGGCACGGTCGGGGTCTGGCCAGTTTTGCGTCTCGGTCTGCTCCCCGCCGACCAGCACGTCCAGGCCCGGTCCCCAGCCGCTGGGTGCGATCGCGTCCTTGACGACTGAGCGCCGTGGATCAGCCAGCACGTCGGCCGAGGTGAATTTCGTCGCGCCGGGGTCCAGGGTGGCGGTGCAGTTGCCCTGCGGGTCGAGATCCACCACCAACGTCCGGATATTCCGCATCAGGGCAGCCCCGGCTAACCCCAGCACGAGGGTGGTCTTTCCCACCCCGCCTTTGAGGCTCAGCACGGCGACGGTTCGCACCAGTGCAGCTTATGGTGCCCGATTCTTGCCGCTCGTGGCCCTGCCCTCCTGCCGCTGACCCGCCACGGGCCTGGGCCCTTTACAGTGCTGCGCATGCGAGCCTGCGCGGTCCACCGAGCGCTGGAAGCTGAGGTCGCCACAGCTCGGTTGCGCCTGGGTGCCGCTCCCCGGGTGCTGGACGTGGGTGGCGGCAGTGGTGTCTGGGCGGTGCCGCTGGCCCGCTCGGGCTGCCTGGTCACCGTGGTGGAACCGAGCCCCAACGCGCTGGCCACGCTGCATCGCCGGACCACCGATGCCGGGGTGCAGGAATCGGTGCGGCCGGTACAGGGTGATGCCGATTCGCTGTCCGATGTGGTGGCGCCCGCGAGTGCCGATCTGGTA
>JAJPIR010000239.1 GCA_021324675.1 Actinomycetota bacterium
CCCACTCATGTCGCGTAGGTACGGTCTCGAGAGGATGAACATGGATCTTCTTGTTACCGGCGGTGCCGGCTTCATCGGGAGCACAATCGCTTCGGCCGCGATCGACGCCGGCCACCGGCCCATCATTCTGGATAGCCTGATCACCGGGAAACGGGAGTTTGCGCAGGGTCGAGTGTTCTACGAGGGCGACATCGCAGATCGCGAACTCGTTCATCAAATCTTTGATGATTATCCCGATATCCAAGCTGTCATTCATTGCGCGGCGCTTATCGTTGTCCCCGATTCCGTGGCGCGGCCGATCGACTACTACCGAGCCAACGTCAGCAAGACCCTGGACTTCGTCGAGGTCCTCGTCGAATGCGGTTGCCATCGATTGATATTTAGCAGCTCGGCGTCGATTTACGCGACCAGCCATGATTTCAGTGTTGATGAAACGTCGGCCCTAGCCCCGGCCAGCCCGTACGCACGAACGAAAGTCATCGTGGAGGAGATACTCAGCGACATCGCGATGGCAACCGAGCTGAAGGTCCTGTCACTTCGATACTTCAATCCCATCGGTTGCGACCCCAAGTTGCGCACCGGCCTCCAGACTCCATCGCCCACTCACGCTTGGGGAAAGCTGATACAGAGCGTGGAGACGGGGGAGCCTTTCTTGCTCACAGGTGTTGATTTTCCGACCAGAGACGGATCGGGCATCCGAGACTACGTCCACGTATGGGACCTGGCGCAGGCTCACCTCGCGGCCGTCGAACGGTTCGATTCCGCACTCGGCACCAACAGTCGTGAGGTGATCAATCTTGGTACCGGTACCGGCACCACGGTCAAGGAGCTGATCGCGACGTTCGAATCTGTCGCTGGCAAGGCCGTCGAAGTTCGGCACGCCCCGCGCCGACCCGGGGACTCCGCAGGCGCATTTACCCGGGTCGATCGGGCGCAGATGGTACTGGACTGGACCGCGCAACAATCGCTGGAACAAGGCATCGCGGACTCGCTGAGCTGGTTCGCGCAGCGGCCCAACATCCTGCCGGACCTCCCACCAAGCAAGTCGTTGACTTTGTGTTGTGCCAGCCTCAGGAGCAATGCATTGCGACTGACGCGATGCGGATGACCGGGCACTCGGAACTACTTAAGGTCGAGTTCACGGGTCACCGGGAGAGTGGTGACGAGCACGTCGAAGACGGGCGAGCCGCGGCGGGGATCGCCCGTCCGCGCGAGCTTACGCCAACCCCATTTCTGGAAGGCTTTCTGCGCTGGGGTGGCCGTGGGTAAGACGGTAAGCGTGGCCCGTTCTTCGGTTCGGTTACTCAGAATCAGGTCATGCAACGTTGCTGCAATTCCCTGACGCCGCCATGATGCGCGCACCAGCAGGTCGACCAGCGCAAAGGTACGGCCGGGATACTCGCTCGTGACCTCGCCCGGCAGTGGCGTAGTCAAGTCCCGCCACCACGAGGTGGACGGCCGCAGTGGCATCCCAGCCGCGTAGCCGACCAGGTAAGCGCCATGGCGCGCCTCAGCCAGCACAAAACCCGGCTGGCGGCGCTGGACCCGGAAGCGATCGGCGAACAGCGCAGCATCGTCAGTGCGGGCGTACGGCGGGTTCGCGTAGACCTCGGCGTGCAGGACCAGCAGTTCGTCTGTGTGGGCGGCGGCCTGCGTCCCGTCGAGCAACTGAAACGTTATGTCGGACCTGGGCACGACCACACCTCCCCTACGCAGTAGCTCGTGCGCATGGTCTCTTTGATCTGTGGGGTTAGCCACTCATCGGGCAGGCAGCTCAGCGTCGCGCTTGCACGCACAGCCCCTCCAGCCGCGGGCAATACCCACAGCCGAGGGCGGGTGCCGGGCGATGCCCTGTCCTGTCAGGAACCCGGTGACCGCAGTACACAGTCTGACGTCGCTGTCGGATCCCCGTTGGTGAATGCCCGGTACAGCATCTCCGAGGCGTCGGCGGTACCGCTGCAACGCAATGGTGATCGTCGATGAGGGAGACTGGGGTTGAAGAGTTTAGGGATCGATATCGCGCGCCGGGCCAGCGTGGCCGTGGAGCGCGGCGAGTCCGTCGAATGTCATTCGATCTCGGAGACTAAATCGGATCGTGGTGATGCGCATGTCTTGGCTGAATTGGTTTGCTTAGACCGGCGCATCACTGCCATACCGCGGGTGATTCAGACCTTGTCCAAGCGATGACACAGTACTAGGCCGTGGTCGTCAGAATCTGGTCTGGACCCGCCAACGGCGCACCACCAGCTGCGCTCGATGCTGCGCCAGTACTATCCAGCGGCCCTGGATGCCTTCGACGATCTGGCCGGGCGCGACACCCCGGGCCGTCTTGACTGTCGCGGCCACACCGGAGCAGGGCCATGCCCTCACCATGGAAAAGATTAGTCAGCTACTGTGCGAAGCCGGTGCAAACGCTACCTCGATGCGGCCGCGAGAAGATTCACACGGCATTACAAACCGAACACCTGCGGGTACTTCCTGCGGTTGCTCAGGCATTCGGCGCATCCACCCGAGCGCTTGTGTCGATCATCAGCGGACTGGTGAAGCGAATCTCGATGCTGCCAGCGAGGTGGAGGAAAAGTTTGGCCGACACCCGGGCGCCAAGATCTACCTGAGTCAACCTGGCCTCGGGGTCATTCTCGGCGCTCGGGCGCTCGCCGAGTTCGGAGACGACCCTCACCGCCATGTCAGCGGAAAAACCCGGCGAAATCACGCCGGAATTTCTCCCGCGATCCGAGCTTCCGGCTCAAAAACAATCGTATTGGCCCCTACGCCAAAACTGACGGCTAGGCAATGTACTATTCCAGCAAGCGTTCGCCGCCCTGACAACCTCGCCAGGCGCCCGCCATTACTACGACGCAATGCGCGCTCGCCGCATCGGCCATCATGACGCCCTCCGCCGCGTGGCCAACCGACTCGTCAGCATCCTCCATGGCTGTCTACGCACCCGCACCACCTACGACGAAGCACCGTCTGGCCCACCGCACAATAAGATCAACAAGGAGCTGCTTGACAACTGACAAGCGCGGGATGTCTAGCCCCAACATCAAACGGCACCCCGGGACCAAAACGTCGGGCGTCAGATGGACCGGACACCCCTAGTAGTCATTAAGCGACGCGGCGTTGATCGAATAACGTGTATATCCGGGATATTTTTGGTTAGCAAGAGGTAACCGCCGTAGTCAAAGTCACGATATAAGACGTGGCAGATCAGGGCGGAGGAGACCGCGCGGAGGGCGGTCCTTACAAGTTTGGCGACTGTGGCTACATGGGGCATGCAAGATTGCCAAGTTGGTCACGAAGAGCGACGGCTTTGCCCGCACTAACTAGGGTTGTCATGCGTGCGCAATCACAGGACTGGAGAGGCTCATGAAGGCTCATCTGCGTCCTTCTTACCGCGCCCTCGTCGCCATCTTGATATGCACAGTGCTAACGGCTGGATTGGCCGTAGCGGTAGCCGTGCTGCACGGGCAGCAATCGTCATCAACCACCCCGTTGCACCTTGAGGCAGCGAGTGATCCCGGCGAGAACCCATTTATGCCCACCAACGGGATAAACCCCAACCGAAGTCGCAGTACACCTCAAAATGAGGGCAGCGATCAGACAAGTCCGGAGGATTCGGCGGGACCTGATTCCCCCGGCACAAATAGCATTGGAACCTGCGACCCGGCTAAACTGAGCGCGTTTCTAATGGCGAACCCTGTGGCTGCGCAGGCCTGGATTCAAGCACTTGATTCAGACCCTACTCTTTCGTGGAGTGCGGGCAATCAAGTTTCGTTAGATCAGATACCAGCGTATATCAACGAACTAAGCCCAACGGTATTGTCGGACGATTTGCGAGTTACTAATTACCAGTTCCAGAACGGCAGAGCCGTCTCGGTCCAGTCTGTGCTGCAGCATGGCAGCGCCATTCTTGTTGATCGCAGCGGTGTGGCGCGAGTGCGGTGTGCATGTGGGAACCCTCTCACGCCTATGCAACCGCTCATCACGCCACCTGCCTACATCGGAACAACATGGCCTGGATACACACCTCCGAATATCACCATCGTTATCCCAGTCTGTAAATGGTGGCAGCCATGGTGTGCGCCAGCAACAGAAAACTGCCGACCCGGCGACTCACACTGCCAACCACCATGCCGACCCGGCGACCCACACTGCCAACCACCATGCCGACCCGGCGACCCACACTGCCAACCACCATGCCGACCCGGCGACCCACACTGC
>JAJPIR010000129.1 GCA_021324675.1 Actinomycetota bacterium
ATGGGTTAACTCATCGGACCCCATCTCGACTACCTGGTCCAGGTGGGTCTTCATCATGTTCTGCGTTGCGTCCAGCTGCCAGTTGCTGGGGTTGGCGTTGTGGAGGAGCTCGGCGATCTGGTTGCCGTTGGCGTAGAACGCGGCTTTGGCCTGGTCAATCTCCGCTGCGTTGCCCGTCTTGGCGGCCTTGAGCACCCCGGCTGCAGCCTGGATGTGTTGCTGGAGCAGCGCGGTCAGCTTGTTGCCCGCATCGTCGCCGTAGTACGGCTTGATGGCATTGCCGATGTCTGTTTGGTTGGCGAGCAGGCGATCCTGCGTTACCGGCAGGTTCGGCGAGTTGTCAGCGACGCTGACGATGGTCAGGCGAGTCCAGGTGCCATGGTCTTCCCATAGCGTGCGCATGTTGTCATGCAATGCGCTCGCCTTGGTGTTTGGCGGTTGCGTGGTCGCGGCATGAGATCCGGATTGTCCGGAGCTGCAGGCGGCGGCTGCGGTGAGAGCTACCGCGGCGATGCCGACTGCCAGCCGCGAGCCGGGAGAACGGAAGACGGTACTCATATCGGGCCCCTCTATAACTCTATAATGTGTGATATATGTTAATATGGTGCGAGTTCCAGGCCAACCGGAGAGGCAACGCACGGCCGGGGCATTGACTGGCTCAGTCGCGGCGATTGGACGGGCTGCCCGCCGCTGCGGTGGCGTGCGCTAGTGGCCAGCACGGGCCCGTGCGGCTGGCCGGGAGCCGCCGGGAGCCGCCGAGGCCGGATCACTACCCCTGTTCACCCATGGCACTCCGGTGTGGAGAGCGGCGGCACAGCTGGATGCGGTGCGAGATCGGCGACGTTGCCTCCGCTGCAGTCGATCGGCCTGGCTCTAAAATTAGTGGCTATTGACGGAATCTCCGTCCAGGCCTAGGGTTTCCTGGGTAAGAGATTTGTCCCTATGAAGAGATTTCCCATGGCTGCTGTGCATTTGCTATCCGCGCTGCACTCCGACGCCGAGCAAGGGCCGCTGACCCGTCCGTAGGTAGCTGACCACCGCCAGGATCGATGGCCCATCCAAACACCATGACACCTTCCCGCATGCATGGAGGCGGCGGCATGGATTATCGGGACTGCTTTCCCCGTTTTCCGCTACTGCCGGGTCAGCCCGACCGGCTCCTCGCCGAACTGCACGAGGTGCAAACCACGCTGGCGATAGTGGAGTATTACATCAACTGCTGGAACGTGTCCTCTCCCGCAGAAAGTGCTCCAGCTTGCCGGCGGCATTATTATGCGGCTCATGAAACATTACGCGAGGCGCGCGACATCGTTGATGACATAGTGGAGGAGTTACGAGTTCAGGTCGCCGAAATAGTGTTGGACGCCGACGAAAAAAAGCTGGGCGAGTGATTTTCCACTGCTGACCCTTTGAGATCGGCGACAGGTGGTTCGCACGAATGCACTCCACGGTCTGCCGCACGGACATCGAGCTCAGGGGCTCCGCGGCTGGCCAGCAGGCCGAGGGGCTGCCCAAGCCTGCTGTCTCCTCATGCACCTTGCTGCCCGCTCCAGCCCGGTCAGGGAACACGATCTCGGATACGGACACCAAAACAGCTATCACCGTCCACGGTCGCCAGAGCGACCTTCTACCGCGCGGCACGATCCCGCTGCAGCGACCGCGCCTTTTGTGCGTTTCTCGCCGAGCAAGGCATCCTGGCGGCCACCCACGAGATGGTGAACTATTCGGATATTTTCTGGGGGATGGGGTTGGTGTGCACAAAGGCGTGCGGCGTACGAGTAGGCACCGAAGCGCTCCATTAGCTAGCGTGACGAGAGTGCTGATCCTCGTTCGCCATGGTCAGACGGCGGCTAACGCTCACGGGCTGCTGCTTGGCCGATCTGACCCGTCGCTGAACGAGACCGGGCGCCGGCAAGCGTGCGCTCTCGCCGCGGTTCTGCCGCGCCCGGTCCGGCTGGTGTCGAGCCCACTGTTGCGGGCTCGGCAAACCGCTCTCGAACTGGCCAATGCGGGCTTGGGCAGCCAGGCCGTCGAGATCGACCCGCGCTGGATCGAGATGGACTACGGCGATATCGAGGGGCACCCGCCAGCCGTGCTGCCTGAAGACACCTGGCGAACGTGGTGGCGGGACCCGCACTTCGTGCCCGCCGGCGGTGAATCGGTGGCCGCAGTCGGGGCGCGCGTGCGGGAAGCCTGCGCGGAATTGGCCAGGGAGGCCGCCCATGCCGATGTGATCGTCGTCAGCCATGTCTCACCGATCAAGGCCGCGCTGGCCTGGGCGCTGGGAGTGGGTGATGAGGTGGCCTGGCGCATGTACCTGCTCGACGCCGCGGTCTGCCGGGTCGACACCAGCGGCCCGCACCCGCTGCTGCTCGCGTTCAACGAGGTGCACGCCGCCGCTGAAGTGGTGCCGGACAGCGAGCCAAGTCGGCGACAGCTCAGAGGCCGTTCTCGAACGTGACTGAACCCGATCAGGGTCACGATCCGGCCCCACCCGGAGGATGAGAAGTGGGACCGGATACCTCGGGGCAGTCGGGGCGCAACCAGTCTAGTAGCTGCCGCGCGATTGTGTCTTCATCAAGCAGCACTCGCTCAATGTTGGCCTTCTTGGCTGTGAGGCGCCCTAGCTCTTCAATGCCGAGGTGGTGCCATGGCCGGTGTCAACGTGACTGGTCGACGGCGCCCGAAATCAAATAACGCAGCCGTTCGCTGCGGCGCATGTTAGCCGCCATTCTTCCGATCTTTCCAGTCAGGCCAGTTCGGCGATAATCAGGTAATATCCGAGGTCCAGCTCTTGCTGTTCAACCAGCTCTGCGTACCTGTCCTGCCAGACCCCTGAATCGAGGTCTTGACGCAGCTTGTCCAACGCGTCGACGACATCCTGCTGAGGTAACCGGGCGAACAGTGAAATACCGGCACGCACCTCCGGGCGCAGATACGAGGTGGGACGCCGCCAAAATGCGCCATAGAAGCCGTCGTGGCAGTCGTGAGGAATTGGCACCGGAACCAAGCGGACTGGACCCAGCTCCCGGGTCAAGTAGTCCCTGACCCAGATCCCAGGCTTATGAAAGGACCGCGGGATCAAGCGCAACACGCCGGGAAGATAGTCCCGAGTCAGCCAGAACCGCCCGGCCGCAGTGGGATCGGCGTTGAACAGCACCACTCGACGCCGGGCAACCCGGCGCAGCTCACGCAGACCCTGGCGGCGATCCTCCCAAAGGTGATCACTGAGTATGGCCATCGCCGCATCAACACGGTCAGTGCCTACTGGCAGCGCCTCCGCAACCGCACGCACGACCGGCGCTGCGTTCGCCGGACGATGGGCGATCATTACAGATGACGGCTCCACCGCGAGTACGTTGCGATCCGGCGGCTCATACGCCCCCGCCCCGGCCCCCACATTGAGTACCGAACGGGCATCTCCCAACCCCGCCCAAATCATCTGGGCGATCTGTGGATCGGTGCCACGCGTGACGGTATAGCTCCTACCAAGGACGTCGTACAGCCCAGCGTGAGCCACGCACGCCAGTCAAGCGCAGGCAGACCCACTGCCGCACTGCGCGAGGCGGTAGAGGCTTCGCCCAGCGCCGATCTCAACGACTTGGCGCAGCTGTGAAACCTGCTGGAGGGTTTCTCGCCGCCTGCGCTGACCGTGGTCACCGCAAGCGGCCACCGTTGGCCACTGCACGCAGCATGGTGAACAGCTGGCCGGCCGATTCCTCCCAGGTCGGCAGGGCCGCCGCGCGCTGCCGGGCCGCCTGGCCCAGAGACCGACGGTAGGGCGCGTCGTTGATCAGCCTCCGCAGCGCGGCGGTGAGCCCGTTGATGTCCCCCGGTGGCAGGATCAGGCCCTCGCGCTCGTGGGTCGCCAGGTGCGGCAGGTTCCCGGCCCGCCAGCCGACGACCGGCAAGCCCGCCGCCATCGCCTCGCCGTACGCCGTGCCGTAGGGCTCCCGGATGCTCGGCAGCACGAACACGTCGGCGCCGTGGTAGAGCGCGGAGACCTGCGCCCGGTTCAGCGGTCCGTGTACGACGACTCGCCCGGCCAGTTCGGGCGCAGCAAGCCGGGCATGGACCCGGGCGGCATAGCGCCGGTCGATGTCATGGCGGCCGGCGAGGTGCAAGGTTGCCGCGTCCGGTGGGAGAGCTGCAACAGCGGCGAGCAACTCGAGCAGCCCTTTGCGGGGCACCCAGTTGCCCACGTACAGCAATGCGGCCCGCCGCCCGCAGCGTAGATCATCGGCCACCGCCGCCGGCGGCCCCGCGTCCCGACCAGGCGGCACCACCACCGCACGAGCGCGCAGGTCGGCCGGCAACTCGGGAGCGAGCGCGGCACTGGCCAGCACCAGCGCCGCGGCCTGGCGGTAGACCAGCCGGTCGAGAGCGGCCTGCAGCCAGGTCCGTAGCGCGTTGTGGTCGATCCCGCCAGGAGGTTGGTGCAGGATCGCGACCAGGGGTATCGCCGATCGGCGCAGCACCAGGAGGGGGGCGAGAAAGGCCGCCGCGATGCTGTCCAGGACCACGACGTCGGCGGGTGAGCAAGCTCGCTGGAGCACCACGCCGGCGCGGGCGGCCGGTAACGGGAACGGCAGCGCGGGGAAGGATACGAACCGCAGCCGGGCGTCGTGCGCGGATGCCGCCTCCGCCATCCGCCGGTGATAGAGGTAGCCGCCGGTCAGCTGGCCGGGGTCACCCAGTGTGATCAGGGAGACGGACAGCATGCGGATCATTCAAGTGGCTCCCACACCATTCGGCAGGGAGGGGCTGTTCGGGGGCGGGGAACGGTACCCACTCGAGCTGGCCCGGGCACTCGCGCGCGAGGTCAGCTGCGAGCTGGTGACCTTCGGAGCATCTCCCCAGCTGGTGGTGGAACCGAGCGGGCTGCGGGTGCGTGTCCTGCCCACGCTGCTCCACCTGCGGCGCCATCCCGCGCATCCAGTCGCGTGGGGCCTGCCGGCTGCGCTGCATGGGGCCAGCCTCGTGCATACGCATCATTTACGCAGCGCACCGAGCCGCATGGCCGCGGTCACTGCCCGGATCACCGGGCAGCGGCTCGCGGTAACCGATCACGGGTTGGGTGGTGGTGGCTGGGCAGGGCTGTTGCCCCGGCTGTTCGACCATTTTCTTACCGTGTCGCGGCATTCGGCGCTGACGCTGCGCGCGCCACCCGCCAGAACGACCGTGATCTACGGGGGTGCCGACCCCGTTCGCTTCTATCCCGACCCCACCGAGCAGCGCAGGGGGGTGCTCTTCGTCGGCCGGCTGACCCCGCACAAGGGCGTGGACCGGCTGATCCGGGCACTACCGGCTGGCGCTGGACTGACGTGCGTGGGCACCGGCGGTCATGATCCGCATCCCCCGGAGAGTGGCTACGGGCAGCTGTTGCGCCGGCTGGCATCCGGACGGATGGTGACATTCGCCGGTGAGGTTGCCGATCATGAGCTACCGGTGCTGTACCGCCGTGCCCAAGTGGTCGTCCTGCCCTCGGTGCACCGGACGTGCTACGGCCGCGAAGTGGCAATCTCCGAGTTGCTTGGCCTCACGGTGCTCGAGGCCATGGCCAGCGGCACGCCGGTGGTGTGCAGCCGGCTTGGCGGGCTGCCCGAGGTGGTCGAGGATGGGACGACCGGGTTTCTGGTCACCCCCGGAGACGTCGATGAGCTGCACGACCGGATCGCGACGCTGCTCACCGATGCGGGGCTGGCGGCCCGGATGGGCGGCCGTGCTCGCGAACTGGTGCTCGACCGGTTCACCTGGCAGGCGTGCGCAGCCCGCTGCCTGGCGGTATACGACGATCTCCTGCGCGCCTGATCGGCCCCTCCCCGCGTCAAGGCCCGCAGTCTGGATGCAGACTGCTGTTTTCTGGGCGCCTTTTCCCGCAGTCCGCATCCAGACTGCGGGATGCGGGGTAGTCGAAGGCAGCGTGCAGCAGGCCGGGCTCACCATGGGCTAGGGCGTCGTAGGCTGTTGCGGGGTCATCGAACGGGAACACGTGGGTGGCGAGGACTTGTAGCGGCAGCTCCTTGAGCAGGCGTGCCACCGTGGCCCGGCGCCGATCACGGGTCCAGGCCGCGGCGAGCCGGGCGGGAATCGTGCTCACCTGAGTGCTGCGGATGGTCAGGCGGCGCCGGTGGAACTCAGCGCCCAATGGCAGCGTGACCGGTCGCACCCCGTACCACGACGCGACGAGTGCGGTGCCCTCATGGGCCAGCAGCGGCAGGGCGGGACCGAGCGCGGCCGGGTCTCCGCTGACCTCGATGACCAGCGGTACTCCGGCACCGCCGGTCTCCGCCATCACGCTGCGCTCAAGGTCGTCGGGAAGCACCGTGTTGATCCCGAACTTCGCTGCCGCTTCCCGCCGCCACGGCTTGGGCTCGGCGGCAAGGACCCGGGCCCCGGCTCGCTGCAGCAGAGCCGCGGTGAGGATGCCGACCGCACCGAGCCCGATGACGACGACCGGCTGCCCCAGCACCCCGCCGGCATCAAGCGTGATCTGCAGGGAGGTCTCGACCAGCGGGAACAACGTGCCCAACCGCGGCTCCACAGACCCCAGCGCAACGGCGTCCGCAGCATCGACCACGAACAAGTCCTGGTGGGGGTGGAACGCGAAGACGACGTCTCCTGCCTCGAACGGATCCCGGGAGCGTTCTACCCGGCCGACGCAGCTGTAGCCGTAATGGAACGGGAAGGTGAACCGGTCCGCCAGCGCGGAGATCGACGAGTCGAGCGGAAGCTGCGGGTCGATGTCGCCGCGGTAGGCGAGCAGTTCGGTCCCCGCGCTGATGCCGGAGTACAGCGTGCGCACCAGCAGCTGCCCCCCGCGTGGTTCGGGCACCTCCCGCTCGCGCAGCTCCACTGCATGGGGAGCAATGAACGTCACAGCCCGTGCCTGCACGCCCGCCTCCAATCACCTGCCACGTCCGTATTACCCGGTCAGGCCAAGTTCGGCGACGTTCAGCGGCAGACCCGGGTCGGCACACAGGATCAGGTCCTGGACGCCGTACTCGTCGAGCAGCGCCACCGCGCCGAGGCGACTGGGCTCCAGCCGCACCAACCGGCCTGGCTGCGGGACATAGCAGCGGTAGCCGACCTCCTGGCACAGCCGGGCGAGGAGCCTGCGCAACTGCGCCGTACCCGGGAGAACCTCGATCACCACAGTCGGCCGGTGCGCCCGCAGGTGGTCCTCGGCGGCGGCGAGCAGCGCGTGTTCCTGACCCTCGACGTCGATCTTGAGCAGGTCCACCCCGCCGAGCAGCGTTCGCACGTCGACCGTAGGAACCTCGATCGCCGCGCGCACGGGACCGGCCATCGGTGCCGGTAACTCACTGTCACCGTCAAGGAAGGCCACGGTTGGCGCAACCAGCTGGTCCCGCGGGATCAGCAGCCGCGCTGTAGCTGCCGCCGGGCCGGCAACCGCGGCACCCGCGACAAGGTGCGCCGAGGTGACGGCGTTGAGGCCGAGGTTGGCCCGGCACAGCGACACCGAGGCCGGGTGCGGCTCAACCGCGGTGTAAGGGACGCCTGGCGCGGACCGCGCCCCTTGCACCACGAAGTACCCGACGTTGGCGCCCAATTCCAGGATCGCAGAGGAACGCAGGCAGAAATACCGCCACCATGGCAGCAGCTCGGGCTCCCAGCCTTGCTCGCCGAACCAGTACAGCTGGGCGAGGACCAGCGAATCGGCTGCGGCGAACGAGCGGGCCGGATTGTCTACCAGCCGGAATGTCCGGACGGCCGGAGGTATGCCGCCATGGCGCAGGGCGGTCAGCAGCGCGCGGCGGAAACGGCCGAGCGCGGTGGTCGCGGGCGCTGGCAGCGCGGTCCGCAACAAGTCGGCCACCGGCCTGGGCAGCCGGCGTACCACGGCACGCATCATTCCCTGCCCGATCTGCGCCAGCCGCCACGGCATCACGATGCCCACCAACCACCCAGGTCTGTCGCCGTCCTCCGCGGCCCGTTAATGCATCGAAGCAGGCGGATTTGCGTCAGTACCTGTCTTCCTCTAATGACATGATACGCTAACGTTAGAGTGTGGAGGTCTTTCTCCGGCGGGAGTGGATGCCTGAATGGACTCACGAGAAGCCCAGATTTCGGCTGTCGCTGCGCTTGAGGAGCCGACCCGTCACCGGTTGTACAACTACGTGCTGAGCCAGCCTGGACCGGTGAGCCGCGACGAAGCCGCCGCAGCTTTGGAGTTGCCCCGCTCCACCGCCGGGTTTCACCTTGACCGCCTGGTAGATCAGGGCCTCCTCGATAGCGGCTACCAGCGTTTGACCGGCCGTAGCGGCCCCGGTGCCGGCCGGCCGGCCAAGCTGTACCGGCGCTCGTCTCGTCAAGTGACTGTGTCCCTACCCCAACGCTGCTACGAACTGGCTGGGCGGCTGCTTTCCACTGCGCTCAGACACGCCGAACATTCCGGGAAATCCCCACGGGCAATCCTGAACCAGCACGCCTACGAGATGGGTAAGGAACTCGGCGAAACGGCACGCAGGGCTACCGGTACCCGTAACAGCCTCAACGCTGCATTACGGGTACTCGATGACAATGGATTCGAACCGCGTATGGAAGACAACGAGGTCGTCCTCGGTAACTGCCCTTTCCATAGCCTGGCGCAGGATCATCAAGAGCTCATCTGCGGGATGAACCTTCGCCTGCTCAATGGTGTCCTCGACGGCCTGGCCCCCACCAAGTTGACAGCCCAGCCGCGCCGCGCTCCAGCCCAGTGCTGTGTCCGCATCACCCGCTCTGCGCAGGGATGAATCGCACGCCGAAGCAAGCGTCATCATGGATTCAAAAGTGCCCGGTGCGGGCATGGGTCTACCCGGGGATGCGGCGGTGCGGCGCGGGAGGTCTAGGAGAGGAGACCTGGGTGGAAGGCGTGCGTGAGTTGGCCCGGCTGGTCCTGCCGACACAGTTCGGTGAGTTCCAGGCCAGAGCCTTTGAGGTGTCCTCCGGCCTGGTCTACCTGGTGCTCATCAAGGGTGACGTGGGGTGCGGGGGCACCGTGCTGACCCGGTTGCATTCTGAATGCCTGACCGGTGATGCCCTCGGTTCCCTGCGGTGTGACTGCGGGGTCCAACTGCGCCTTGCGTTGCGCCGGATCGCGACCGAAGGGCGCGGGCTGCTGCTGTACGCCACCGGGCATGAGGGACGTGGCGTGGGGTTGGTCAACAAGCTTTTGGCCTACGTGGAGCAAGACCGCGGCGCTGACACGTTGGATGCCAACCGGCGGCTGGGGTTACCCGTCGACGCGCGCAGCTATGACGACGCTGCCGCCGTGCTGCACGCTGTCCGTGTCGGTTCGGTGCGGCTGCTCACGAACAACCCGGCAAAGGTCAGGGGCCTGTGCGCGGCAGGGATCTCCGTTGAGCGGATGGAACCTCTGCAGACCGCGGCGCATCACCGCAACCTCAGTTACCTGCGCGCCAAGCAACGACGGTTAGGCCACGTTGCGCCCCTCGGCCACCTGCCAGACACTGCACCGTCGGCGCCGCCGGATGTCACTGGCCTGCTCGGCAAGGTAGACCCGCCGTCCGACCGACCCTACGTGGTGGTGACCTACACGCAGACCCTGGACGGGCGGATTGCGACTGCCGTTGGCGACTCGACACGGTTCAGCGGCGAGGAACAACGCTGTGTCTGTCATGCGCTGAGGGCGGCCTGCGATGCGGTGATGGTCGGTGTGGGCACCGTGTTGCGGGATGACCCGCAGCTGATCGTGCGCCTGGTACCCGGTACTTCGCCGCTGCGCATCGTGCTCGACTCCACCTTGCGCATGCCGTCGACAGCGCGAATGCTCGACGGGGGCCCGGTGACCGTTGTGCTGACCACCGGCCGGGCCGCCGAGAGCGATCGCGAGCGGTTGCAGGCGCTGGGCGCCGGGATCCGGATGGTACCGGCGGCCCCCGCCGGAGTAGACCTTCCCGCAGCTCTGGGGGTGCTGCGGGAGATCGGTGTGCGGACCCTGCTGGTGGAGGGCGGCGCGCGAGTGATCACTTCATTGCTCGGCGCCCGGCTGGTCGACCGCCTCATCGTCGGCACGTCCGCGAAAATCATCGGTGCTGGGATCGAGGCGGTGGGTGACCTGGGGATTACCCGGATGACGCAGGGCATCTCGCTGCGCAACAGGTGTATGCACGTCACCGCGGACGACGTCATCACCGCCTGGGACGTCGCTTGACATCTCGGCAGGAACCTTAGTTCCAGTCGATCTCGCGTCCTAGATACTCCTGCAGCCGGGCATTGTGCGGACGGTAGAAGTCCGCCAGCGCCGAACGCGTGGCCGGATCGATGCTGGCCGGCTTTGCGTGGTTGAAACGCCGCGTCAGGACATCGGCGTAGTCATGAGCGGGTAATCCTAGGTACTCCTCAAGCTCGAGCATGATCTCCTGGGCAGTTCGGGGACGACCGAGATCTTCGGTGAACAGCACTTTCACCCGGTGCGTGCCATACGTGGCAATCCATCTCGGTAATAGCTCGACATATATTCCCGGGCCCAGGTACTCGGTGCGCCGGCCCCGCTCGTGGGCTGCTATTTCGGCTCGTATGTCCGTTGCGAAATCGCCGATCTCCATACCGAGGTCGTGCCCGGCAGCTCGGAAACGTTGATACATGCGATGGTGCGAGTAGGCCCGGTCTACCGGATTGCGCAGTAACACGATAAGCCTGGTGTCGGGTAGGTACCGGTGCAGCATCGACGGTGCGACGTCATGAAACGTGTTGGCGCTCGCCTCACCTGTGATGTAGTGGGTATCTGGCCGGCGCTCGACGACGATTGTCGTCGGCTTGGACGTGCCGGCCTCGTCCGAGGCTTCCCACATGAACGTCAGCGGGCCGCGGTATTCACACGTCGGGAACAGTGAAAAGTAATCGTCGATATGGTTGGCGACGTAATCGGCGGGATGCTGCCCGAAGAAGTTCGGTTCTTTCTTGGCGCACGGCAGTACGTGCGGGTTGGCGAGAAGGTACCGGTACAGCGACGACGTGCCACACTTGTTGGCGCCGATGATGAAGAAGCCGGGCCGCATATGTCGGGTCCGCACCGCCATCGAACCATCGTGGCACGACCGCGACGTTCCCGCTGGGATCAGAGCAACTCCGAAGCGGCAGCTAGCACCGCATCGACGGTAATGCCCTGCATACAGGGGGGATGCAGGGCAATCCCGCAGGGCGGATCGAAGATGCAGTCGCAGGGGCTACAGGGAAGGGCTACCCGGACCAGCCGGTACCGCTCGGGCGTTGACCACGGGCGCCACTGTTCAACAGGAAGGGGGCCGTAGAGCCCGACGACCCGGGCGCCGACCATGGCGGCCAGGTGCAGTGGCCCACTGTCGATGCCGATCACCAGCGATGACCGCTGGTACAACGCGGCTAACGCCCCCACAGAAAGCCGCCCGGCCAGGCCGCGACACGAGGATTCGCTGGCGTCCACGATCTCGTGCACCAGTGGGTCCTCCCCGGGGCCCCCTGGCACCAGGGGCGTCACTGCGTAGCGGCGTCGGATCTCGATTCCTAGCCGTCCCCACCGGCGCGGTGACCAGTTTTTCAGCGGCCATCCCGAGCCCGGCTGGAACACGATTGGCCTTGGCCCGGCGGAGGGTGTTGCCGCCAGGACGCGGCGGACGAGAGCCTCTTCGTCCTCGGTGGGCACGAACGGGACCGATGCTCGGCTGAGGACGGCTGCGTTCAAAGCATGCTGTCCGGCGGTGTTGAGGCCAAGGCATCGGGCTGCTTCCCCCATGAGCCGCAGTGTCTGGATAACAGCGTGGTGTTCTTCGTGAAGTTGGATGCTATGGGTCAGGAAACGATCCATCCCAGCAACCGCGTAACCGACCCGGATAGGAATCTCTGCCAGGTCCACCAAGCTGCCCGACCAGGGGTCGTCCGGGCGGGCTAAGACGGCGATATCGAAACGATCCCGTACGGCGCGTGCGTGGGTGCGAGCTACCTCATCCCAGCCTTGCGTCGGAAACGCCGTGCCGAGGGCAGGGAAGGGCACGGTCAAGGTTTCGTCGACATCGGGGCAACGGCGAGCCGCATCCGCGGTTGAGCTGGACACCAGGAAAGCTAGCGAGGTTCCTGGATGGGCGGCGCGCAATGCTGTCGCTGCCGGTAGCGTCAGCAGGACATCGCCAAGGTGATCGGGACGTGCGATCAGGACACGCACCGTCGTGTCATCTGACCTTGTATCCATATGCTCGCAGAACATCCTCATCCACGGTTTTACGGACCAGATCGAGCACTGATCCAGATAGTTGGCCCAGGCGCGCATCGGCGTGCTGGCTCTTCTGGTCAAACGGTGACGACTCCAGCAACTGGGCGCGGCTCTGCCCGTCAATCCCGGCGCGCAAGTACCTTTCCGGGCTGATGTATCTGCGGTGACGCTGCTGCAGGCCCCATTGCTGGCGGCTGCGTTCGAGGGTCGCCTCGAACGCCGTATGCAGGTCCTCGAGCCGGAACAGCATGGACCAGTACCCGTTCGACAGCAGCTCGAGGTAGCTGCGGTAGAGCAGGTTCCACTGCTGTACCGCTGTGGTGATTTCCTCGTCGTCGAGGCCGGACAGTTCGCCCAGCGGTGGATCGTCGTACCAGTGAGCGAAGCGCAGGTAGCTGACGAGCCAGGTATACACATTCCTTACGCTGATCGCGTATCTCATCGTGCCGGCATCGACGGCTGCCCGGACCGTTGCCAGCTCTGCCGGCGTGATTCTCGTCGAAACGTCTACAGCGCGGCCGGGAACTTCCCAATCCTCGCCATGCCAGGTAAAAGGCGTGTCGGCGCTGGCATGCTTCCACCGTCCGATGTTGACGAGGACCCGGACGTTGGTGAAGTTCTCCTCGAGGGCGAACTTGACGAGATTGGTACCGGTGCGCATCGCCCCTTGCTGCTTGACGAGCACGATGCTGTTCTCGCCAGTGGCCTGGACCGGTGGCAGTTCAGCGGCAACCCTCGATCTCACCTCAATTGCAGGCGGCCGCGTAGGCTTCGGCATGTGCCCGTTGCCGGAGACGGTGCTCCCGGAACCATCCATGAGACATCTTGTCTTGCTGACTTTTCGGACGTCCATGTCGCCGTGGTGGGCGACCTCATCGCTGATCACTATATCTATGCCGAGCCTCGGCGCCTGTCTCGTGAAGCTCCGGTCATCGTGTTACGCCACAAAGGTGAGCGGATCGGTGCGGGCGGCGCGGCCAATGTGGCGCGCAACCTGCGCGCGCTGCGCAGTTGCGTGCGCATCCTCGGGATCGTCGGGAGGGACGAGCAGGGCGGCGAGCTGCTTCGACTTCTCGGCGAGGAGTCAGTCGACACACATGGTGTCCACATCGTTGATGGCTACCAAACGCCTACCAAAACTCGAATGCTCGCGGCCGAGCCGCGGCGCAATCCCCAGCAGGTATTGCGGATCGATCGCGAACCAGATCTGCCGATCGAACCACCAGTCCGAGAAGCCATCGCCGATCAGCTGGCTTCGATGGCTAACGTGGTGGACGCCGTGATCATCTCGGACTACGAGTACGGTCTTTGCGATGTCGAGATCGGTATTGCAGCCAGTGAGCTTTCCCGCGCCGGCAAGGTGGTCGTGCTCGATCCCCGGTGCGAGGTGAAACACTTCACGGGTCTCACCGCGTTGACGCCCAACGTCGACGAGCTGGCGCGCTTCACCAACACCTCGCCTGACCGCCTTGGCGATCGGCGTGCGCTGGCAAACGCGGCGAAAGCGCTCCGGGATAGTACCGGCTGCCAATTCCTCCTGGTCACCCGCGGAAATCTCGGAATGGCCCTGTTCGGCGAGGGACTACCGGGCGACGGGACCGTTGTCGACGCCTGGGGGACGAACGAGATCACCGACGTGTGCGGTGCCGGCGATACTGCAGCAGCGGTGTTCGCCCTCGCCCTTGCGGCCAAGTACCCGGCTACGGAGGCGATGATATTAGCCAATATCGCATCAGGAATCGTCGTCCTTGAGCACGGAGCCGCCGTGTGCCCCGCCGGCGCACTCGCTGAGGCGCTCACCGGCGCGCCGTTGCCGGTACCCCCGTCCCACGCGATGCGGCGCTGAGCCATGGCCGGGCTGTCGCGCCACACCACCGCCAGTAGCATCGCCGTCGACGCCTTTGGCGTGAGGATGACCCCACGCCAGCAGCTTGCCCGGCGGATTCACACGCTGCGGGCCGGGGGTGACGTCGGGACCATCGTCCTTGCCAACGGCTGCTTCGATCTCCTGCACGCCGGCCACATCCGGTACCTGCAAGACGCCCGCTCGCGTGGCGACTTTCTCATCGTGGCGCTGAATTCGGACCGCTCGGTGCAGGAGATCAAAGGTCCGGGCCGGCCGGTGATGGCCCTGGACGAACGAGCCGAAATCATCGGAGCGCTGCGCTGTGTCGACGCAGTGACGTCATTCGACGAGGCCGACCTGGAGACCACGCTACGAGCGTTGCGGCCTGACGTGCACGCCAAAGGATCCGACTACACCGCGGCGAGCGTGCCCGAGGCTGCCGTCGACCGCGAGCTGGGCATCATGATCGCGATCTGCGGGGATCCGAAGGACCACTCGACTTCCGAGCTGCTGCGGCGGATTGCCCACGAAACATCGGACGACCGGTGAAGTTGCCACGCAGGACCCGGCTCACCACACGCAACGTACGTACACCCGACGATGTGGCACGGCATTTCGACGGTGTTGCCCTGCACTACCACGAGGCACACGGCTGCGCGGCAAAACTACTTTCTTACCGGCTGGACATCATCCGCCGGTTGCTGGGAAGTGCCCCGCGCGGCACTCTCCTGGAGGTCGGCTGTGGCCCGGCCACGCACCTCATCGCCCTCGCCGCGGAGTTCAGCCATGCCATTGGTACCGATCTTTCCCCTGAAATGGTCAAGGTCGCCCGCGGTTACGCCGAGCGTTCACCGTGGCGCGACCGCATCTCGATACGGGTCGACCCTGCTGAGGACCTGGCGACGATCGACAACGGCTCAATCGACGTCGTGCTGTGTGTCGGGGCACTGGAGCACATGCCGGCAAAGGATCGGGTCCTTCGCCAAGTACACCGGGTGCTCAACCCCGCGGGGTTGTTCATCGGCCTTACTCCTCATGGTGGCTACTGCTGGTACCGGCACATCGCACCGGTCTTGGGCGTCGACAGCCGCCACCTGTCCACCGATCACTTTCTCACTGCTGGTGAATTGGAAAGGCTCGTCAGCAGCGCTGGACTGACGATCTTGGCTCTCCGGTACTGGCGGTTCGTACCTCGGGGTGACCTGCCGGGCGGCTGGGGGCCACTGCTCGAGGCCCTGGATTGGTGCGGTGCGCGAGCCGGGATCGGATACCTCAGAGGCGGCATCGCCGTGGCGGCCACCAGGCCCGACGGTGGTTAACCTGCGACCTCTAATCTGGGACGCCGTTGCCCAGCGGGCGCCGGTAGGCGGCGCTGGCCTCGGCGTCCTCCCAGACTGTCACCTCCAGAGCATCGATGTTGGGCATGCTCACCAGCAGCTGATCGCTCAGGATCCGGCAGAAATGCTCCACACTGGGATTGAGGCCTTCGAATTCGGGCAGCTCGTTGAGCGTGTTGTCCCGGTAACGCTCCACCACGCCATCTAATTTGCGGTTGATCTCATCGATGTCGAGCAGAAAGCCGTGACGGTCCAAGCTCGTACCCTCGTAGCGCGCCTCGATCCGGTAATGGTGAGAATTGATCATGTTTTCGCGGCCCCAGTCACCGCCGACCAGGAAATGCTGCGCGATGAGCTCTCGCCGCACGGTCACGCTGTACCGCGGCTGCTCTGACGTCACATCTGCCTCCCTCTCCAGCGGTTGCGCCTGGCGCGCATCAACTCCCGCAACGGGCGCCAGCCGATGACCTGGATACCAGCCCTGCGCAGGTACTGGGCAAGCCCACCGCTGTGGAAGGTGTCGAAGTCGGCGACCCTATGGCGCCAGTCGGGAGTGATGGCCCGCAACTCGGGAGTGTCCGTGGCGGGATGGGTGATCAGGTAGGCCAGCCCGGGTGGTAGCTGGTCGAACAGTTCTTTGGCCACATCCAGCCGGTCTGCTGCCGGCCCGATGAGGGGCATCTCCCTGAGATGGTCGAACACCGGGAGTCCCTGCTGTTCCCATCCGGCGATGGCTGCCTCAGACACTGCTGCCACCCACTGCGGCTGGCGGGTCATCAGCACCGGGAGCTGCCGCTCGAAACCGGCGCTGACGTACTCATCGACCAGTCCGCTGCGCACCAGCGAGAACATATGGCAGTCAAGATGGGTC
This sequence comes from Actinomycetota bacterium, assembly GCA_021324675.1. Lineage (GTDB taxonomy): Bacteria > Actinomycetota > Actinomycetes > Mycobacteriales > Pseudonocardiaceae. The sequence goes on from JAJPIR010000129.1 coordinate 16,269, forward strand.
ACGTCCAACCCGGCCGCCACCGCACGGTCGACTTGGGTCTCCACTTCGACGCGGACTGCCTGGGGATCGACGCTTCGCCACCGGTCTTGATTGCGGTAGAAGTAGCCCTCCTCGTCCAGCAGGCCGGATGCAGCATCCCGGGTGGACAGCGGACCCCAGCGGTAGCCATCCCATTCGCTGGTCAGCGTCAGGTGCACACCGACGTCAAGCTCAGCGTGCTGGCGGCAGCCAGCTGCCACCGCGGGGAACCAGGGACAGGGGACCATCACCGATCCGGCGGAGACAAGCCCACAGGCTGCCAGCTCGAAAAAAGCGTCGATCGTCGCAGCGCACATTCCTACGTCATCGGCGTGGATGACGACAACCCGATCTTCTGCCGAGAAACCGAGATCCAGGAGCGCGGGGTTGGCGGTCATGGAATGGCGCCGATCGCGTAGACGGTGTCGGTGACCTTCGCCACCGTGACCGGCAACCGTCGTTCCAGCGCCAGGAGATCGTCGAAGGTCAGCTGCCAGCGAGGATCATTGTTCACCGTCCAGTCCATGCCGCGCTGGTCGGTCAGGATCCGCCCGCGCGGCCGGAGGCACCAGAGATAGTTGTCCAACATCCGGAAAAAATGGTATTTGCAGCAGGCGAAGCTGGCCAGGTTGTTGTCGATAATTAGATCGTACCGATTTTTGATGGTCGTGAGGAATTCCCGGCTGTACTTGCTCAGGAAATAAACGGTGTAGTTGGCGATCTGCAGGGAGTCGGCGAGCTCCTTTTCTGCATGGCTCACGGTGAGGCCGTCCACCAGCCGGACCCGGCCGGCGAATCTCTGGGCGAACCGGGAATTGCCCACGCCGACATGCAGGATGCACTGCTCTCGCAGATCCATTCCTTCGAGCACGTCCTCGATACACGCCTGGTCGACTGTCGTGTCCTCCCGGGTGTGATCGATCCAGATCGGCATATCGGTGGCCAGGCCCGGATGCTGCAGCCGGCCGCATATCTCGAGGCACGAGTCGTAACGGCTGGGAGCACTCATGACCTTTCCCCCCTGGCGGCGACGAGGAGCCGGTAGCGCACGTCCCCCGAGGCGTGGAGTCGCTCCAGGGCGATCCCACCGAGATAGGCGGAGACGACGGTGCGTGCCGGGTGCAGCGGGATCCTGCGGTGAAGCAACGAGTACACCCGCTCCAGGCGATCCAGGATCTCTTCGGGGCGCGGGCGCATCAGAGCGCTGAGATCTTCCTCATGGCGCAGGGACAACCCGGCGCGGCCCAGCGCGGTGCGGTAGTCGTCGTAGGTCCAGTAACGGGCGCAGCCCCAGTGCCTGCGCAAAAGGCGAGCCTCAGCTGGTCTGTGGCGGTTGAGGTCACACGCCGCCATGTCGTCGAGGAGCAGGAGCACGCCACCGGGTTGCAGTGCACCGGACAGGTTGGACAGCGTGTGGCGCAGATCGGGGGAATGGATGAGCGACTCGATCGCGACGACCGCATCGAATCCAGTCCCGAGTGGCTCGTCGTAGCTTTGCAGCCGGAATCGGCAGACGTCTGCGATCCCGCGCCGGCGGGCCTCCCGCTGCGCGACAGCCAGCTGGACCCGGCTCAGCGTGATGCCCTCATAGCGACCACCGATCCGCGGCTGCCAGTGGAAGATCGTCCCGCCGAAGCCGCAGCCTGCATCGAGCACCCGGGGAGTAGGGGGGAGATCGGCGACGGCCAGTACCCGCTCGTTGACGTACTCGACACCTGCTGTGCGACGGTGCCCGCCGGCGTGCTCCGCTGGCTCGATTCCCAACCTCTTGTGCATGGTGAAGGACGCGAAGCGGTCCCGGTAGGCGAGCCAGTTGGTGAGCTGGACATAGCGAGAAAGCCAGTCGTAGTACTCCGGGAGCTGCTGGTGAGTGATCACAGCGAGGTCTCTTTGCGCGTACGACCCTGATGCGAGGCTACCAGGCAGCAAAGCAGCTCCCGGGCGCACTGGAAGGATTGATCCCACGTCGGGTGGCAGGCGGCCCGCTGCCGTGCGGCAAGCCCCATCCGTAGCAACAACTCGCGGTCGGTCATGAGCAGGCGGAGGTAGTTGGTCAGGGCCTCGACATCGCCCGGCGCGACGAAGAATCCCTCGTGGCCGTCGTCAACGACCTCGCACGCCCCTCCTGCGGACGTGGCGATCACCGGAAGCCCGCAGCGCATCGCTTCGAGGTAGGCGATCCCCAGGGCCTCGTATGACGAGGGCAGCGCCAGCACATGGCCGCTACACAGGTGCTCAGCGACCCGTTGATTGGGCACAGCGCCGATGAGGTAGACGTTCGTCTCCAGGCCGAGGCGGCCGATCAGGCACCGGAGGCGTTTGACGTAACCGCGGTCTGCGGTCAGGCTGCCCGCCACCGTCAGCCGCCAGCTCCTGGCCGGGAGCCTGGCCAGCGCGGTGATCAGGTCGTGCAGTCCCTTACCGGGAACTACGTTGGCGATGCTGACCACCTGGAGGGGACCCGGCGCTCGGGCTCGCGCGGCCACCTCGGTTTCGGTTGTCTGCACGTTCAGGTGATCACCGCCGGGATAGGCGACGACGCCAGGAATGGAGTGACCGAGCAGGCCCTCCGCTGCGTGCCGAGTGGTATGGCAATTGAAGATCGCGGCATCGGCGGTGTCGAGGTAGCGACGTTCGACCGCCGCGTAGGCGTGACGCAGCAGCGACGCCCGCCGCTCGCTGGAACGCAACAGGTGAACGAGGGTGACGATGGGATAACCGAACTGAGCCTTGAGCCAGCGGTTGAGCATGACCAGCGACGGGTGGTTGAGCTCGTCTTGGAGCAGGACATCGAAGCGCTCGCTTGCCAGCCGGCGGGCCAGTGACGGCGAGAAGTTGTCCGCGAGGTGGCGGGGGTAGGTCCGCAAGGGAAGGGAGATCACCCGCGTCTGGTCGCCCTGCGACCTCAGATAGTCGAGCAACCGGCGATCGTAGAGATATCCACCGGTGAGAATGTCGAGGCTGCCGAAGATGACAAGGCCGACCCGCATCATGCGCCCGCCTACATCCGCTCAGCGATAAAGCGTGTCAGGGCTTGACGCATCTCACTCACCGAGTATTTCTTCGCCCATCTGGAGCCGTCGATCCGGACGTCGTCGCGAAGGGCCTGGTCGACGAGCTCGACGACGCAACCCTGCGGCGCGGTGATGTGCCCGTGAACGTGGGGACGCAAATCCGATGCGACGAAACCACGGTAGTCGCCGTTCACGACACAGGTCGTGCCGCACGCTATCGCCTCGATCAGCGCCATGCCGAAGCTTTCCTTCGGAGACGCAGACACGAACAGGCGGGCCCGGTTGCACAGCCGCGCGATCTCCTGTGCCGAGCGCCAGCTATCCATGGCTAGTGGATCTACGGGATCGATGCTCGACGCGACGGCCACGCCGTCGATGTATCGCTTCATCTCGCCGAAGTACTCCGGATCGTCGACGCCCCCGGCCAAGTAAAGGGGCAGGCCGTACTTCTCGAAGATTTCCTGCCGGTAGCTGCTGACCAGCTCTAGCTGGTTCTTGTCAGGATGGATCCGGCCGACGGCGAGTATGAACTCTTCGTTTTTCCGGTCAGGATAGAAAACGTTGTCGTCGTACGAGCCGCCCATCAAAAGAAGATGGGGGTGCTGCTTGGTGGCGTGATGCGACAGGATGCCGCGGAACAGCCCCTCAGGCAGATCAGGATGTGGATAGGTATCGGTGAGACAGAAAGATGGGTGAAGCTCGGCCAGCCGTCTGGTGAATTTGTTGTCCTTGAAGCCGATGAAGACAACGAAGGCGAAGTCAAGGGCCTGCAGGTCGTCGATGTGCAGTCCTGTGTCGAGGGCTTTGCCTTGGTGGAACAATTGCATGGGCGCCCAGTCGCCTGTGCGGGTAAGGACGAAGTACATATCGTACTGGGGAAACATCGTTACTTGGTAATCGTGAACCAACCGCGCGCAGCCATTGGTGACGATCGGGTATGGGTTTGCGGTCGAGACCAGCAAGCCTCGCTTTTTCGCCTGCGGGATCTGGTCCGCGCCAGGCGCGCTGGCAGCGTTCGCGCTACCCGGAAGGATGATTGACCACACGGGTGAAGATCGTCAGCCGCTTGGGGCTACGGTAGTCCGGAATGTGGGAAACACCTGCTGGTATGCACCATCCTTCTAGAATCAACTTGTATTGACCAAATAGATGCTTGCTGGCCTAATTCTAACGCTAGTACTTTCTGGCGTTAGGAGGTTCTCATGACGACGGTGCCCACGTCGAGCACCACCAGATCGGCGACCCTGCCCGACCCGGCGTGCCAGGCGTTCCTGCTGCTACGTGTGCTGTTCTCGGTGGCTCCCATCCTGTTCGGGCTGGACAAGTTCGCCAACGTTCTGGTGCCCTGGCCGGGCTACCTGGCCCAGTGGATCGATGACCTCGTGCCCGGTACCGCGCAGCAGGCGATGTACGTCATCGGCATGACCGAGATCGTGGCCGGCATCGTCGTTGCGGTGTCGCCCCGGCTAGGGGGCTGGCTGGTGGCGGCCTGGCTGGCCGGCATCATCGCCAACCTGCTGACCTTCCCGGGTTTCTTTGACGTCGCGCTGCGTGATGCCGGGTTGCTCGTCGCCGCGGTAGCACTGACCCGCCTGGCTGCCCGCTACCCGTCCGGGCCCCGGCTGACTGACGCACCGTGACCGGTACGTGAGTCCATGATCAGATGCTAGCCACGGGAAGTCGCGTAAGAATGGGTGGGTTGCTGCGCCACCACGATTTCCGCCGCCTGTGCGCCGCGAACGCGATCAGTAAGGTCGGGACGGGAATCAGTAACCTGGCGCTGCCATTATTCGCCGTGATCACCCTGCATGCGTCGACATTCGAGGTGTCGATGTTGAACACCTTGCAGACCGTGGCGTATCTGTTGATTGGCCTGCAGGCCGGCGCCTGGTGTGACCGGATGCGCTGCCGGCCCGTCCTTGTCTTCGCGGACCTCGGCCGCGCGATCGCGCTCGGATCAATTCCCATCGCGGCTGCTTTCGGGGCCGTCACGATGTGGCATCTGTACCTGGCCGTCTTCGTCGCCGGCACGCTGACCGTGTTCTTCGATGTGGCGCACCAGTCGTATCTGCCACGTCTCGTCGAGCGTCACGATCTCATCCAGGGCAACGCCACATTACGGGCCAGCATGTCTGTTTCGGCTCTCATTGCGCCAAGTCTCGCCGGGTACCTCGTGCAGCGGTTCACCGCTCCGGTTGCGATATTGGTCGATGCCCTGAGCTACGTATGGTCGGCGATCTGGTTGAAGACCATCCGCAGGGGCGAACCGGATACGTACAGACACGTCCAGCAAAATCTCCGCGAAGAGATCCTGGAGGGTGCTCGGCTGGTATTCGGGAATCCGGTTCTGCGTGCCATCGGCCTCAACAACGCGATGACGTCGTTGTGCCAGTCCGCGTACATGGCCATCGCCGTGGTATTCCTCGTTCGCGAGGTGCACCTTTCACCCAGCTCGATTGGTCTTCTCGGCAGTTTAAGCGTGATAGGAGCGCTTGCCGGCGCCGTGCTGGCCACGCGCCTGGCCAGCACGGTCGGCGCGGGCCGGATCTTATGGATCACCGCTTTGATCAACGGTTTAGCATTCCTGTGTTACCCGCTCACCGACTCCGGCTGGCGCCTGGCGTTCACCATGGTGGCTGGTTTCGTGACCAGCGCCTGCCTCATGGTGGTCGTCGTCGTGCAGGTCAGCTTCCAGCAGATGTTATGCCCTGACCACCTGCTGGGCCGGATGAACGCGACCATCAACTTCCTGTACTGGGGCGCGGCTCCGCTGGGCAGCTTGCTCGCTGGTGGCGTGGCACAAGCGATCGGGCTGCGTCCAACCCTGTGGCTGGCCGCGGTGGGGATGCTGCTCGCAGCTGGCTGGTTGATCGCTTCTCCCTTGCCCACCATGCGCGATCTGCCAACGGGTGATGATGGTTTGCCCGACGCCAGCACCGCCGTCAGCTCAGGGCACGACGCGGCGGGCAGAAGTAGCCGCACATGAGCCGCGTTATTTCCATAATCACGGCTGCCCACCAGCGCAGCGTGCCCTATCTCCTTGACGCGTATGAGTCGCTGATTGCTCAGGAGTTGCCCGCTGGCTGGTGCTGGGAATGGTTGCTTCAGGAAGATGGCCGGAGCGGGGCGGTGGCCGCAGCCGTCCCCGACGATCCACGGATCAGCATCGGATCAGCCCGTCCCGGCGGCCCGGCCGTGACTCGCACGATGGCAATGGCCCGGGCCAAAGGCGCGCTCGTCCGCAATCTCGATGCGGACGACAAGCTGCTGCCCGGGGCCATCGCCCGAGACATCACGGTTTTGACTCAGCGACCCACGGTTGGTTGGACAACTTCCCGCCTACTCAACTGGCTGCCCGACGGCACGATTGCGAGGTGGAGGCACCCGAATCCCGACGAGGGAGTGCTGGCGCGGGGCGCCATCCTGGAGTCCTGGCGATCGAATGGCTGGTTCCTGCCAATCCATCCGGTCACTCTGTGTATTCGGCGGAGTTTGCTCTTCGCGCTTGGTGGCTGGATGGCCCTGCCTTGCGCCGAGGACACGGGTCTGCTCATTGCGGCCAGCGTGGCTGCCGACGGTTATTTCATCAACGAACCGAGCCTGCTCTACCGCCATCACCCTCTCCAGATGACTGCACAGGTGGACCACGGTGACGGGCTCGACGGACACCGGCGACACCTCATCGCGGCGCGGGCTGACGCGCTGCGATCCCTGCTCCGGGACTGACTCGGCGCCGGTGCCGCCGCCACCGGTTGCCGCTGATCCGCCGTGCACACCGACAGTTCAGCTGGCGGTTCGTCGGAGCGGATCGGATGTTTGCGCCGTACAATTCAACGCTCGACAGTGTGATACACGCCACGCCGACCTGCGCCCCGCAGTGCTCCGGTGGCTCTGATCGTGCGCCGGGCGCGCCCCGGCGAGGAGGTGGGTTGTGAACCTCGGGCGTACGAAGACCATCGAGCAGTCCATCGCAGACACCGAGGAGCCGGTCCACCAACTCCGCAAGCGGCTCGGCCCCGTTGAGCTCACCTTATTCGGGATCGGTGTGATCATCGGTACCGGTATCTTCGTCCTCACCGGCAAGGCCGCCGGGGTGCAAGCGGGTCCGGCAGTTGCCCTGTCGTTCGTGTTCGCCGGTATCGTCTGCGCGCTTGCCGCCCTGTGCTACGCGGAGTTCGCGAGCACGGTGCCGGTGGCCGGGTCTGCCTACACCTTCTCCTACGCCAGTCTCGGCGAGTTCGTGGCGTGGATCATCGGTTGGGATCTGATCCTTGAGCTTGCTCTTGGTGCGAGCACAGTGGCGGTCGGGTGGTCATCATACTTTGCCGATGTCATGAAATCGGCCGGTATCACCATTCCGGATTGGGCATATGGTGGTTCGCACAACATCGTCGCGGCCGCGATCGTTATCATCCTCACCGTGGTGATCTGCCTGGGCATCAAGGTGTCGTCGCAAGTGAACGTAGCAATCGTCGCTGTCAAGATCGGCATCGTGCTTTTCGTCATTATCGCTGGCTGCTTCTACATCAAGGCCAGTAACTATTCGCCGTTCATTCCGCCGGCCGGCTCCCCCGGTGCTGGGGGTGCGCAGAGCACGCCGTCACTCCTGCAGGATCTCGGGGTGGCGCCCGGATCATTCGGGATCACGGGTATCTTCACCGCCGCCGCGCTGGTCTTCTTCGCATTCATCGGCTTCGACATCGTCGCGACCGCCGCGGAGGAGACCAAGAATCCGCAACGCGATATGCCCATCGGAATCCTGGGCTCCTTGGGTATCTGCACCGCGCTGTACGTCGCCGTCTCGCTCGTGATCACCGGGATGGTGAAATACACTGATGTCAAGGTCGATGCGCCGCTGGCTGAAGCGTTCCGCTCGGTGGACAAACCGGGCTTCGCAACGGTCATTTCAGTAGGCGCATTGCTGGGACTGACCACTGTGATGCTGATCCTGTTGCTCGGGCAAAGCCGGGTTTTCTTTGCGATGAGCCGGGACCGGTTACTGCCGCCTGCTTTCGCTGCGGTCAGCCCGCGGTTCGGCACGCCAGTCCGGACGTCGATCGCCACGGGTGTTGTCGTCGCCCTCCTTGCGGCCTTCGTGCCGCTCACCGAGCTTGCCGAGCTGGTCAACATCGGCACCCTGTTCGCGTTCCTACTCGTTGCGATCGGTGTCGTGGTGCTGCGCCGTACCCGTCCGGACTTGCCGCGGGCGTTTCGCTGCCCCGGCGTACCCGTGATCCCCATCCTTGCCGCGCTCGCGTCGTTCTACCTGATGCTCAATCTGCCTGGCGCAACGTGGCTGCGATTCGTCATCTGGATGGCCATCGGATTCGTCGTGTACTTCGCCTACAGCGTGCGCCACAGCCGGCTGGTCACCACCTAACCACCCGCAGTCTGGATGCAGACTGCGGTTTCGGAGGCCTCAAAAACAGCAGTCTGCATCCAGACTGCGGGTTCGGTGAGGGGTCGGAGGGAGCCGGAATCAGGGTTTGAAGCGGTAGCCCATGCCGGGTTCGGTGATCAGGTGACGGGGATGCGAGGCGTCGGGTTCCAGCTTGCGGCGGAGCTGGGCCAGGTATACCCGCAGGTAATGGGTCTCGGTCTGGTAACGCGGGCCCCACACCTCGGTGAGCAGCTGCCGCTGGCTGACCAGTCTGCCTTGGTGGCGGACCAGAAGTTCAAGGATGCCCCACTCGGTGGGGGTCAGGTGGACCACCTCGCCGTCACGGGCGACCTGCTTGGCTGCCAGGTCGATATCCAGCGCCCCGGCGTGCACGACGGGTTCGTTGCCCGTGGGATCCGTGCTCGCCCGGCGGACCGCGGCACGCAGCCGGGCCAGTAGCTCATCCATGCCGAATGGTTTGGTGACGTAGTCGTCGGCGCCGGCGTCGAGCGCTTCGACCTTGTCACCGGAGTCGGTGCGGGCGGACAGTACGATGATCGGGATGGTGCTCCAGCCGCGCAGACCGGTGATCACGTCGGTTCCGTCGAGGTCGGGCAGTCCGAGGTCGAGCACTATGACGTCCGGATGCTGGTGCGCGGCCACGTGCAGGGCCCTGGTGCCATCGAGTGCGGTCAGCACCGTGTAGCCGCGTGCCGCCAGGTTGATCTTCAGGGCGCGCAGCAGCTGCGGATCGTCGTCGACGACGAGCACGCGGGTCATAGCGTGGCCTGATTTCCGCGTTGCGGCGCCTTCGGCAGGGAGATCGCCAGGGTCAAGCCCCCGCCGGGAGTGTCCTCGACGGTGAGGGTGCCGCCCATGGCGTCGGTGAAACCTTGAGCCACGCTGAGCCCCAGCCCGATGCCACTGCTGGCGTCGCGGTCACCCAGCCGCTGGAATGGAGTGCAGATCGTGGTAGCCGCTCCCGCCGGGACACCGGGCCCGTGGTCGACCACCCGCAGCTCCACGCGGTCGGCGTGAGTGCTGGCCCGGACTGTCACCGGGGATCCCCCGCCGTGGCGCAGCGCGTTGTCGACGATGTTGGCGACGACGCGCTCCAGCAGCCCGGCATCGGCGAGCACGTGCGGTAGTGACTCGTCGATGTCCACCTCAACGGCACGGGCGCCGTCGAGCCCGGACAGGGCGCGGAGCACCACTTCGTCGTAGCCCACCGGCTGCAGTGCCGGGGTGATCGCACCGGTGGCCAACCGTGAGGAGTCCAGCAGGTTGTCCACCAGCGCGTGTAGCCGGTCAGTGGACCCGCCGACGGTGGCCAGCAGCTCCTCGCAGTCGGCTGCGGACAGCTTCAGTTCGGGATCACGCAAGCTGGCCACCGCAGCTTTGATCGAGGTCAACGGGGTGCGCAGATCGTGGCCCACGGCCGAGAGCAGCGCGGTGCGCAGTGCCGCGGCATGCGCCTGGCGCTGAGCCTCGGCGGCTTCGGCGGCCATCCGCTGCTGGCGCAGCGCCAGCAGCGCCTGCCCGGCGGCGGCTTCCAGGATCAGCTGGTCGGCCGCGGTCACCGCGCGCCCGCGCAAAGCGAGCCTGATCCCGATGTCACCGTCGGTCACGGGAATGTCGGTGTCGGCCTGGTCCGGGCGCAGGCACGGGTCCGGACCGCTGGCGGCGGCCAGCCGCCACTGGCCGTCATGGTGTTCTAGCAGCGCTACCGACGTGGCCGCGAAGTTCTCCCGGATCTTGTCCAGCAGCCTCGGCAGCGGATCGGGATCAAGCAGCACGGTGCGGGCGTAGGACACCAGCAGGGACGCTTCGGTGCGGGCCCTGGCGGCTTGTTCGGCGCGCCGGGCGGCGCGGTCGACCACCATCGCCACCAGCACCGCGACCACCAGCATCAATGCCAAGGTGATCGTGTTAGACCGGTCGGCGATGGTCAGGGTGTACAGCGGCGGGGTCAGGAAGAAGTTCAACAGCAGCCCGCCGAGCACTGCGGCCAGCAGCGCCGGTCCCAAGCCTCCGACCATCGCCACGGTCACCACCGCGAGCAGGACCAGCCCGACGTCGGTGGACAGGCCGAACAGGTGCCGTGCGCTCACCCCGATCGCCGTGGCGACCGCCGGTAGCACGACCCCGGCGATCCAGCCCAGCCGTTTGCGCGAGCGCGGCAACGCGCCTCGTGGTGCGGTCAGCTGCACTCCGCCGCCAGCGTGCTCGTGGGTGATCAGGTGCACGTCGATGGACCCGGACCGCTGCACCACCGTGGCGCCGATCCCCTGCCTGAACAGCCGGGCCAACCGGGAGCGCCGGGACGTGCCCAGCACGAGCTGGGTGGCGTTGACGCCGCGGGCGAAGTCCAGCAGCGCGGTCGGGATGTCGTCACCGACCACGGTGTGGAAACTCGCGCCCATCCCCTCGGCCAGCGCGCGGCAGCGGGCCAGCGTGGCTGGGTCAGCACTGGTTAGCCCGTCTTTGCGCAGGATGTGCAGCACCAGCAACTCCGCACCGACCCGGGCGGCGATTCGCCGGGCGCGCCGCACCAGGGTCTCACTCTCCGGGCCACCGGTGATCGCCACCACCAGCCGTTCCCTGATCTCCCAAACGTTGGTGACCTGTTGTTCGCTGCGGTAGCGGCGCAGCGCCACGTCGACCTGGTCGGCCACCCACAGCAGGGCAAGCTCGCGCAGTGCGGTGAGGTTGGCAGGACGGAAGTAGTTGGCCAGCGCGGCGTCGATTTTCTCCGGACGGTAGATGTTGCCGTGCGCCATCCGGCGCCGCAACGCCTCCGCGGCGATGTCGACCAGCTCGATCTGCGCGGCGCGGCGCACCACCTCATCAGGCACCGTCTCCCGCTGAGCGATCCCCGTGATTTCTGAGATCACCTCATGCAGCGACTCCAGGTGCTGGATGTTCACCGTTGACAGCACGGTGATCCCGGCGGCGAGCAGCTCTTCGACGTCTTCCCACCGCTTGATGTGGCGGCAGCCGGGCACGTTGGTGTGCGCCAGCTCGTCGACGACTGCCACCGCCGGGCGGCGCGCCAGCACCGCATCGACGTCCATCTCGGTGAATTGCGCACCCCGGTAGGTCATCTGCCGGCGTGGGATGATTTCCAGACCATCGAGCAGCGCTTCGGTCTTCGGCCGGCCGTAGGTTTCCACGAACGCCACGACTACGTCGGTACCCCGCTCGGCGCGGCGCCGGGCTTCACTGAGTGCGGCGTAGGTCTTGCCCACCCCGGGTGCGGCACCCAGGTAAAGGCGCAGGGCACCCCGCGCCGGGCGTTGACTGTCATGACACGGCTTGCCGTTCACGATTCAACTCGCTCCCCAGCCAGCCCTGGCTGGCTACTCCGAGGAGGTAGGGAACGTTGACCACGACCACGCCCGGCGTGAACAGCAACCGGGCTTTGATCCGCAGCGCGCTCTGGTTGTGCAACAGGTTCTGCCACCATCGCTTCGTGACGTACTCCGGGATATACACCGCGATCACCGCGCGGGGTTTGTCGCGCCGCAACCGCTGGATGTAGTCAGTCAACGGCCGCAGCAGATCACGGTAGGGGGCTTCCAGAACTTTGAGCGGCACCGAGATGCCGCACTGCTGCCAGGCCTCGGTCAGCTCGCGGGTCTCCTGCTCATCGGTGGCCATCGTGACCGCCTCCAAGACATCCGAGCGGTTGGCCCGCGCGAAGGCCAGCGCCCGCAGCGCGGGCTTGTGCAGCCGGGAGACCAGCACCACGGCGTGGACGCTGGCCGGCAGCGTCGGTGGTGTCTGGTCCGGGGCGACCTCGGCGGTGACCCGAGCGTAATACCGATTGATGGCGCGCATCAGGAAGAACAGCACGATCATCGCAGCCACCGCGAGCCAGGCACCGTGCTCGATCTTGGTGGCGAATACCACCACCAGCACGACTGCCGTGCAGATGGCGCCGACAAGGTTGATCAGCTGTGCCCGGCGGATCGCCCGCCTGCGGGCCGGTTCGGTGCCGTGAGTGAGCTCCCGCTTCCAGTGCCGCACCATGCCGAACTGGCTGAGGGTGAAGCTGGTGAACACCCCGATGATGTAGAGCTGGATCAGTTTGTCGATGTTGGCGTCGAACCCGATGATCAAGATGGCGGCGAACGTGGCCAGCAGCAGGATGCCGTTGGAAAACACCAGCCGGTCACCCCGGTTGTGCAGCTGCCGCGGCAGGTAGCGGTGCTGGCCCAGGATGGAAGCCAGCACCGGGAAGCCATTGAACGCGGTGTTCGCGGCCAAGATGAGGATGCCCGCGGTGGCCGCCTGGAACAGGTAGAACAGCACCGACCCACCGCCGAACACCGACGCGGCGATCTGGGAGATCACTGACGGGTTGCCGTCGGGGTTCGCCCGAGCGTGCAGGGCGACGGCGAGCACCGTGATCCCGCCGAACATGGTGATCGCGAGAGCTCCCATCATGGTCAGGGTCATCGCGCCGTTGCGGCTTTTGGGATTGCGGAACGCCGGAACTCCATTGCTGATCGCTTCCACCCCGGTCAGTGCAGTGCATCCGGAGGCGAATGCCCGCAGGAGCAGCAACGCGGTCAATAGCCCGCCCACCGCGGCCGTGTGCGTCACCGGTGCCGTCGCGGTCTCGGCTGGCGGCAGGCCGCTGGTGACGCTGCGCACGGCGGCGGTGGCGAACATCAGGAAGGTCAACCCGATGAACGAGTAGGTGGGTATGGCGAACGCCCGGCCTGACTCCTTCGTCCCGCGCAAGTTGGCTAGTACCAGGACCAGAACGAATCCCACCGACAGCGCCACCGCGTGCGGCTGCAAGGACCGCAACGCCGAGGTGATGGCCACCACCCCGGACACGATCGACACCGCAACGGTCATCACGTAATCGACCAGCAGCGCGCTGGCCGCCACCAGCGATGCGGACTCCCCGAGATTGTCCCTGCTGACCACGTACGCCCCGCCACCGTTGGGGTAGGCGTAGCAGGTCTGCCGGTAGGAGGCGACCACGACCACCAGCAGCACCACCACGGCCAGCCCTACCCACGGGGTCAGCGTCAACGCAGCCAGCCCACCGGCGCCGAGCACGAGCACAATCTGCTCGGTGGCGTAGGCGACGGAGGAGATCGGGTCGCTGCAGAAAACCGGCAGCGCCAGCCACTTCGGTAGCAGCGTTTCACCCAACCGCGCGCTGTGCCGTGGCCGCCCGACTAGCAGTCGCTTGAGCATGTCGAACACGATTCGAGCCTGACAGCCCGGCGCTGCCACGGCACTGGTCTTGACGCTTTCTTAACGGCCCTGAGCGGTCCGCTGCGGTACTGGCGCGGCGCAGCTCGCGGGCCAGGGAGCTGTCAAGATCGGCAGGGAGCGCGGCCCGGCGATGAATCCCGGCGGTTAGCCGGAAACTCAGCAGCCCAGACCCGCAACGAGGCCGCTAGGGTCACGGATGAGGCGCAGTGCGATCCACCTGCTGGACGCGCAGCGCGGCGTGGTGAGTGGAGGTCAGCAATGGTCGTCGGGTTGCTCTGGATGGGGGGCATACTCATTGCGATGGGCTGGTTTGCCATCGGCTGGATCGCTCGTGGTCAGGAAAACCGCAAGTACGCCGAAAGTCGCCTGCGGCGCCTGGCCGACCGGGCAATCGAGGACCAGTGGGATCTCATCGAAGCTCGTGCCCGGTGGGAGGCCGAGCGGGTTCCCCGCGACCCTCCGACAGTGGTCAACGTGTACCTGTCCCCACCGGCTGTCCCTACCCCGCGAACGCCGGTGATCGACGGCGAGATCGTCCCCTCGGTACCGAGGCAGCCACGTAAGGCAGTCGCGCCCCGCCCGCGGCATGCAGAACTGGCTGACATCCGCGCGCGCCGGTCCCCAGAGGTGTGAACTCGACGCCAGCGGGCATCCCGGCAGCTGGAAACCGTCGCTGGCGTCGAGTTCACGAGACGCGTGACCCGGTGGGCTACCTGATCCCGCGCCGGGCGTAGGCGCCCGCGGCGATGGACACCCCGATGGCGGCGACGGCGACCTGGAGGATGATCAGTATCCAGGGGATGCCGCCGCCTGCGTTGGCGTAACCGAAAGCCGCGGCGATAAACCCGCCGACGAACGCGGCGATGATGCCGATGACAATGGTGAGCCAGATCGGTATCGCCTGCTTGCCGGGCACCACCAGCCGCCCTAATGCGCCGATGATGAGCCCGACGATGATGGCCGAGATGATCCCCCCGATAGTCATGTCCCTACCTCCCTGCTGGTGGCGTCGTGCTTCGAGATACCCCGACGACTCGGAATTAGTCTCGCGGTCGTTGAGGTTGCCGGGATAGCTCGTTGTGGTTATCGATGTCGGTGAATTTGCGGTTCACGGTTTACCGTGGGTCACCAGGTCGGGGAGCAACTGGGTGATCGCCGGTCTCGGGCGATCCGGGTCAGGCGCCGGATGGCTCGCGGTCGACCGCCGTCGCGTTGGGCGGGTGACCAGTTGCTCCACACTTACGCCAAATTGACACCCGCTAGCCTTCAGGCTACCTTCGCGCGTATGCACGTGCAGGTGCATTCAATCGAGGGCCTCAGGTTGATCTTGAGTCCGGATCGGATGGTTGCCTTCCTGGCGGCCGCTAAGGATGGCGAGTTCGACGACTACTCCAGCTGAAAGCGGCTCGCAGCAGACGGACCGGCGGGGGAGACCAGGTGCCGGTGCGGCGTTGGTGGCAAGCCAGTCACTGTTACTGGCCCGCCCCCGGTCTGGCGGTCTCGGCCAGGCCAGTCGCGCCGTGCACCTGGTTCCGGTAGTCCGGTGTTGCGAATCGGGTGTCGTCGCCGCCCTCTGTGGTGGCTTGCTGTGCCTCGACGAGATCGACACTGTGGGACCCGGCGAAGGGGTGCCATGCCAGGTATGCCTCATGAACCAGGCCACCGCCATGACCGCTGATCCCCCATCATCGGTAGCGGAGTCCGAGGACGCGGTGGGCTTGCCGGGTGTGCCCTCCTACCTGGCGTGGGGGTGGCCGGTGCGGCACGACCGCGGCCTGGTCCAGTTGCGGCTCGACGGCGACGCCTCGGCCATTGCGATCCCTGCACCGCTGAGTGCCCCGGTGACGGAGGTCCTCATCGATCGGCTGTGCGCACCGGCCGTGCTGGCGCAGCCGGACGCCCCTGACCACCACATCGTGCTCGCAGGGGAGCGATTTGGTGCCACGCTGCCCTGGCCATCCGGGGTGTACCAGGTCACTGGCGCGGTGATGTTGCCGCCGACCATGTCGATCTACGGGCCGATCAGCTGGGTACAACCGCCCAGCAAAGAGTCATTGCAGCTGTCCCGGGAGATCGACATCTTCGGTGCGCTGCGCACCGTGCTCAACGGCTAGTCGCTCTGTCGCCGGGTTCGACACTACGGCTGCCGGTCTGCCCGGGCTAACGTCAAGCAGCCATCATCATCGAACCCGACGACGAGCGGATTGCTCACAAACTCAAGACCATGGCCTGCCACGCGGCAGCGGGGACGGCGAGCACCGGGCTGGCGGGGCCGAGTTTGCTATCCCGCACACCGATCCACCCAACCACCTCAGTGGTCATTTCGACGCATTCTTGGCCGTCTGGAAATGAGTAGCTGGACTTTCGCCACCGGGTGCAGTTACGAAGGGCGGTCTGCGCGTTTTTGTGGTCCACGTGATCTCCTCCATATCGCGGATCAAGGCGCCCCGCGATCTTCCAGGGCGCGCGGATCCGCAGGTCGACATAGGGTGAAACGAAGATACGGGATCATCGTCGGATCTGGAAATTATTCCACCTAAATCGCCCAATAGGGGTGCAAACGACAGTGCAAAATAACGAACAGTCCTCTTAATTACATTGTGTCATTGTTTGTGTACGCTACGTGAGGAAGATGATGCTCGAGGCGCCGTGAAAGTGCATCAGTACGCGACGTTTGTTCTTTGCATCAGTACGGGCCGCCCAGAAGTACACATTCGTGCATTTGCTCTTGCACCGCTGTGCAAACGTCTGGAACGGTTGGCCCCACGATATGCCGGTGAACCGCCCAGCCGTCAGGGGGGTTGCATCGAGAGTTTCCCACACTAAGGCGATAAGGCCACTCATGGTGATGCGTGACACGGTGGATGCGAGCTGGGCTCTCCAGGCGTGGGTAAGTGCCACGGTGGTCAGTGGGTGTGGGCGCTTTCGGAACCTGCTGCGCGCGGCGGCTGTGCCCGGCAATGCCGCCGCGGGAACCTGTCC
Source organism: Actinomycetota bacterium (assembly GCA_021324675.1). GTDB lineage: Bacteria > Actinomycetota > Actinomycetes > Mycobacteriales > Pseudonocardiaceae. Next base: position 32,901 of record JAJPIR010000129.1, read on the forward strand.
AGTTGGACATCGGCGGCATGCGGGGTGGCCGGTTCCGGCCAGGTCGAAGGAGTGCATGAGGTGATCCGATGGCGTTGACCCCTACCGACGTTCGTAATGTCGGGTTCAGTAAGCCGCCGCTCGGCAAGCGTGGTTACAGCGAGGACGAGGTAGACGCCTTCCTCGATCTCGTATGCGCCGAGTTGACCCGGTTGATCGACGAAAACAATGATCTACGCCGACAGCTGGAGCAGCGCGATCGGCAGCTCCGCGCGGCGGCAGCGGAGCAGGCCCGGCCGCCGGCCAAGGCGCAGACCCCGCCGTCCCGCGACTGCGACACCCAAGCCGCCAAGGTGTTGGGGATGGCGCAGCAGATCGCCGATCGGCTCACCACCGATGCCAAGATCGAGGCGAACGGGATATTGAGCGAAGCCCGGACCAAGTCCGAGCGACTGCTTTCCGAGGCGCGGGTCAAAGCTGATGACATGATCAACGAGGCGAGGACCCGCGCCCAAGCCATGATCAACAACGCGCACGGCAAGGCTGAGACCCTGGAACGGCAGTCGCAGGAGAAGGCTGCGGCCCTGGAGCACGATGCGGCGCGCAAGCACGCTGAGATCATCGGATCCATCAGCCACGAGAAGGTCGTGCTGGAGAGGAAAGTCGAAGAACTGCGCACCTTCGAAAGCGAGTACCGCACCCGCCTGGCAACCTACCTGCAAGCCCAGCTGCGCGAGCTCGATCTTCGTGGATACACCCCAAGCGCAACGCCGGCTCAGCACGACGTTCCGAGTGCCGGGTTCAGGGCACCCGCCGCCACTACCAGCGCTCACAATGTCGATCCGCAGATAGGTCCCGGTGCGACCGACATGACCAGGATTCCCGCGCCGCGCAACGGATCGTTCAACGGCAGCCACGCCGACGACCCGGTAATGCGCTGGGAACCCGCAGTGTAAGTGCTTTTTCCCGCTGGTACTGGTCGTCCCGCAACTGCCGACACCGACGGCCGCACTCTGCGGCGCCGTAGCTCGCTGAGGCCTGGTCGGTAACTTGGCGTTGCGGGATGCCGGTGGCGTGCTCAAGGTCAACTATCGGTCAAACGGGTGATATGGCCTGTTATACCGGTGGAGTAAGCTGATCAACTACCAGCGAGGGGGAGGTCGGCTTATAACCACGCGGATCCGAAGTATTGCGCTGCATCAGACTCGACCGTGGTGGTCGGCGGTGTAAATCACACCACTTCCGTGGAGCGGATTCGCGCCGGTTAATTTCCTGCGCGATAAGCGTGGCGACAGCTTCGAGGCGATGGCTTCGCCATCGCGCCAGATCTTCTTTATTGCAATGGCTTGCGCGCTTGGATGTTTCATCGTATCGCGATACGGGGGGCGGGATACAGTGAACCTGGAAGCGGTGCGAAACAAAAGCGTACTCGCGGCGAGCGACGTCCATGCGACAGCCGTGAGAGAATTGAAAATAAACACCACTGTGGTGCATTCCGCTCGATTCTGGAACTACTTGCTCGGTGGTCGGGACAACTATGCGGTAGATCGGGCGGCTGCGGAAGCGATCCTGCGAGTCATCCCTAGCCTGCGCGATACTGTCCGCGCCGAGCGAAGTTTCCTCGTCCGCGCCGTCCAGTACCTGGCCAGCAAGGCGGGGATCCGCCAGTTCCTTGACATCGGCACTGGACTGCCCACGGCGAGTAATACGCACGAAGTGGCCCAACTGGTCGCGCCAGAGTCTCGCATCGTCTACGTCGACAACGATCCGCTGATCATGGCTCACGCCCGTGCCCTGCTTACCAGCACTCCTGAAGGTGCTACCGACTACGTGCACGCAGACATCCGGGAACCAGATGTCATCTTGGCCGAAGCTGCCCGGACGCTGGACTTCACCCAACCAGTTGGGCTCATGCTGCTGGGCATCTTGAATTTTATCCCGGATACCGCCCAAGCTCGCGCTATCGTGCACCAGCTCCTTGCTGCCCTGCCTTCCGGTAGCTACCTGGTGATATCGCACCCCACTCCGGAGATCGACGGCGCGGCGATGACTGAAGCCATGCGGTTGTGGAATGAAAGTGGTGCTGCTCCTATCGTATCCCGCCGTCGGCAGGAGCTAATCAGTTTCTTTGACGGCCTCGAGCTGCTTGAGCCTGGCGTAGTGTCATGTTCGCTATGGCGGCCCGGCTCATCCGAAATCGGGGTGCCGGCCCCGGTGTTTCATTTCAGTGGTGTCGGACAGAAGCCGTAGTATCTCATCGGCAGGAGGACTGGTGTGGGCGCCACTCGGCCCCGGCGGAATGCGGCTAGCGGTCAGGCTCCAATACGTGTGCAGGGTCCCACTGCGCTGCGCATTGCGTTGGGCACCCAGCTACGACGGCTCCGCGAGGCCAAGGGAATCAGCGCCGAGGCCGCTGGCTACGCGATCCGCGCATCTCATGCCAAGATCAGCCGCATGGAGCTGGGACGGGTCGGCTTCAAGGAGCGCGACGTGGCCGATCTGCTCACCCTCTACGGAATTACCGATGAGCAGGAGAGGAAAGCATTCCTGTCGTTGGCTCGGCGGGCCAACGTTCCTAGTTGGTGGCATGAATACAGCAATATCCTGCCGAGCTGGTTCGAGATGTACCTTGGTTTGGAACAGGCCAGTTCAGTCATCCGCGGCTACCAGCCTCAATTCATCCCTGACCTGCTGCAGACCCGTCAAGTTGCGTATCAGGTAATCCAGCTCGGCCACCCAGAAGAATCCCCCGGCGATATTGAACGCCGACTGGCACTGCGGATGGCGCGCCAGCAGATCCTCGTCCAACCTGAAGCGCCCAACTTGTGGCTCGTGGTCGACGAGGCGGCGCTATGGCGGCTTGGCCAAGGCCCGTCGATGCGGGCACAGCTCCAACATCTGATCACGATGTCGGCGCTGCCCAACGTCAGGATCCAGGTGCTACCGATCTCTTTCGGCCCGCACGTGGCGGTGGGTGGTCCGTTCACGATCCTGCGGTTTTCCGAACCCGACCTGCCCGACATCGTGTACCTCGAACAGCTCACCAGCGCGCTCTACCTGGACAAGACTCAGGATGTCGAGCACTACCTCAAGGTCATGGACCGATTGTGTGTCGAAGCCAGACCTCCCGCCGAGACCATCAGGTTCCTGGCCGATACGCTGCGGAACCTCTGACACCACCGGGTGTGTCTCCACGTCGGGACGCGGGGCGGGGCTCTTCAGGGCAAGCTGTGTGGTGATGACGGGCACGTCCTTCGAGCTACCCGAGCCGGTGGCACCGATGCTCGCCTGCGCTGGCAGGCCCCCGTCCGGCGCGGGCTGGGCGTTTGAGTTCAAGTGGGACGGCGTGCGCGCCATCGCCACGGTCGCCGGCGACCGGTGGCGGTTGTACAGCCGCAACGGTAACGAGGTCACCGGCGGGTATCCCGAGCTGGCCGCCTTGACCGGCGTAGTCGGAGCCCGGCGGGTGCTGCTCGACGGGGAGATCGTGACGTTGGGCGCGGCTGGGCGTCCGGACTTCGGGCTACTCCAGCAGCGCATGCACGTCCGTGTCCCCAGTCCGGCGCTGCTGGCCCGGGTACCCATCTGCTACTACGTGTTCGACCTGCTCGACCTCGACGGCCGCTCGCTGCTGGCGGACAGCTACCAGCAGCGCAGGGATGCGCTCGGCGACCTCGATCTTGACCGCGGCTCGGCGCTGATCCGGGTACCGCCCCACTATCCCCATGCAGACGGTGGCCAGATGCTCGACGTCGCTCGCGAGCACGGGCTGGAAGGCGTGGTAGCCAAACGGTTGCGCTCCCGGTACGAACCCGGACGCCGATCACTCTCGTGGATCAAGACCGCGCTGTTTCACACCCAAGAGGTCCTGGTTGGTGGCTGGACAGCCGGGCAAGGTCACCGGGCTGGCACGCTCGGCGCGTTGCTGCTCGGCGCCTACGACGAGCAGGGCCAGTTGCGCTACCTCGGCGACGTGGGGACCGGGTTCACCGAGGCCATGCTCAGCGACCTGATGGTCCGGCTCACCGCGCTGGAACAGCCCGGTAGCCCGTTCGACGAGCCGGTGCCCCGTGACCACGCTCGCCGAGCGCGCTGGGTGCGTCCCGAACTCGTCGGAGAGGTCGAGTACCGGGCCGTGACTCCGGACCGCCGGCTGCGCCACACCGCCTGGCGGGGATTGCGTGCCGACAAGGATCCAGCGCAGGTGATGTTCCAGTGAAGATGCTGGATCCGTCGTGGTGGCCGATGATGGCCATGGTTGGGCTGTGCTGCTTTGAGCTTGGCCGATTGGAGCGGTCGATTCAGCTGGGTCGATTTCAGCTGGGTCGATTTCAGCTGGGCGATGTGCGCTGGGTGATGTGAGCTAGGGAAGGAGCCATGCCGAACACCTCGTTCGCGGCCGGTACCGAGCAGTGGATCGGTGAGCTCGGACGGCTGCGGGGTGTGGTGCGCCAGCATGTCGTCGCCGCGCAGCTCGCCGAGATGGTCGACAATTCGGGACCGATGCGGGTGCTGGACGTCGGGTGCGGCCAGGGCACCCAGTCGTTGCTGCTGGCGCGCAGCGGTCATCATGTGACCGGCCTGGACGTCTCCGCAGAGCTACTGGGCCAGTTCGCGGATGCCCTGGCCGGTGAACCGGCCGAGGTGCAGTCCCGGGTGCGGCTGCTCCAGGGCCCTGGTGAGGCAGCGACGGAGCTGGTAGACGGGCCATTCGACCTGGTGATGTGTCACGGCGTGCTGATGTACCTCGATGACATCAACCCGATGCTGGCCGCGCTGTCCGCCGTGGCGGGCGAACGGGCCAGGCTGTCGCTGCTCATCCGCAACGGGCTCGCGATGGCGATGCGCGATGGGCTGCGCGGCGACTACCCGGCGGCGCTGCGCGCCTTCGACACCCGCCAGTACACCAACCGGCTCGGCTTGCACGCGCAGGCACACACTCCCGACGTCCTCGATCGTGCTCTGCGGCCGTTCGGCTGGCAGCGCCGGCGGTGGTACGGGGTGCGGGTCTTCACCGACCACAGTGACGAACCGTCCCCGGCGGCCGCCGAGCTGACCGACCTGCTGGCTGCCGAACTGCAAGCTGGTGCCCGGGACCCGTACCGGCAGGTTGCCGCGCTGCTGCACCTCTGTTATGCCCGCGGTGCCCGATGAGTGACTCCCAGCAGCGGCTGCGCACCTACCGCGCCAAGCGGGACTTCGCGGTAACCGCGGAACCGGCCGGTGCTGCGGACGCAGGAGCTTCCACGCAGGCGGCGACCGGCGCCAACCGGTTCGTGGTGCAACGCCACCGTGCCCGCCGGCTGCACTACGACCTGCGGCTGGAGATGGACGGGGTGCTGGTCAGCTGGGCTGTGCCGCGCGGGCCGACGCGCGATCCCAAGGCCAGGCAGCTGGCGGTGCACGTCGAGGACCATCCCATCGAATACTTCGACTTCGAAGGCGTCATTCCCCAAGGCGAGTACGGCGGCGGCGACGTCATCGTGTGGGACTGGGGGACCTGGCAGCCGTCGGGAACCGACGATCCCGCCGGAGCCGTCGAGCGCGGGGAACTGCACTTCGACCTCTACGGCGAGAAGCTGGCCGGTCGCTTCGTGCTGGTGCGCACCGGCGAGCCTCGGCCGAGCGGCGAGCAGTGGCTGCTGATCCACAAGAACGACGACGACGCCGAGCGTGGGTGGAACCCCGAGGACCATCCCCGATCGGTCAAAAGCGGGCGCACCAACGACGAGGTGGCCGCAGCGCCCGAGTTGATGTGGCGCGGCGACCTACCTCCGGACCAGGCTGCCGTCTCGCTGGTCGGAGCACCCCGGCGAGCGTGGGATCCACCGACCGATGGGGAGCTGGCCGCGCTGGACGCGCTGGGGACCAAGGGCCGGTGGACCATCCAGGGCCGCGAGGTCACCTTGACCAACCTCAACAAGGTGCTGTTCCCGCCGCGGGACGGCCCACCTGGTGACAAACCGGGGTCCCCGATTACCAAACGCGACCTCATCCGCTACCACGCCATGATCGCCCCGTTCATGCTGCCCTACCTCGCCGACCGCCCGGTCAACGCCCACCGATACCCCGACGGTGTGCAGCGCCCGGGCTTCTGGCACAAGGAGGTGCCCGACTACGCGCCCGACTGGCTGACCCGCTGGCACAACACCGAAGCCGAGGCGGACAAGACGCAGTGTTACGCCGTGATCGACAGTGTGCCCGCGCTGGTCTGGATGGCCAACCACGCGGCGGTGGAGTTGCACCCCTGGACCTCCGGGTTGCCCGACGTGCACCAGCCGACCTGGGCGTTGATCGACATCGACCCCGGCCCGGCCACGAGTTTCGACGACGTTCTGGTGCTGGCCCGGCTCTACCGGGTGGCGCTCGACCACCTCAAGGTCGCGGCGATGCCCAAGGTCACGGGCAAGCGCGGCGTGCAGATCTGGGTGCCGGTCCGCTGCGGCTACACCTTCGAGGACACCAGAGTGTGGGTCGAAAAAGTCTCCCGCGCTGTCGGCAGGACCCTTCCCGAGCTGGTCAGCTGGGAATGGCACAAAGACCGCCGGGAAGGGCTGGCCCGCCTGGACTACACCCAGAATGCGATCAACAAGACGCTGGTGGCGCCGTTCAGCGCGCGTCCCGCCGCTGGCGCTCCGGTGTCGGTCCCTGTCTCCTGGGACGAACTGGAGGATCCCGACCTCACCCCGGACCGCTGGACGATCCGCACCGTCCTGGACCGGGTGCACCAGGTTGGCGACCCTCTTGCCCCGCTGATCGGCCAGCAGCAGGGCCTTCCCCCGCTCTAGCCGGACACCTTCAGCCCGTGATGGACGCATACCGGGCTGATCGGGCCCATGAACACGATCATGCCGGGGGTTCATGGTGCCGGGTTGGAGGGATTGCGGTTGAGGGTGTGGGCGACGAGCTGCTGGAGTACTGCGGTCGCCGAGCGGGGGTCGCGGGCGTCGCAGGTCGTCAGCGGCACCTGCAGGTCCAGCGCGAGAGCTTCCCGGACCTCGTCGAGGTCGTGGGCAAGCCCGCTGTCGACCATGGTGACGGCCACGATGAACGGGAGGTCGGAGCTGTTTTCGAAGTAGTTGATCATCGCGAATGCGTCTTCGAGGCGCCGGGGGTTCACGAGCACTACAGCGCCCAGGGCGCCGGCGAACCCGGGGTGCCCGGGTTGCGACGTGCCAAACAGGTACACCACCAGGTCGGCATGCAGGGTGATCCGGCCGAAGTCCGTGGCGCCCTCGACGGCGATCGGGTGGGTATCCGACACCGACCCCACGAAGGTGGTCTTCCCTGCCCCGGGACCTCCAGTGACGATGATCTTCGTGGGTGGCCTGGCTGCCCTGGGCGAAGCCGATTGCGCCCGGGGCTGAGATCCAAACCGGTCCGGAGAGGTAGCGAACAGGTCGCGTAGCTCGTCGAAGATCGGCGTTCCGACCACGCTGCCCCCCATAACCCCCGGCTGGCTTGATCGACTTCCCCGACGGCTTGATTTCAGGGGACCGCGGAATTCAGCTGCTGTGCGCCGCGATCACCGAGGCGAGGTACTGCGCAGCCTTGTCCGGGTCAAGGAACCAGTGCTGGTAATCAGTGGGATCGGCAAAGCCATTGACAAAACGGTGCGCGATCTCCGGGTAGGTAGCCGCGGCGCCGAGCAGGTTCATCACGTGCTCCGGAGGCGGTGCGAGCAGCGCGTTGGTCCATATGGTGGTGTGCTGGGCATCGGCCCAGTACCGGTCGAATGTCTGTTGCATCCACTCCCGGTCAAATGGCTGGTCCCCTCGCTCCAGGATGCTGGCCAGGTATGAGGCCGCGCACTTGCTTGCGCTGTTCGAGCCCTGCCCGGTGATGGGGTCATTGGCCACCACGACATCCGCCATGCCCAGTACCTGGCCGCCAGACGGAAGCTCGCCGACCGGTCGCCGCACCACGGGTGGGTAACCGCCGGTCAAGGTGGCTCTACCGTCGGTCAGTTCGACGTGGTGGCACCGCTCGTATTCCCACGGCACGAACTGGCGCATGAGATCGAGGGTGCGCGCCAGGTGTTCAGCCGGCGGCGGGCGATCATCCCAGCAATCCAGCGGGCCCCCGGGGATTCCCTCGAAAAACAGAATGTCGCACGGGCCGCTGACGGTGAAGCATGGCATGATAAATAGTTCCCCAACGCCGGGAACGGCATTGAACCGCACTGCGCGCACAGTGGGATGTTCCGGTCGCGGCGTCATGCCATGCACATAAACTACGGCAAGGATACGCTGCGTGGTGGAATAGGGGGAACGGCTCGGATCACGGTCGAACAATTGAACCAGTTCGCCCTTGCCTGCGGCGATGACGACAAGATCATAAAAATTGGTCAACCCATCGAGATCGTACGTCGTGACCCCGTGGTAGACGACCTTGCCGCCGCGATTCTCGAAGAGCTCGAGCCAGCCGGACATCTTCACACGCTGATCCACTGACTGGGCGTAGTCGTCAAGCTGGCCGAGCCAGTCCAAGGCGCGCTCGTGGTGGGGACCCGCGATGGAAAGCCCCAATCCTTCGATGTCCGGCGTTTGTCGCTCCCAGAGGTTCAAACCATAGTCGCGTTCGTACTGCAGGGCAGGACCGAACATGCATTGTGTGGACATGACACGGCCACTGCGGATTTCCTCCGGTGTGCGGGCCGACATCACGGTGACGTCGTAGTTGTGGCTTTGTAAGCTCAGCGCCAACTGCAAGCCGGACTGACCGGCCCCCACAATCAACACTTTCCGCATCGGCGTTAACCCTCCTGCTGCTGTTCCCAGGTCACACCGGGGCCGTAGGAGACGGTGCAGTTCATGGTGTAGGACACCAATTCTTGTAATGCTTCCGAGGTGGATCCGGGGTCCCGGGCGTCACAAGTCGTCAGCGGCACATCTGGGCTCAGAGCCAACGCCTCGCGCACCTCGTCAAGTTCATAGCCCAGCTCGCCGTCGAACTTGTTCACGGCCACGATGAAGGGAATATCGGAGTCGTTTTCGAAATAGTTGATGGCCGGGAAGGAGTCCTGGATCTGCCGGGTGTTCACCAGAACGACGGCACCGAGCGCACCCCGGCATAAATCATCCCAGAGAAACCAGAACCGAGGTTGACCCGGAGTACCGAACAGGTAGAGGACGAGGTCAGGCTGGAGTCTGATGCGTCCGAAGTCCATGGCCACCGTGGTGGTCGTCTTCCCGCTGTCCGGCAGTGGATCGACGCCCTCGCCGGCCACGGTCATCCAGGCCTCGGTATTGATCGGCTTCACCTCGGATACCGACCCCACGAAGGTGGTCTTACCCACCCCGAAACCACCAGCGATCACGATCTTCGCTGAAATGGTCAACGAAGAAGTATCAAGCGGGTAGCTTCTTGAGTCCATCGAGGATCCTCTCCAGGATGATCCGGTCATACTGGTACGTGAAGCCAGTGGGATGGATGAACACGGCATCTTGCGCGGCCAGGTCGCTGATCAGTACGCGGATCACACCCAGTGGGATAGTCAAATGGGCGGACATCTCCGCAATGGAGGTCGTTTCCCGGGCGAGCTCGTAAAGTGCCCGGGACTCCGGCATGAGGGTTTCGGCCAGCTGCGGATCGTACTTTGGAACTGATATGAGAGTCTCTACCATTAAATGGTGCCGCGGTCTGGTTCGACCTCCGGTGAGCGCATAGAGTCGGATCCTTTTGCTGCGCATCGCAATGTGTTCCACCGTTGCCCCTCCTCCGGTGGTCAGTCGGCTCGCCGTGCGGTGATGACGCGCCGCAGATCGGCACGAGCCTGGGGAGTTAATGCACCTGCGGCCGTGTCGACGAACTGTGTCATCTCATAGGCGATGGCTTTCATATTGCAGCGCGCCGACGTCAGCACCGCCAGGCCAGCGCATTCGCCGATCCCCATGAACAGGAAGTATCCGCGCGATAGTCGAATCATGATCAGTTCGCAACTGCCTTTGCCGAACAGTGCAGCACCGTTGCGAGCCAGGCCCAACAGGCCACTGGAGATCGCCGCGAGTTGCTCGGCGCCATCGCTGCTCACTGATTTCGACGCAGTCAGGGGGAATCCGTCGGAGGACAGCACCAGAGCGTGAGTTACGCCGGCCACGCGCTCGACGAACCCGTTGATCAGCGTGGCGAA
>JAJPIR010000259.1 GCA_021324675.1 Actinomycetota bacterium
GTTCGGGCCGCGGGTTTGGGTGAGGCGCGGTTGACGGAGCGGACCGCGGTCCTATAGCGTCTACCGGCATTAGCGGACTGTAGTCCAGTCGGGGACTGCCGTCCATTCACGGAAAGGGCACGGAGCTGTGACCACTTTGATCAGTCGTGCAGAGCTGAAGGCCAGGATCGATGCGGGCAGTGTCGTGCCGGTGGATGCGTTGCCGGAAAGTTACTACGTCCAGCGGCATCTGCCCGGTGCGCTCAATCTGGTTGCTGAAGATGTGGAGCTCCGTGCGGCCACTCTGCTGCCCGACAAGAACACCGCGATCGTCACTTACTGCTCGAACGCCGCATGTCCCAACAGTGGGCAGGTGGCGGCGAAGTTGGAAAGTTTGGGTTACCGCAACGTAGGCAAATATGCCGACGGCATCCAGGACTGGGTCGAGGCTGGCCTGCCGACCGAGTCTGGGATCCCGGCGCGGCGTTGAAGCACACCACCGGTGTCCCTGGTGTCGCTGTATTTGTGCAGTGGTCTGTCACTGCCACGATGAGATCGCCGCCCTGTCGACGTCATACCGATCGGAAGACGGCGACAAGAGGTGAGACGATGCGAAACCGCGCATTGCAAAAGCTCGACATGCTCCTCGGGAACTGGACCCTGACGCTGTCGAACGCATGGTTCCTCGACAGCCTCGACACCCAGCTCCGCGGCGCAGCGACGATCGAGTGGCTTGGCGACGCATTCGTTGTCTTACGGTCAGACCTCGAGGGCAATCGGGCATGGGATTTCGTGATCGGCCGCAGCGACCCTCACGAGACCTACACCGCGCTCTACCACGACAAGCGGGGGGTATGCCGGGTATTTCAGATGACGTCCGAGCGTGGCCAATGGAAGCTCGCCCGCGAGGACACCGACTTTTACCAACGCTTCGTCGCCGACGTCGAGGCCGACCGCATCAGCGGACGGTGGGAGATGTCCGAGGACCAGGGACGCAACTGGCGAACGGACTTCGACCTCACCTTCCAGCGCGTCACTCAGGGCAACTGACGCGGCAGCGACAGAAGCGCGCTGACAGGCGCCCGGATCGCAGTCGCATCCATACTGGGGTTTCGCTAGATTCCGGATCGCCCAGCTTCAACACGTCGTGGGACGAAGTCCAAAGCCAAAGCGAGGGACAGGACGGTAACGACCGCCACGCAGCAGCCGGCGATGGTGTCGGTGGTGTAGTGAATGTGCTGGGCGATGAGAGAGATCGCGACACCGGCCGCGACGGCGGCTGTGGCGAGGGCGGCCGTCAGCCGCAGCACGACACTGCGGGGCCGCTTCGCGCCGGCGAGCAGGATGATGATCGCGATAGCGGTCGCGGCCAGGACCGTGGCGTGGCCACTGGGAAAGGTCAAGTGCCCATATCGAAGCCGTCCGGTGAGGGGCTTGAGGATCACCTCAGTGATCGTCACTGCGATGAGCGGGCCACCGAGGGTAAGGATGACGCCTGACCAACGCCGGGCCACGGCGCCGATGACCGCCACTACCGCAAGCACCAACAGGGAACGCGGCGAGTAGACGAAGCTGATCACGGCACCGGTCATGCTCTGGTCGCTTCGCAGACGGGTCCTGATGTAGCTATCCAGTGTCCGGTCCAGCGTGCCGGCCGCCTCTTGATGGGCATAACGCAATGCCAAAACCGCCAGTAGCAGCAGCGCGAGCACGATGATGACGACTGCGGGACGACGCAGGTGAGCAGGCAACAAGGGCGGGTAAGCGTCCGGTTCGGCAGCCACGAGTTCCGAAGTTGCTGAGGTAGTGACCATGCAGTCCGCTCCCGCCTGCTAGCCAACCGGCCTCAGGTCAGCCACCACACCATCACCAGCACAAGGATGATCGTGGCGGGCACGAGCAGCAGCACTCCACCGACCATGCGTGCGGAATCCGACGTGCCGGGGCGTACCCCCAGATCATCGCCGGAGGGGGCAGCGTTGCCGGTCGGGCTCCAGCGCGGCGAGACGTGGCTGCCGTTGTGACCCGACGCGGGGACGAGGTAGGTCATGGCAACGACACTACGGAGTAGGTCGTAATCGCTTGGCCCAAGATCGGTTAGCCGTAGGTAAATTCCGGACGCCGGAACGACCGGAGGCCAGGGAGACAGCTAGCTGACGCAGGGTATTGATGTGGATATGGGTACGACCGCTGGGGTGATCGGTGCGGCCGAGGGTGGGTTGCCGGAGTGGTCGCCCGCGCCCGTGAGATCGCTGATGAATTGCTGTACCTGCTCGGGGTCGACCTGCACCGCCTCCCCATCGCGGGTAGGTAGGTCGGAGCGCCCAGTGGGGATGGTCCGAAACGTGATGGATCCTTCAGCCATGGAGCGTGCCTGTGCGATGAGCCCGCTGAGGTCCCAGCCGGCGTCGATGACCACGTAGCGTGCGATCGCCTCGTCGAGCGCGGCCACTGCGGTGGGGTTGGTCAGCACGTCACCAGACAGCAGCCGGTGGACCAGTCCGGACAGGAACGCTTGCTGGCGCAGGATGCGGTCCAGGTCACCATGAGGCAGGCCGTAACGTTGCCGCACGAATGCCAATGCCGCCGCGCCGGAGACCGTCTGTGGCCCGGCCGGGAGATTCGCTCCTGAGTAACTGTCGTGGACCGGGTCCTTCAGGCAGACCGGGACGCCACCGACGGCTTGAGTGATCTCGTAGAACCCGGCCAGGTTGATCTGGACGTAGTGGTCGATGGTCACTCCGGTGAGTTGTTCCACGGTCTGGACGAGTTGTCGGGCACCGGCCTGACGGGCCAGCAGGCGTAGCTGCGGTTCGTCGACGCCCTGGGCCGCGAGCGCCGATTCCGCATCCCGCATTCCCCACTGGTAGGCTGAGTTGATCTTATGAGTGCCGAAGCCCGGCACATTGACATAAGAGTCCCGGGGAATGGACACCGCCACGGCCGGCTGAGCTGCCCCGGCCCGAACATGCACCAGGATCAGCGTGTCGGCGTTGAGTTCACCCTCGTTGCCGCCAGCGTGCAGTGCGGCCAGCACCTGCTGCGGTAAGGGATTGCCCTGGTTGTCGGTGCGGCTGTCCATCCCGACGAGCAGCACGTTCATCGGGCCGAGGGCAGCGCCCAACTGCGATTGAGCGGGGTCGGTGCGGCTGGGGTGGTCAAGCACCGCCGAAGTCGCCAGCGAACTGTTGAACTGTCGCGACAGCGTCCAGCCGTAGCCGGTGAGGATTAACACCACCGCAGAGGCCAGCGCAATCCCTGTCCGGCCAACCCGCAGCAGCCACCGACGCTGCGAGCCACCCTTGGTGACAACACGTCGCGACACCCACTGGCCTTCCGTCATTCGATGGCCCAGGCGAGTTACCCGGAGACGAAGTCCATTACACCTGATCAGCGGCTACCGCAGGTTATTGGGCTA
>JAJPIR010000171.1 GCA_021324675.1 Actinomycetota bacterium
CCGTCGGTGCGCATGTCCGGGGCCGTGGACACCCTGGTGCCTGCGGCCATCGCCGAGCATGCCGAAGCCGTGGTCCGGGAAGGCGTGAGCAACGCCGTGCGGCATGCCCAGGCCACCACGATCACCGTTACCGCTGAAGCGGGCGACGAGCTGGTCATCGAAGTAGTCGACGACGGAGTCGGTATCCCCGACCAGGCCGCTCGCAGCGGCCTGGCGAATCTGGAACGGCGGGCTGCGGTGTGTGGCGGCGCGGTCACCATTGCCGCGCAGCAGCGCGGGGGTACCCGGCTGACCTGGTGTGTTCCCTTGCGCTGACGGCATCGACAAGCCCGCTGCCAGGGGACTTTTGTCCCTATTCGGTGGCCGCGATCCGCGGGACGCTTAACCCGCAGGCGGTGTGACCGGCGGATTTGTCGTCGCAATTCGCAATGAGGAGAAGCAATGACTGGACAACAGCATCTCCCGATAGTGGTCGGAGTTGACGGCCATGAAACAGGACGGCGAGCGCTTGAGTGGGCATTGCGCGAGGCGCAGACCCGTAACTGTTCCGTGCAGGTCGTGCACGCCTGGACCTTTGATCCGATGGCAGACTATTTCACGGAGACGTCGAGTCAGCAGGCGCATCAGGATTCGCTGGCGATGCTGCGTCGCGAAGTTCAACGAGCGACCGAACACATGACTGACATTCCCCCGATTGCTCAGAACAGCGTCGAGGGTGACCCGACACGTATCTTGCCGGAGCTGGCGCGCGGAGCAGCCATGCTGGTTGTCGGTCGGCATCAGGGGGGCCGGGTCCGGCAGGCTCTGCTGGGCTCGGTCAGCGCGGCGTGCGTACGCCACGCGACCTGCCCGGTCGTCGTCATTCCAGCGGCGGTGACCGCGCACGACGAGGCCGGTGCAACTGATCCGGCCTCAGCTGCACAAGGCTAGCCACCGTCCATCCGGTCCAACTCGCCGAGCACGGCGCTGACCAGTACCGGCACAGGAGCGGCAACCGGTACCGACAGCCCTAGCCCGACGCTGACGTCCGGCACCTCGACCCATCCGGGGCCCTGAGCGCGGCTGGCTTGCTCGCCGCGATCTACCTGCCTGGGCTGCACGACCTGTTCGGTACCACACCGCTCGACCTTGGTGACCTCGGCCTCTCGCTCGGTGCCGGCGCGCTGCCCGCTGTGCTGATCGAGACAGTCAAGGCGATCCGGCGAGCGGCTCTACGGACGCCCGGCCCCGGGACAAGCCCGGGACCGATGGGGTCGACGGACCCTGTTTCCAGGTCAGGTGGCCGCGAAGCATAGAAGTAGCGAACAGGGAGGCAGCCATGGTGAATGAGCACCAGACCACTGGCGCCGCGGAAGTCGTAGTCGGCACCGATGGCACGGAAACTGCCGCGCGGGCGGTCGCGTGGGCTGCCACCGAGGCGCGGCTGCACGGCGTGCCATTGCGGATCGTGCACGCCGCCCCGTACGCCACAGCGGACAACAAGCCCGGACGCCGCCGGGTCACAGCCATCCTCGGCCGTGCGTACACCGTGGCGCACCAGCATGAACCACACCCCGCAGTTGCTGCCTGCCGTGGTGAGCACCAGCCTGGCCACCGGCTCTCGACGGCTGGCCCAGCGCAAGGTCCTGGTCAAGCGCCTGGTGTGCATCGAAGACCTCGGAGACCTGGATGTGCTGGTCACTGACAAGACGGGCACGTTGACCGAGGGCCGGATCACGCTGCACGCCGCACTGGACCCGACCGGGAAGCAGTCCAGCGATGTGCTCAGGTTGGGACTGCTGGCGACCGAGACCGGCCGGTCGGGGGCAACCCGATGGACGCCGCGCTGTGGGAGGCCGCGGGCCCGGCACCGCCGGATGACGCCCGGTTAGCTCGGGTTCCTTTCGATCACGAGCGGCGGATGACCTCAGCGCTTGTGCAAGCTCCGGATGGCCGCCGGTTGACCGTCACGAAGGGCGCTGGCCCGGTCCTGCTCGGTACCGCCGGCAGCGGAGCTGACCTTGCAGGCGCAGTTTGCTGCCGGTGGGCGGGTAGTCGCAGTGGCCAGCCGCCCGGCGCCAGGCTCCACCGAGATCGGCGGATCCGATGAACACGACTTGGTGTTGGCCGGCTTCCTGGACTTTCTCGACCGGCCCAAGGCCGACGCTGCCGAGGCGCTGCGCCGGCTCGCCGAACTCGGCATCACGGTCAAGGTGGCCACCGGGACAACCCCCGGGTAGCCGAAAAGGTCTGTGCTGACCTGGGCCTGCGTTCCGGTGGCACGCTTACCGGAACCGACGTCGATGCTCTGGACGATGACGCGCTCGCTGCTGCGGCCGAGTCTGCGACTTCGCCAACACCATCAAGTACGTGCTGATGGGCACATCGAGCAACTTCGGAAATATGTTCAGCGCCGCGGCCGCCGCGGCAGTCCTGCCGTTCCTGCCGATGCTGCCCTCACAGATCTTGCTCAACAACCTGCTCTATGACACCAGCCAGCTCACCATCCCTACTGACCGGGTCGATGCCGAGCAGCTGCGCGCGCCATCGCATTGGGACCTGCGCATGATCCGGCGGTTCATGCTCTTTTTCGGTCCCGTCAGCTCCCTGTTCGACTGCTGCTGGGACTCCGGGTGAAGCCGCTGCTGGTACTCCTGCTGGTCGATCTCGACCCGCGCGAACCGTTCGGCGAGCATGTGCTCACCAGCCTTCCCGGGTCTGGTCGACCGGTCACCGTTGGTCAGATAGCGAAACAAGCCGGCCTGGCCTTGCCAGGCAAGGCCAGGCCAAGACCAGGCCAAGGACGATCAGCCGGATCGTGCCGTGAACTCGACGCTGGCGACGTGATCAAACCATCTGCGGGTCGGTCTTGTCGAGTTCACGACACTTCGGCCGTGGGTAGCGACGGCCTCGAATCTGTCCGAAGGGAGAAAAAAGTGGGACCTTGCGCGGGGAGTGGCGAGTGGGACCTTGCGCGGGGAGTGGCGAGTGGGACCTTGCGCGGGGGAGTGGAGGGTTCACAGCTGACTGTTTTCGCTGTGCAGCGCGTGGATCTCCACGGCCCGGGCGATGTCGGTGCTCGTGAGGACGCCGACCACTTGGCCATCCGCTACCACAGCGGCCAACGCACCGCCGAGGATCGGAGCGCTCTGCAGCACCTGCTCCAGTGGCATGTCGGGGCTCAGCACGAGTCCGTCGGCTAGCGGGCGGGCCAGCTGCCGCACCGGGGTATTGGGGCGGTCGGCGGGCGGGCAGCGGGTGAGATCGGCTATTGACACCACGCCGGTGAGCCGCCCGTCGATGTCGACGACCGGGAACTGCCGGTAGCGCCGGCCGGGCTCGCCGAGCAGGCGGTCGATAAACGCCTGCACCGTCCACCACCCCGACGCGACCGCCGGCGGAGCAGACATGACATCCGCGACCCGCAGTCCAGCCAGCCGGCCTGCGACGATGGTGGCTGCCCGTTCCGCGCTGGCCGACCCGGAAAGGAACCAGCCGACAAGCAGCAGCCACAGCCCGTCCAGGCGCCCGTGGAGCGCGAGCAGGACCCCCGTGCCGGCGAGCAGCGCGCCGAGAACCCGGCCGGAGGTTGTTGTTGCCCGGGTGGCGCGTTCCCGGTCGCCGGTGCGCCGCCACAGCAGCCCGTGCAGCACCCGCCCGCCGTCCAGCGGTGTTCCTGGCAGCAGGTTGAACACCCCGAGCAGGATGTTCATCGAGGCCAACCATGACAGCGTGGCCACCACTCCAGCGGGAACGCCGAGGTTGTGTGTGACCACCGCCGCCGCGCCGAGCAGGCCGCCCAGGCCCAGGCTGGTCACCGGCCCGACCAGGGCGATGCGGACCTCGGCGCCCGGTTCGGAGGGTTGACCGGCGAGTTCAGAGGCTCCACCGAGCAGCCACAGGGTGATCCGCCGCACAGTCAATCCGGTACGGCGCGCGACGATCGCATGCGCAAGCTCGTGGGTCAGCAGCGACCCGCCCAGCCCTAGCGCGGCAATCCCACCGGCCAGCCAGTAGGCAGCCGCACCGAGCCCCGGCGCCGTCGCCGGCAGGACCGTCAACGCCACCAGCTGCCCGAGCAGCACCATGCCGATCAGCGCCGACCAATGCATCCCCACCGGTATTCCCGCGACCCGGCCCAGGGGAATCGTGGACCGCATGGCGCACCTCCTCGGGCTACGCGGTGTGATCCTTGAGCACATTGCGATTCTTGAGCACAATGCTGGCCCACTCGTTGCCGGCCCGACCAGTGTCTGAGGACGGTCGGGAACGGGACCGGCGGTCCGCCTAGCCGCTGTCACCGCCGCCAGTGCCGGGCTCGGGTCGGACAACGACTACCGGGCACGGCGCGTGGTGTAGCAAAGCGTGGCTCACCGAGCCGAGGAACAGGCCGGACAACGAGCCCCGACCGCGGGAACCAACGACCACAAGTTGCGCACCCCGTGCCTGCTCCAGCAGCCGGTGCGCGGGTCGGTCCCGGGCGACAATGTGTTGCACCGGCACGTCTGGGTACTTCTCGCCCCAGCCGGCCAGGCGCTGCGCCAATACCTCACGCTCATCGGCTTCGATGGCGTCCCAGTCGAGCACGACATCCAGCACTGGATCGGTGCGCGATTCCCACCAGGTATGCACTGCAATCAGCGGTACCCGGCGGGCATCGGCGGCTCCGAAGGCAAAGGCGATCGCGGCTTCGCTGTTCGGGGTGCCATCCACCCCCACCACCACCGGCAGCTGGGCCAAGGCATCAAGATCTTCGGCGCCGCGGACGACGACGACCGGGCAGCTGGCGTGCGCGGCCAGCGCAACCGCCACGGAACCGAGTAGCAAACCGGTGACTCCGCCGAGGCCGCGGCTGCCCAGCACCAGCAACTGCGCATGATCCGACTCGGCCTCAAGCATCGGGATCGGGTAGCCGGCCGCTACCTGCCGCTCGAGCTCGACACCGGGAGCCGCGGTAGCGGCTGCGTCGGCGGCTGCGGAAACCTGCTTGTGCGCCGCCCGCAGAAGCACTTCGTGGTAGTCAAGTCCCAGCCCGGGATCACCAAAGTGCCGCGTGTCCGGCCAGCTGAATGCATGGACAAGCCGTAGAGGTAGGTGCCGGCGGACTGCTTCCTGGGCGGCCCACCGGACCGCCGTGAGCGCCGATTCGGACCCATCAACGCCGACGACCACCGTCTGCTTGACGTGCTGTGCCTGCATCACATCTCTCCTCTCGGCGGGCTGGTTCCCACGCTGGCATCAGCGCAAGGACGTGCGGCAGTGCCTGCGGTCCTGGAACGCTGGAGGCATTCGGCCCTACTTCGCCCGCCGTCTGTTCCTGTCCGGCAGGCCGTGACCCGAATCGCAAAACGGCACGGACGAAGGTTCTGCCCTCGGGGGGCCAACGCCCCTGCCTTCCGCGTTACCAAGCCGCAACACTGGGATAGCGCTCTACTCGGGACGTACAGACACGCGGAGGCGAACATCATGAGCCAGCCCGACGATCTTGCTGGGGCTGTGGAACGTGCCTTGCGCGCACCTTCGGTGCACAACACCCAGCCCTGGCTGTGGCGCATCGGCCGTGGATCTGTTGAATTGCACGCCGACTGGACCCGGCACCTGGCGGCCACTGACCCTGACCGCCGTGATCTGCTGCTGAGCTGCGGCGCCGCGCTGCACCACCTGCTGGTGGCCCTAGCCGCCCGCGACATTGCCGCGCAGGTGGACCGGCTGCCCGATCCCGAGAATTCCGGTCACCTGGCCACCGTCGTCGTCCAACCGTGCACCGGTGACCCGCAGGACGCGGCCCTGGCGCCGGGTATCGAGCGCCGGCGGACCGATCGGCGCCGGATGAGCCACCGCGCGGTGCCGTCACGCCACATCAGAAGCGTTGTCGAGCAGGGCACCCGTGCCGGCGCGATCCCTGTCCCGGTGACTGGTCGGGCGCTGCGGCAACGCCTGAGCACCGCACTAGCGCACGCTGCCCATACCCAGGCGCAAACCCCGGGATACCTGGCCGAACTGCAGTCGTGGACCCACCGCCATGCCGGGGCCCGCGACGGCATACCCCTCGCCAACGTGCCCCCGCATCCCGTTGGACTCATCGAGCCGTCCGCTCTGCGCAACTTCCCCACCGGGCGGCTCAGCCAACCCAGCCAGCTAGCCGGGCACGGCGCGGCAGATGATGCCGCGGAATTCCTGGTTCTCGTTACGCACGGCGACGAGCCGCTCGACCGGCTCCGTGCCGGGGAGGCGATGAGCGCCGCACTGCTCGCCGCGACCCAGCTGGGATTGGCTACCACACCACTCAGTCAAGCCCTCGAGGTCGACCTCACCCGGCAGGAGCTCCAGCACCAGGTGCTCCACATCCCTGAGCACCCACAACTCATCATCCGGATCGGCTGGCCCGCCACCGGGGCCGGCGAGCTGCCACCGACTCCACGGCGCGATCTCCGTTCTGTTCTCCTGGCCCCCTCCTGAGTGGCGGGCCCGGCAGTCACGTTGTGCCGCTGCGTACGGGCTCCGCGTCGATCGGAAGCTCGATACAGTCCGATCCGCAGCCGCGGCCGGCCGGGATGGCCCGCGGTGGTGCTGGCCGGTGCAGCACTGCTCGAGTAGGACTGACGACGAGCTTGGTGTCCCGCATCGAGCCGGCACCGTCCACGATCAACGAGTAGTCCCCCGGATCCGTGGGCGGCCACACCAAGGTGACCAGGGGATGGGTGGCCAGGTTGGTGAGAGTTTTACGACCTGGATCCTCCACGGCCAGGGTGTCGTCCACGATCGTGGGGTGCACCGGCACTGCATGTGCACGCTCATCGTCTCCCACGGTTAACAAGTACGCGAAGTGATACCGCGTCACAATGTCTGCCAGTCGCCGCAGCGATACGTCGGTACTCATGACCGCACCACATATTTCCTTCCTGTCCTTGTCCATGATGCCCGTGGACACCGCCGACGATGCGCCGCTGTTGCGGGTGTGGGCAGGGCCGTTCGTCCTGGTTTCCCGGAACCGATGGGCCATGGCAGCTCCGATCAGGGCAAGGATGATGTATCTGGTATCGGGCGAAGGAAGGTTGTCGATGACCACAAGTGAGGGCGGTCCCGAGCTGCGGGTGATCAGCTCTGATGACTGCTATCGGCTCTTGGCCACGCAACAGATAGGACGTCTAGGCGTCAATGCCGAGCATTATCCACTCATTTTCCCGGTGAACTACGCCCTTGATGAGGCTGGCGTGATCGTGATACGCACGAATGCCGGCACCAAACTCGCTGCGGCCGACCACGCGAACGTGACCTTCGAGGTGGATCATATCGATCAGCAGACGCGAAGCGGTTGGAGTGTGCTCGTACGCGGTCTCGCCGAAGAAGTGACCATTGAGCACAGGGCCGAGTTGATCGAACGTACCAAGGCCAGTGGGGTGCAGCCGTGGGCACCGGGTCACCGCGGGCATTGGATGCGCTTGATCCCGCATGAGATCAGCGGCCGCCGCATCGTCCCGGGTGAGCTACCCCCGGCTTTCGAGCCCGGTGCTTACTTGTAATCGCCGGACGGGACGAAGGTCCCGGCGAAGACGGCCTTTGGCTTGATGCCTTCACGTTGCGCATCCGACATTGTCGGTCCTGTCCGCGAACCTGGATACGAAGGTGGCCCGCGATGATCGAACTCTTTTCTGATATGCCTGAAGGTACGTTCGGTGGCCGGATCGCCGGGACGCTGACGCGTGATGACTACGTCATTACTCTCCTGCCGGTCCTGCGGAAGATGAGGGACAGTGGCCGGCCGCTACGTGTCCTTGTGCTGCTGGAACCCGACTTTGTGGAAGAGCCGGGGGCCGTGTGGGAGGGACTCAAGGCGGACATCGAGTTCGGGATCTTCTGGCGGCAGGTATGGGAGCGCTTTGCGATCGTGACCGATATCGCGTGGGTGGATAAAGCCGTGCGCCTGCTGTCTTGGCTGATTCCGGGCGAGATGCGGGTGTTCCCCACTGTTGAGTTGGACGCGGCCAAGGTGTGGGTCGCCGGTTCGGCGCAGGTGCCACACAACCATTGACCGTGACCGAGCAAAGCGGCTGCGACTGTCAGGCGAAAAGGAGAAACCGCGATGTTGGAGAAAATAACGGATGTGCCTGCTGGTGTCGATGCCCTGAAAGCTGTTGGAAAAATATCAAAGGAGGATTACGAGAACGTTGTCGAGCCGCTTTTCGCCGAGGCCCGGCGGCAAGGTCGTCGGGTTGACTGTTGCTTCAAGTGGGTCCCGAATACGAAGGTTTTTCCCTGGGTGTGGCGCGGGAAAAAATGATCGGTTTTCGTTTCATGCGCCTGGTCGAGGGATATGCCCTGGTGACCGACATCGGGTGGATCCGAGAATGGACACAGCTGGTCGGCTTCCTGCTGCCCTGGCCTCTGCGCGTGTTCGGCAATGATGAGCGCGATGAAGCAATCGGCTGGCTTCGCTCACTGCCTGAAGGTCCTGGAGTCTTGCACCGTCTTCTTCCCGATGCCGAGGTTCTTGTGGTCGACGTCGATCAACCTCTCCGCGTCCAGGATTTTGACGCGTTGGCCTTGACGGCAGATACCTGGCTGGGCACGCATGACGAGTTGCAAGGCATCGTCATCCACGCCCGC
>JAJPIR010000131.1 GCA_021324675.1 Actinomycetota bacterium
CTAGCGGGCGGGCTTCTTTGAGTACTACTGGTAAGTCGTCACTGATCCGGTTTGCGGTGTACACGCCGCCAGCGTTGGAGAAGTGCAAGGAACCGGTGACTCGATAGTCGCCCGACATGCGCCCACCTCCGGAGACGCATCTGGCGCGTTCGCCCGGTCTTCCCCGCCGTATCGGCGCTTCCCGGCTTCCATCCAGCAAGAATTGTCGAAATAGCTGCGGAATGGCCTAGCCGAAAGACCCCTTTGCCATCGCGCGAGTCTCAACGACTACTGAAAATTCCAACCCAGTGTTACCTAGTACGGGCGGCGCTGTCACTACTGAGATTTCCCGCGGGCTACGTACACGCGGACCGACGCCACCGCCGCCGGATACCTACCCATTGATGTTGTTCATTCCACCCCCCACCCACCTACTACCTAAGTTCACTACGGCGGCGGTCCATCATTACTTAGATAGCGCGCTGGATGGGGCAGCGGCTAACTCATCGAGTCGACAACTCTTCAGCTAGCATTTAGGGGAACCCAACGACGTGGCAGGCGAGTGGTGTACGTCGACCTGTGTCAAAGCGGACAATGCGCCTGCTTGTGCAGCTATCACCTATTCTGGGCGAGGACGACCACCTAGACGCCACGTCAGCGCTGCTGTGGGTTGCCAGACTGGCATCGCACCTCGGTGCCCCCCAAGAAGATCAACTGCGCTGGCTTCGGGCCGAAGTCCGCTCAAATGCAGGGACACGGCGGCGCGTGTCCTCAAGAGCAGGCACCCTGTGGCCTGCCCGCAACGCCGGCCCAGGAGTCGCAAGGAACCCAGGGTCAAGCCGTTCTGGAACTGAGAAAGATCCCTGGCACCTGGGTCTCTTCGTCGTAGGAGACCTGTGAGTGATCCACTGAATGATCCTGCGGTGCGTCGCAAGCTGGCGGCAGTGCGCCACGTTGACGGGGTGACCGGCAACATGGCGATGACGTGTCGCTACTTCGGCATCAGCCGCCAGCACTACTACACCTGGCTGCGCCGCTACCACGCCGAGGGCCTGGACGGGTTGCGGGATCGGTCGCGGCAGCCCAAGACCTGTCCGCACGCCACCGACACCGAAGTCGTCGGCTGCCAGGCTGAGGGGTGGGGGCAAGGCTGGACCGCATACCTTGCCCCCACCCCTCACGCCGCAAGGAGATCACCACCAAATCACACCGTACGACTAAACCAACGGCCAAGATCGACGCCCGGACCATCACCGGACATCGATCGTCAGGACGGTGATGACCTCCGGGCGATGGGCATCGTGTCACCCTCGGTGCTGGTGTTAACGCTCGCAGCGGTCATTGAGCTACCTGCCCGGTGAGGCGACGACACATCACGACGGTGGCTCCAACAAGATCGCAATCGATCCCCAGATCGCCACCCGGCCTTCTACGGCAGCAGCGTCCTGCGTGCCGTGTGATCCCTCAACTGGCACCAGCGGCGGGGCCGCCTATGACGTAGACAAGATCCGGTGCATTCCTGCCTGTCTACAGAGCGCGGACGTCACCAGCCTGCGGCCCGCGTTGGCCCTGGGTGATTTCGAACTCCACTCGCTGGTTTTCCTCGAGATTGCGGTAACCCGATCCCACGATCGACGAGAAGTGCACAAACAGGTCCGGACCGCCCCCGTCAGGAGTGATGAACCCAAAACCCTTCTCACCGTTGAACCACTTCACCGTGCCCTGTGTCACCCTGTGTGCCTCCTCATCATGACGCATCGCGCTGTCGTCCCACGGCTCAGCGGGACCGCGTGCGCGGACTCATACCCTAGCGACAGAGACACCAGCGTCATTCACAGCATCCGCCGTGGTGAATGAACCCGACATTGCCATCACAAGGATGCACAAGATCACGACAAAGACGTGCCCCTGCCTGCGCCTTCTCCGGAGGGACGCCAAGGGTCACTCACCACCATCTCGGTCCGAGAATCAGCGGGTTCGGGGTGGCCGGCTCCCTCGACCGACGATCATCCACGCCGCGTCGCCGGGGTCGCGAGCGATGCCGGTATTCGGTGAACTGTCATCCCAACTCCTGAAAATCGGAAGGCCGGCCGTTCGACCGCGCCCCTGGCCACTGTCGACGAGCAAGGCACAGCGTTGGGCGCTTATGCGTCTCGGATTGCGGCGATGATTTCTGATGCCCAGGCCGACGGTGGATAGTGTCCTATTAATTGGGCAAGGCGTTGAAGACGTGCTCGCCGCTCTTGAATGGGCAGCGTTAAAGCCAGCACCAGTTTATCAATAAGGTCCTTACGTGAGCGGGGGTCGGTGAGCAGCGCCGCTGCGCCGAGCTGTTCGGCGGCGCCGGTGTGGCAGGAGAGCACAAGGACGCCGGATCCGTTCACGGCTGCTTGCGTGACAACGAACTCCTTGGCGGTCAGATTCATACCATCTTGGAACGAGGTAACCCAGAAAACGTCTGCTGCGAGATAGCTGTCGATCACGTCAGTGAACGGCAAGGTGCGGGGCAGGTATTCAATGGGTTGCCAGTGACCGACACTCCAGGCCTGGTTGACCTGAGTGATGCGCCATTCGAGTGCCTGTTTGGTCGCCTCGTAGGCGGTAATGCCGGGCTCGGGTGGGGCACAGACGAGGCGAAACCTCAGCTGTCCCCGCAGTTGCGGGTAGCGGGAGAGCAACGTGGCAATGGCCTCGATCTTCTCCAGCGGGGCTTTGACGTAGTCAAGTCGTTCGATGGACACGACAAATGGACCGGTCACCGGTCGTCTGTGACCAGCGCGGATGCGGGCTAGCGCTTCGATGGCCTTGCGGTCGATACCGAGGGGATGGATACCGATGCGCGGTGGCCGTGGCGCGTCGGCCACAACGTGCCGGAACCGGTCAGCGAAGGTTGACGTGTGAAATCCGGCCCAGTCCAGACAGCGCAGTGAGGTGCATATTTCCGGGGCGGTGGGCAAGGCGGTAAAGACTTCCGGTGATGGAAACGGCGTGTGATGAAACAGGCCTACCTTCAAGTCTGGGCGTACAGCACGCAACAGGCCGGGTACCAGCCAGATGTTGTAGTCATGCAGCCATACGGTCGCTTCGGGTCCTGCCGTGTTGGCGATGTGGTGGGCGAACTGCTCGTTGACCGTGCGGTAGTGCGCCCACGCAGCCGGGTCGAAACGCATTCGCTCCGGTTGAGACATGAGCACGGGCCATAGAACCTCTTTGCAGGCACGATGAAAATACCCACTCCACTGCTCAGGAGTGAGCGGAACAAACGACAGGGGCATTCCCGTATCGTGTCCGTTGAGGTAAGTGAGATGTTCTTCAGTTTCAACAATCTGCCCGGCGACCCAAACCCCTTGAAGTTGCCTAGTGAAAAGATGCTTGAGGGTCGGCAGGATACCGTTAGGGCTCGTCGGTTGCTGCCAGCCACCATCAGGAGTCCAGCTGACTGGCGGGCGGTGATAAGCGATCACCAGCGGGTAGCGGGGACGCACCCAACCCAATTTTTGTAATGCCCGCAGCACGCCGCCGGCACCCGGCTGCGCGGACCGATACACCGTGTCCCGGGCTGGTACCGCGGAGAGCAACGCAGGCTCGGCGTTGCCGACGATCACCCCATGCGTGCCAAGCAAGAACAGCGACAGGTCATTAAGGCTGTCCCCGGCAACCAGGGTGGCATCCATCGACCAGCCCTGCTGGTGAGCCAAAGCCCACAGCGCGGTGCCTTTGGAGGCGCCGGGCGGCAGCACGTCGAAGTATCGGTTCGCCGAGTAGATCCATCGGCAGCCCAGCGCTGCCACAGCATCGGTGATCCCTGTGGTGAGCTGATCAGGATGCAGATAAAACGAGCAGCGGCCATCCTGAGCGACATCGTCTTGGTATTTCAGCGCAGGGAAGCGGCCTAACGCGGCGCGCACCCGCTCAGCGCCGGGCCAACCATCGCGCAGCTGCGTTTGCAGCGGCTCAACTGGGCACAGATCGACACCGTCAACGACCGTGGCCCCGATGTCGGCGATGATCCACCGGGGCCTAGGCAGCAGCCGATCGCGCAGCGCCTCGCGGACCGCGGACAGCCCACGACCTGTCGCGAAGACCACGGTCACCTCGGGATGGCCGGCCACCGCGGCGCGAAGCCGCCAGCGATCCGTGGCATTTCCGCCCAACAAGGTGCCATCAAGGTCAGCGGCCAGCACCCGCACGCAAGCGGTATTGCCGGCGAATGGAAGCGTCCTTCGAGACGGCGCCGTAGTTTCTGTCATCGATTCTGACATGCTTTCACCCTGACTCCCCAAGATCAGCGCAAAAGTCCAACAAGACGGTGAATTTCGATCCCGAACGGGGTCGAGCACACAATCGCGAATGATGCGTGAGAAACTGCAGGCCGATCGGCATTTAGTCCAGCTCCGCAACCTGTATCGGAATACGGGACATCCACCGTTGCAGTTCCACCAGGTTAGGCGCAGCGCTGCAACCCAGGTCAGTGACGGCAGCGGCGCCGCACGCCACCGCAGTAGCAAGACAGCCGGGAAAATCATGCCCGGTGAGTTGGGCATGGATAAAGCCAGCGTTGAAGCAGTCACCAGCGCCAGTAGTATCGAGCGCCATCACCGGGATACCTGCAATATCATAGCGTTGCCCGCGCTGAACAGCAGTGGCGCCGGCACTACCACGTTTAATGATGACGGTATCAACAAGGTCAGCCAGTGCATCCAAGGCGCCGTCGACTGTGGTGGTACCGGTCAGCCGCAGCGCTTCGTCAGCGTTCGGGGCAAAAAAATCGACGTGCCTAAGGGTATCTCGCAACAAGGGGGTCTCCAGGGTGCCAGGAATATCCTGGCAGTCCATGAACACCTGCGTCCCAAGCTCATGAGCCAAGCACAAGGCAGCCTGGATGTCCCGGCCGTACTGCAGCGCGGGTAACAACAACATCCGCGGCCGGTGTCGGGACAAAAGAGTTGCCAGCGACGGCGGGCTGATCTTGTCTTGATACGTGGTCATGGCCCGATCGCTCGGATAAGACAACACCACAGTGATGCTGCGCAACGGACTATGGTGGTGACGAAAACCAATCTCGCTGAGGCCCTCCGCGCGCGCAACAGACAAAACATGCTGACTGAATAGGTCATTACCAAAATCGGTTGACCATACGACATCGTGCCCCAGACGGTGCAGCGCCATCGCCAAGGTAAAAGCACCGCCGGGTGACAAGCGAAATTCTTCCGCAAAAACCTCTGCGCCGGGTAAACTTGGTCGAGACAAACCCCGAAAAATCATATCCGCAAACCAGGGTCCGGCCACTAAGACCACCTGATCCGCTGCCGAAACGCTCACGGTTGACTGCGGCGTCCGACCTCAACCTGGCCGGGTCCGACAGCTCCAAAACCCTCGACCGCGCCAAACCGACGTGGCATCTCGCGGGTCACCTTCACGCCGTTGCCCTTCCCACCAGTGCAGATATACCCCATCGACTCGCGTTGCCGTAACCCCACAGTGGCCAACCGTCCGCCGCGCGTTCACCTGATCATCACCTTCATCACAACATGACATCGGTACGGGGACCGATAACCCCAGCCGGGCGTTTACCACAGCTGGGTCACAGCCACACCGAGACTGTGACCCAGTGCAACAACTGGCACCGACAGCGACGCCCAAACTCGCCCCGCCGGCGGGCACATATCTGGGATCGCCAGCCACGACAGCTGCGATAGTCGGCTAGGCATAAGCGCGGTGGCAACATCCCGGGGAAAAGCAGGCCACACGTGCGTGGGTTCTGTAAGGGCTGCTCAGGTTGCCGTGTGGTCGGGCTGCGCCAGACCGGCAGGCCGCCGCTCACTACCCGGACCACCAAGACCATCAGTGATCACAGTGCGGTTCACTTCGATCACCGCGGCGGATTATCGGAGCAGATCACTCAGTTCTCGGGGAATCGATAGACAGCGTTGTAGTGCTGCTCTTCAGCGGCCCGCTTGCTCCGCCGCATGCGTACTTCGGACCCGATGCCCGCCGGATAGCCGTGCTTGACAAGCCGATGCGCGCTGGTCTCCTCGATGTAGGCCACCGAGTAGATCAGTGCCATGATGATGCCACCGGCGATGCCGACATAGGTGATCCACGAGGGACCCAGAAAAACCAGCAACAAGATCGCTACCGGGGCCACCTGCACCAGGCTGCGGGCCACATGCCGCAGTGCCCAGGTTCGGCAGGTCACGTCGTGCATCACCCACTCCCGGTACCGATCAGGAAGCTTGCCTCCGAAGGCATACCAGATCCACCACGGCGGGCCGGGTCGTCGCCTGCGCACGCATCCAGCATACGCAGCCCGCCATCGGGCACCAGGTCCAAGAAAATCGTCTGGGATCGGGAATTAGGCACCGAAAGGTGCACGATCTGGCCTCATCGGAGGACTCAAGACCATCCCATAGGTCACCCTGGACGCCAGGGACGGGCGCTTCCCGCTGCGGACCTCTTGGGGAACGCACGTGCTGCACGAAGGCGAACAACCCGCATGTCGCGCCGGCCCGGATCATCTGCACCGCACTGGTGCGTGACCCACTACGGTAGAGCTTAAGAACCGTCCAGGTTCGAAATGCGCGGCGAAGCCTACAGTGACCCGTCGAATATCAGGCCGATGCATGATGCCGTCGAGCAGCGCACCGGCTTGGACCGCTGCGCACCGCATCGATCAACGCGTCACACGCCAGTTGCGTTACGGCACATTAATGCGCCCGGGCATTATTTTGGCTTGCCGGCAGCGTGGCATGCATGAGCGAAACATTGTATCGGTCGTATTGAGTCATCGTGAAATAAATGTCGGACCCGTGTGAGTACGGATCGATGAAACCGCCGTAGAGAGTCGGGTACTGCTCGGAGCTGGCGACTGGCATGGGGTTGCTCCACGGTCCGGTTGGCTGCTGAGCAAGCCGGACGACGATTGCACCCCGTGGCTGATCAAAGTACATCATTTCCCAACTGTGCAGCGTCTGGTCGTAGCGCACCGATAGTTCGCCAACAGGTCCAGCGATGATCGGAGCCGCGATCGCGCTAGCACCTCGCTGCCACGCTGTCCCGGTCCAGTATTCATAGGCGGACAGGTCGAGCAGTCGCTGCTCCGGCACCCTGGCGGCATACGCGGCGCCGGAACGGCCATTCGGGGTGCCAAACGCGTAGATGAAGCCGTCTCGCCGAGCGAAAGCAATCATCTGGAACTTGTCGTCGAATTCTGGGGTATTAGGCCGGCCAGCACCGGGGACATTCACCCAGGTCTGCCCGTTATCGTCGGAGTATGCGATGCCACTGTAGTTCGTGGTCCACTGCCCAGGTTGGCCGAAATGGCGCACCGACATGTAGGCCAGATAGTTGCGCCCTCCAACGTTGACGCCTCCGGTGGGGATCTTGGTGATCTCTACGTTGTCCTGTTTAAGCGATGGCAGTAACTCTTTGGCGTGGCCCGGCCGGTCGGTGACGAAGTCGGTGAAGGGCATGCCATCGGCAGGATTGTGATCGCTGCTCCGGGCCAAGGTGTTGGAACGCCAATCACTCGCGGCTGGATCACTGACCTCACTGCCGGGACCTGCCCACCCCGAGCCGAAGGTGTCCCCGAAAGCAGCCAGAACCTGGCCGCGCTCATCAGTCCACATGATGCCTAGATCGGTGCCCTTCACCTGGTAACGCGCCTCTGTAGCGTTGAGCGACTCGGCGCCGGTGAGCACGGCAACTCGACGCGCCTGCCCTGGTTGGGCGGCGTGGGCGGCCCCTGGCGCTGCCATCGCCACCGTCACCGCGCTGAACAGGGCTGCTACTGCGACCCCAGCGCGAACCCGATGACCGGCACGGACGTGCGCTGACGATACGTCACAGCAGGTTAGGCTTCGCCACCCGGATGGGAAGCACCGCGCAGTTCGTGGCACTTGTGAGTTAACGCCGGCAATAAGCGGCGGTCACGGCGATCGCGCTGGTCTTCCTGGGTGAACCGTGGTGGCGACCGGCGGTCGCCGCCCGCCAGCGGGTGACGCCAAACGCTGAGATCGATACAGCGACACTGACGATGCGTTACCGTTCCGAAGTTACGCCGTCGATCATGGGATCACTGTCATGCGAGCGGGGTTTGGGCAGTGGGTCGGCCGCGGTGCGAGCCAGGGTGGCGGCACCCTCTCGAATGGCCTCCGCCAGCGCGAGCGTAGCCCACACTTGGGCTCTGGCGATCATGCTGGCTTCGTCTTCGGCCCCTATTGGCGTAGAGAGGCTCTCGACGGCGTGCTTGCGGTAGTCCCGGTACGGCTGGTTGCTCATGCGCCGCCCCTCGTGAGTGCGCCGTTGCTAGGACTATCGCCGCGGGTAGGTTAACCGTTACCGACAGTAATCCGGTCGGCTGGCGGCGGAACTGGTCGTCGTGCATTGTCAATTCCCCGGGTGTGACCTTGGGCCATGATGCTGATCGGTGCAAGGTGGCCGCCGCGATTGCTGCGGCGGATACCCCGGTTGATGGTCCTGGTCGGGAGCTGGCGTGATCGGGGCGCCCGCAGGCGGTAGACGGTGGAAACGTTGGTGACACACCGGCGTGATCATTGCCGCTTACCGTCCGTGCGTGGCTACAGATGCGTTGACGGTCGCGGTGCGCCGTGCATTGGCCGGGGTGGCGAGAACACCCCGGTTGCTGGTGGCTTGTGACTACGACGGCACGCTCGCCCCCATCGTCGCGGACCCGCAGCGGGCCACTCCCGTACCGGAGTCGGTGACAGCCCTACGTTCCCTGGCCGGGTTGCCAGCAACCACCACAGCGGTGATCTCCGGGAGGGCACTGCGCGATCTGGCCGTGCTATCCCGGCTACCGGCCGAGGTACACCTGATCGGCAGCCACGGCTCAGAGTTCGATATCGGCTTCGTCCACGACCTGACACCCACTCAGAAGGAGCTGCACGAGAAGCTGCGCATCGAGCTTGGAGCACTGGTTGACGGGCGCCCCGGAGTGGGCCTTGAGGTCAAGCCGGCCAGCGTCGCAGTACACGTCCGCCAGGCAAGCGCCGAGATCGCGCAGGAGATCTTGGATGCGGTGCTCGAGGGGCCGCAGCTGTGGCCAGGGGTGACCACCACGGAGGGCAAGCGCATGGTGGAGTTATCGGTGGTGCGCGGTGACAAGGGCGCCGCGCTTGATGCGCTACGCCACCAGGTCGGGGCCACCGCGGCGGTATTCCTCGGCGACGACATCACCGATGAGCGCGCCTTCGCCCGGCTCAGCGGCCCAGACATCGGGATCAAGGTAGGTGACGGGCGCACCGCAGCCGCCTACCGGATCCCCGACACCACAGTGGTGGCCATAGCGCTGGCCTTCCTCGTCGAAGAGCGAAAGCGCTGGTTGTTCGGGGAGGACGCGGTCCCGATCGAGCGGCTGTCGATGCTGTCCAACGGGCAGTCCGTTGCTCTGCTCACCCCCGACGCCCGGGTGACCTGGATGTGCCACCCCGAACCGGATTCGGCAGCGGTTTTCGCCGATCTGTTGGGCGGCCCCTCAGCGGGCTACTTCTCCATCCGGCCGCAACGCGACGGGCTTCCGCTTGGCCAGCGCTACGTGCCCGGCACGATGACGATCGAGACCCGCTGGCCGGAATTACTCGTCACCGACTACCTGGTCCATCTGGATGAGGTGAACCGGACTGACTTGATCCGCGCGGTGTCTGGCCGCTCGCGCGCCGTTGTGGAGTTTGCACCCCGGCCGGAATTCGGTCAGGTCAGGGTCCGCCTGGAACGGGTGCCGGATGGGCTACGGGTGCTGGGCACCTCGGACCCGTGGGTGCTGCGCGCGCCCGGCGTCAGCTGGGAGATCACCACCGACGGCACGTTTCCCACCGCACGCGCCCTACTGGAACCCGCGGGAGGCGAGATCCTGCTGGAACTGCGCTGCGGCACCGATGACCTCGGCCCCTCCCCGATCGCGGAACCGGAACGGCGGCGGCGGGCATCCGCGTGGTGGTCGGAATGGCTGGCCACGCTGCAGCTGCCGCGCGTGCAGCGGGAGCTGGTGGCTCGCTCGGCATTGACACTGCGGGCGCTGTGCCACAGCGAGACCGGCGCTATTCTCGCGGCGGCCACCACATCGCTTCCCGAAGAGATCGGCGGCGTCCGCAACTGGGACTACCGCTTCTGCTGGTTACGCGATGCGGCGATGACCGCGCGGACGCTGGTGGCACTCGGCTCGACCGGTGAGGCAGAGGCGTTTCTGCGCTGGTTGCACGGCGTCTTGAAAACGGTGTCCGGCCCGGAACGGTTGCACCCGCTCTACACGGTCCGGGGTACCACCCTCGGGCCGGAAGCAGTGATCGACACTTTGCCGGGATACGCGGGTTCCCGACCGGTTCGGATCTCCAACGCGGCCAATCAGCAGGTACAACTCGACGTCTTCGGGCCGGTGGTCGAGCTGGTGGTCGATCTGGCACAGCGCCGGGGGGAGCTCACCGAACCTGACTGGCGGATGGTCCAAGCCATGGCCACGGCGGTGCGGCGGCGCTGGCACGAACCAGACAACGGCATCTGGGAAGAACGTGGCCGCCCGAGGCACCAGATCTACTCGAAAATCATGTGCTGGGTGACGCTAACCCGCGCGCTGCAGCTGGCCACCCGGTATGGCAGGCCAGCCGACCCAGCCTGGGCCCGATTGCGCGACCAGATCGCGGCCGAGGTACTCGAGCGCGGCTGGAGTTCCGAACTCAGCTCCTTCACCACCGCCTATGGCGGCACGGACCTCGATGCCGCCACCCTGCACATCGGATTGTCTGGCCTTTTGCCGCCCCATGACGAGCGCTTCCAAGCCACCGTCACGGCGATAGAAGCAGAGCTACGCAGTGGCTCAACGGTCTACCGGTACAACCGCGATGACGCCTTGCCCGGCCGGGAGGGCGGCTTCCACCTGTGCGCGGCTTGGTTGGTGGAGGCATACCTGCGTTGTGGGCGGCGCACCGAGGCAGAGGAACTGTTCCAGCAGATGGTGGACGCGGCAGGGCCAACCGGGCTGCTTCCCGAAGAGTATGACCCCATAGCGGAGCGCTCCCTGGGCAATCACCCCCAGGCCTACTCACACCTCGGCCTGATCCGCTGCGCGATATTGCTAGACACGTAACAAACGCAGGGCGTGCGCTTACGCTGTCGCCATGTCGACGCAGCCGCGCCGAGCGCGCGTTGAGGACGTGCACGAACTGGCTCTAGCCATGCCTTATGTCACGGTCGAACATGGTCCGCGCGGCAACCCGGTCTACCAAGTTGGTGCTAAATCGTTCGTCTTCTTCCGTACCCCCCGACCAGACGCCACTGACCCGCAGACCGGAGAACGCTATACAGACGTGATCGTGTTCTGGGTAGCGTCCGAGTCCGACAAGCAAGCACTTGTTCAAGATCATACGACGCCGTTTTTTACCACGCCGCATTTTGACGGCCATTTATCGGTATTGCTGCGGGCCAGCCGGATCAGCGAGCTCACCCAGCAGGAACTGGCGGAAATCATTCAGGACGCATGGCTTTCACGGGCGTCGAGCCGCCGACGAGCGACCTGGCTCAAGGAACACCACGTTCAGGACACCTGAGGAGGTCCGGTCGCCTCGGTTCGCTAAACAGCATTACCGGCGGTATCGGTGTTATCAGTCGGGCAGCCAGCTACCGGTTTGTCCATGACTATTCGCGGGAGCGATCCGTTAAGAAGGGAGGACGATGGCAGAGGTGCTTGCGCTCCTCGCGGTGATCGGGTCGCTTGTGGGGGTTGCCGCACCCGCCGCGGCCAGCACAGCACTTCCCTTGCCACCGGACTACGTCGCCATGGGCGATTCCTCCTCCTCCGGGCTCGGCGCGCCACCTTTCGATCTGGACGCACCTTGCCAGCGCAGCTCCCCGAGCTACCCGGCGCTGTGGTCCGCCGAGCATCACCCCGCCAGCTTCGGATTCGTGGCGTGCTCCGGCGCCAGGACCACCGATGTACTCGTCAACCAGGTGCCGGCAACGGCGACGAGGTCCTGAGTACGGCCGGTTGCCGCCGCGCCACATGGTCGTGGACACCGGACTTAAGCTCACCGCATGGCCCGGTACTTCAACGTGCATCCGGTCGATCCCCAGCCACGCGCGATCGGTCAGGTAGTCAAGCTCATCCGGGATGGAGGACTCGTCGCGTATCCAACGGACTCCTGTTTCGCCCTCGGCTGCCAGCTTGGCAATTCCGGCGGCTTGCACCGGATCCGCGAGATCCGCGACCTCGACAACAAGCACCACTTCACGCTGGTGTGCCGGGACTTCGCCCAGCTCGGCCAGTTCGTCTACGTGAGCAACGCGGCCTTCCGGCTGATCAAGGCCTGCACCCCGGGCAGCTACACGTTCATCCTGCCGGCAACAAAGGAGGTCCCGCGCCGGCTGCTCCAGCCCAAGAAAAAGACGGTTGGAGTACGGATCCCGCAGCACACCGTTGCGCAGGCGTTGCTCGCCGAGCTAGATGAACCGCTGCTGTCCTCGACCCTGCTGCTTCCGGATGAGCCTGAACCGCTGACCCACGGTTGGGAGATCAAGGAGCGTCTTGATCACGTACTCGATGCCGTCGTGGACTCGGGCGATTGCGGCACCGAACCAACAACGGTCATCGACTTTTGTGGATCCGAACCGGAGATCGTGCGCCGTGGCGCCGGTGATCCGTCCCGGTTCGAGTAGCTCACAACCGGAGGCGATTGGACGTTCGCATGAACTGGACATGGAATATTCGGAGCCGGGACGGGGCGATGAACGGGTTGGAGTTCGCCCGCTGCACCACGGCCGGCGGGTTCAATCGAGTGCTCATCCATGCCGCGCCGGCGCAAGCGCAGATCGAGATCATTGCGGAAGATGATCGGGTCATTGTCCGTGGCGATCTGGATCGCCACGGCGAGTACTCGCCAATGACCTTGGTTGAGCTCGATGGGTCCGCACTGCGCCGAAGCGAGGTGTGGCCCACCGACGACTTCTATGGGCTGCCCGTGCTGCTTGCTGGCGGGGAAGTCGGCCTACTCCAGAAGTGGCACCATGCCGAGGACCGCAGTTGGTGGCAGTGGTCCGTCGAGTTCTCCAACCACACTGGCCGTCCAGCCGATTGGGCGCCGCCCGGTCAGGTCCGCCGCTAGCCGGTCTCAGTGACCGTCGGATCGGTGAGCTGGTTCAAGATAAGCCTGACGGTGCTAGCCGCGGCGGGTTGGTCCAGCGCGTCAAGCAGAGCGGGGTCGCGGTCACCGGCGAGAATGCGCCGCACGACAGCGGCGAGCGGTGCCCATTCGGAATGCGCCGCCAAGGCTTGCAGAAGCGGCTGTAGCGCATTGATGGCGTCGAGATCACCCTTGGCGGCCACGACCGCGGCCTGGGCTAACGCAGCGAGCTGCTGGTCCTGCTCGGGCGGTGCGCCGGGCGCTACACCAGCACGCCAGGCGTTGGTATCGACCTGCTCGGTGCCAGCCAGCGCAGCCAACGCACGCCGCACGATGGCCATGTCGATGGGATCAAGCCCGGTGACGAGAGCAGGATCACGCTCGCCGGCCTGAATCCGGCGTAGCACAGCGACCAGCTGCTGCCAGTCAGCGTGCTGACCTAGCGAAGCCAGCACCAGATCGAGTGCCCGGTCAGCGACCGTGTCCCCGCAGTTGGCGGCCACCAGGCTCGAAATCACCGGCTCCCACTGCTCCAAGTGGTCCTGCAACCGCGGCTCCACGCCCACCCCCAACCTGCCGTGCCCAACCAACCGGCTCTATTGTCCAGCTGTTCCGTGAACTCGACGCCGCTCCAAGTCCTGCCCAGCTGTCAGTTTTGTCGAGTTCATCGGCGTGGGCGGGCGGGCTTGCCCTGCGGCGAAATGGGTGCCCGGGCTGTACCGGCACGCCGGTACAGCCCGGGAGGAGTCCGGCCATGGCCACCGACGACGGTAATTCGGATCCGTGCAGCGAACCCGTGCCAGGCAGATGATTCATTAACGCCAGAGTTCCGTGCGCCGCCGAACAACTGATACCTCGCCCTCACGGCACGCCAGCGATGACGGGACGGCAGGGAACCGAAAGACTGCAGTCATGGAAATCTGGATCAATCCCCAGTGCTCGAAGTGCCGCTCTGCGTTGTCTGTGCTGGATGCCGAAGGTGCCCGCTACACAGTGCGCTACTACCTGGAAGAACCGCCGACTGTGCAGGATCTCCAAGATGTGCTGCAGCGCCTGGGACTGGAGCCCTGGGATATAGCGCGATTCGGTGAACCGGCAGCGACCGAGTTGGGGCTGGCGACGTGGCCGCGCGGCGAGGCTGACCGTGCCCGGTGGATCGAAGCCCTAGCCACCCACCCAATTTTGATCCAGCGGCCGATCACCACCGCGGACGACGGGACCGCGGTGGTGGGCCGGTCACCGGATGCGGTCCGGTCGGTGTTGCCCTAGTTGCACGGCTGCCATGACCGACCGGCGACAGCACGCAGCAATGTCATCACCGCCCGCCACTGGCTGACCGCTCCCTCAGCGCACTGGCGTTGTTACACAACTTGCACAGAGATGACCGGTGTGCCCGTGAGGAGTTCTTGATGCAGGCGTCACCGATGGTCACACGAGGGTAACAACGATCTTGTTCGATGACTGCGTCAGCAGATCGGCGACCACAACGCGGACCTTGGGGAGCGCAGAAGATGAGCATCTACGATTCCATCGGCGGAGCGCCTGCGGTGAAACTCGCTGTTGACAAGTTCTACGGGCGAGTACTGAACGACCCGCAGTTGGCGCCCTATTTTGCCGGAGTATCAGACATCGACAAGCTCAAGGCGCACCAGCGTTCGTTCATTGCCGCAGCCATCGGTGGACCGGAGGTTTACCGCGGTCGCGACATGGGCGCCGCGCACGCCAGACTCTGCATTACCGAGCCGGATTTCGACAAGGTCGTGGTGCACCTGGTCGCGACGTTGACCGAACTAGGAGTTCCCGGCGAGATCATCGCCGATATCGGCGGCGCGCTGGCTCCGTTGAAGGCAGATATCGTCGGAGTACCCGCGGCGTAACGACCGTCGCGGGCGTCACCCGGCCAGGGTGACGCGCGCGATGACGTCAGCCACGGTGGTGGCTTCCCGGGCACCGAAAACAAGCAGGTAGTGGTTGGTGTCGTCGATGAGCAGATCCTCCATCCCCGGCACCGCGCGCTTGGCCTGCTCGACCAAAGCCTCGGAAAGTAACGGGCAGGGTTCGTCGGCAAGGCCGCGCGGCGCGCGGACCAAAACCACCGGTCGGGGAACGGCGGCCAGCGCGGCCCATACGGCGGTCCCGTCAAACTGGTCGCGGCCATCGGCGCGCACCGCAATCTCGTTCACCCTGGAGCGCAGCTCGCCGGGCGGCCCCACCAGGTCGTAATCCACATAGTCGGCGATGTCGGCGTTCCAGTGGTGGGCGAAGGCCGGGTGGCGGCGCCAGAAGTCCCGGTATTCCTCCTGGCTGGCAAAGGTCATCCGGAGCCGGGCAAGCGCCGGACCGAGAACAGTCTCGAGCACCACGTCGGGGTCGGTGTACATGGCCAATCGCGGTGACAGCCCGCCGTCGATCAGCACGGCTGCCGCGCAACGGCCGGGATGCGCGGCGGCCAGCCGGGTAGCCACGTAGGCCCCCATCGAGTGGCCGGCGAACACAGCCCGTTGGGCGCCCCAGTAGTCGAGGGTGGCCAGCATGTCGGCCACGTGCGTATCGAGACCGTAGGGTCCCGGCAACGACGCACTTGCACCGCGGCCGCGGAGGTCGGGCACCAAAACGGTGATGTCGCGGGCCACCAGGTGGCGAGCCACCACCGCGAACGCGCGGTGCGATCCGGTAATGCCGTGCAGGCCCAGGACCACTGGCGCAGCACCCGGTTCACGAGGACCGGCGACGGCGACGGTCAGGGAACCACCGGCGACCGGAACTGCCAGTTCGGTATGGAACGAGGTGGTGGGCATCTGCCGAAGCTCACGGCGCCAGGAGGTGCTGGTTGGCGTGGCGAACCAGATCGGCGAATTCGGGCATCTCCACTAC
Organism: Actinomycetota bacterium; assembly: GCA_021324675.1. Lineage (GTDB taxonomy): Bacteria > Actinomycetota > Actinomycetes > Mycobacteriales > Pseudonocardiaceae. The sequence continues at coordinate 15,984 of JAJPIR010000131.1, forward strand.
CTCCCGGTCGGCCGCATGGAGACGTTCGGCGCCGTCGCAGTTGACGAACAAGCTGGGCTCGCGCCATGCGAACACGATCCGTGAGATCGGCGTGGCCAAGATGAGGTCAGTGCAGCTGCGCGGCCGCGACGAGCGAGCACTGCAGGGTTCGAGCGAGGTGTAGAGAGTGGCTCCGGCCAAGCGCTGGTCGTGCGGCAGAAGCTTCGCAAGAGCAGCCTCCTCAGCGTGATCATAGGGATGTGTCTCGCGGGAATAGCCCGTGGCGAGCACAGCGCCATCGGCCTCGACGATCACTGCGCCGACCGAGAAGGCGCTGCGCGACGGGCGGCAATAGTGCGCGAGCTGGACAGCCTCGCGTAGGTACCGGCGATCCCGGTCGGTCAAAAGTTCCATCAGCGGGCACCGCTCCCGGGACCAGCCAAGTAGCGGAGCAGGACAACATCGCCCATCTGACGCGTTTCGGCCAGTGTCAGCGGACGTTCCGGCCCGTGGGGAAACCTACCGGGACGAACGAAACGAACGCCGGCATGATCACCGATGAAAAAGGGAGCGATCACGAGATGGATTTCATCCACTAGTCCAGCGCTGAGAAACTGAGTGTGGACAGCGCTGCCTCCTTCCACCATCAAGCGTTCCACTTTGCGGGTAGCCAGATCGTCGAGCACAGCCATCAGATCGATCGGGTCCCCTGCTGCGATAACAGCGGCCCTACTCCCGAGTGCGTTACGCGCAGCGGGCACCGCGGCATCGCGCGTGTAGACGAGTTTCTCGCTGTCCCCGCTCGTGAAGAAGCGCGCCGCGCCATCAAGATCTCCGCTACCGGTCAGCGTGACTTTCATAGGATGGGCAGTCCTGCCACGCCCGACCCGCTGCTGTTGACGGGCGGCAGAGCGGATGAGCAGCTGCGGGTTGTCGCGGCGAATCGTGCCTGCCCCCACCAAGATGGCATCGACACTGGCCCGGGCCTCGTCGACCCGATCGAAGTCCGCCTCGTTGGACAGCATCAGCCGGGTATCGGTGGAGTCATCGAGATACCCGTCGATGGACATCGCCACCGAGAGCAAGACATACGGTCGCTGCGTCACAACTGTCAATTATCCGGCTATCCGGCGAAGCGATTGCCCGCAGCGGCTAGCGCGATGCTCGGTTGATCGGCTGGCACCAGTGAGCATCAGCGGACTTCGTCATGCGAAATGCCGATCATGATGCCGACTCGCACATTGCATCGTCAGTAGGAACGGGAGGGTTCGATCGGCCGTACCGGCGCCAGAGAACATGCTTAGGCAATCCGGGTGGATTTGGCGCCGCCGCGTATCTCACCGGCGTCGCGCTGCCGCGGCCAACCGAGCTGACCATAGTAGAGGAGACCAGCCCGTCTACCATCACATCATGACCCTGACCTCCCAATATTGGCATCGACTCGGCCACCGAAGATCATCCGATCGATCCGATTAGCCGCCTGTCAGGGTCAGAGGGCACTGGCGCGGCACCAGGGTGACGGGGGTTTAAGTCCACGAGCAGCGTCGGGTAAACAGTGCACTGCGGCGTGACGGTGACTGGGCCGCGTCGTTAAACGTGGCGAGTGCGCTCTCAAGTGCCAGGGAGCGGCGAGGAGGTAGCTAAGTGGATCGTCGGGTGCGGCGTGCAGTGCTGGATCGCTTGGCGGCGGTTGAGGACATGGCCGCGCGGGCGGGCGCAACGCTGTCAGCCCCATTGGCACGCAAGCACATCCAGACCATCACTGACGGATGGCGGGAATTGCTCGTCCAACATCAGCCCGATCCCACTGGCCGCTGCCCCGTCTGCTCGGGATGGTTGCGCCGTCGCCGTTGGCCTTGTGATGTGTGGGTGACGGCGCACCGGCACCTCATCGGTGACGGGCCGGAACCAATCGAACGGATCACCAGAAACTCGAATCCCTTCTGCCGTCCGCGCCAGGTGCTGGTCGTCCCACGCCAACTCGATGCTCCGCCCGTCACGCCACGGCCCACCCAGGGCGAAAAGGCATTCCTACGCCGTTCCTGACTACCTTCTGACACTGGGCAGGCAGCGAACTGCCGGGGAACCGCTTGGCCCGCCTCTCCATTGAAGATTGAGGCACATCCGGTCTCGGCTTCAGCACCGTAGCGAAGGCCACTCAGCGGCCAGGTTGCTCGATCACCGCTGCTCGAGACGGGTATCACAGGTCCAGGCTGGCCTGGGCGTCCAGCGGTGACCAGCTAGCCGTTCGCCGACGCGCCACGCGTCGTCGTGCATCTCGTGTCCGGGAACGGGTACTAGCCTGGATGGCAGCCTCAGGACCCTGAGCAGACGTGCACTCCTACGGATAGAGGCGACATCCAGCAGTGTCCCGCAGCGACCCTCCCGTGCAGTTTGGCCCCAACGAGTGGCTCGTCGAGGAGATGTACGAGCAGTTCCTGGCCGACCCGTCGGCGGTGGACTCCTCGTGGCATGACTTCTTCGCCGACTACCGGCCGCCTGGCGACCGCGGTGGCACTGGCGACCGCGGTGGCACTGGCGACCGCGGCACCAATGGCACCGCATTGCGCACCACCAAGCAGCGGCCGGCCACACCGGTTCCGGCGCAGCGCGAACTTGAGCACGACGCCACCACGCCATTGCGTGGGGCGGCTGCCCGGGTGGTGGCGAACATGGAGAGCTCGCTTGAGTTGCCGACGGCCACCAGCGTGCGCGCGGTACCGGCGAAGCTGCTCGTCGACAACCGCATCGTGATCAACAATCACCTCCGGCGGACCCGAGGCGGCAAGGTCAGCTTTACCCACCTGATCGGGTACGCGGTGGTACGGGCGCTGGCCAACTACCCCCAGCTCAACCGTCACTACACCACCGATGAGCACGGCAAACCAGCGGTCGTGTCGCCCGAACACGTCAACCTGGGACTGGCCATCGACCTGCAGACTGCCAAGGGACGCAGCCTGGTCGTTGCCTCGATCAAGGCGTGTGAGGTGATGACCTTCGCCCAGTTCTGGCAGGCCTACGAGGACGTCATCCGCAAGGCCCGCGACGGCAGGCTCACCGCCGAGGACCTGGCGGCCACCACGATCTCGCTGACCAATCCCGGGACCATCGGTACCAATCATTCGGTGCCCCGGTTGATGTCCGGGCAGGGCGCGATCATCGGCGTCGGCGCGATGGAATACCCAGCGGCCTTCCAGGGCGCCAGCGATCAGGCACTCGCTGACATGGCGATCAGCAAGATCATTACCTTGACGTCCACGTACGACCACCGCATCATCCAGGGCGCCGAGTCTGGCGAATTCTTGCGCCGGGTGCATGAACTGCTGCTCGGCGAAGACGGGTTCTACGACGACATCTTCGCCTCGCTGCGCATCCCCTACGAGCCGGTGCGCTGGGTCAAGGACATCCCCGAGGGCGCCGTCGACAAGACCGCCCGGGTGCTGGAATTGATAGACGCCTTCCGCACCCGCGGGCACCTGATGGCCGACACCGACCCGCTGAACTACCGGCAGCGCAAACACCCCGACCTCGACGTGCTCAGCCACGGCCTGACACTGTGGGATCTCGACCGAGAATTCGCTGTCGGTGGATTCGCTGGGCGCTCCTACATGCACCTGCGCGACGTCCTGGGCGTGCTGCGCGACGCCTACTGCCGCAACATCGGTGTGGAATACATGCACATCTCCGCCCCGGACGAGCGGCGATGGCTGCAGGAACGCGTGGAGCGGGTGCACGACAAGCCCAGCCGCGCGGAGCAGAAGTACATCCTGTCCAAGCTCAACGCCGCCGAATCATTCGAGACCTTCCTGCAGACCAAGTACGTGGGGCAGAAGCGCTTCTCGCTGGAAGGCGCCGAAACGGTGATCCCGCTGCTGGATGCGGTACTGGACAAGGCCGCCGAGTACGGATTGGACGAGGTGGTACTTGGCATGCCGCACCGCGGGCGGCTCAACGTGCTGGCCAACCTGGTGGGTAAACCGTATTCACAGATTTTCCGCGAGTTCGAGGGCAACCAGGACCCCGGCCAGGCACACGGGTCTGGAGACGTCAAGTACCACCTGGGTGCTGAGGGCAAGTACTACCGCATGTTCGGAGAAGGCGAGACCAAGGTGTCGCTGATCTCCAACCCGTCGCACCTGGAGGCCGTGGACCCGGTGCTGGAAGGCATCACCCGAGCCAAGCAGGACCTCCTCGATAAGGGACCCGAGGGCTTCACTGTGCTGCCGGTCGCGCTCCACGGCGATGCCGCCTTCGCGGGGCAGGGCGTGGTGGCCGAGACGCTCAACCTGTCGTTACTGCGCGGGTACCGCACCGGCGGCACCGTGCATGTGATCGTGAACAACCAGGTTGGCTTCACCACGGCGCCGCAGCATGCACGGTCCAGCGAGTATCCCACCGACGTGGCGAAAACGATCGGCGCACCGGTATTCCACGTCAATGGTGACGATCCAGAATCCTGTGTCTGGGTGGCTAAGCTTGCGGTGGATTACCGGCAAGCCTTCCGCAAAGATGTCGTCATCGACATGATCTGCTACCGCCGCCGGGGCCATAATGAGGGCGACGATCCGTCGATGACGCAGCCAAGGATGTACGACATCATCGACAGCAAGCGATCCGTTCGCAAAGGTTACACCGCTGCACTTATCGGCCGTGGTGACATTTCCGTGGAAGAGGCTGAACGCGCGCTGAAGGATTATGCTCAGCAGCTTGAGCACGTCTTCAACGAGGTGCGCGAACTTGAGCGCGGTGCCGTGGCCCCCAGCGAGTCGGTAGAGGCCGAACAGCTTGTGCCGACCGGGCTGGACACCGGAGTCGACATCAGCGTCATCGAACGCATCGCCGATGCGCACGTCAACCTGCCAGAGGGTTTCACACCGCATCCCCGCGTCAGGCCAGTGCTGGAAAAGCGCGCGAAGATGGCGCGCGAGGGTGGCATCGACTGGGCGTTCGCGGAGCTGCTGGCATTCGGGTCGGTCTGCATGGACGGCCGTATGGTGCGGCTATCCGGTCAAGACAGCCGGCGTGGCACGTTCGTGCAACGCCACTCTGTGCTGATTGACCGCAAGACCGGTGCCGAGTACACGCCGCTGATGCACCTTTCGTCAGACCAGGCAAAATTCTTGGCCTATGACTCGGCATTGTCGGAATTTGCAGCACTGGGCTTCGAATACGGCTATTCTGTGGCGAATCCTGAAGCCTTGGTGCTGTGGGAGGCACAATTCGGGGACTTCGCCAATGGCGCACAGCCGGTGATCGATGAGTTCATTTCCTCAGGCGAAGCAAAATGGGGGCAGCGGTCCGACGTCGTCTTGTTGTTGCCGCACGGTCACGAAGGCCAGGGTCCCGATCACACCTCAGGGCGCATCGAGCGATTCCTGCAACTGTGCGCGGAAGGCTCCATGACCGTGGCGCAACCGTCCACTCCGGCGAATTACTTCCACCTGCTGCGCCGGCACGCCCTGGACGGGGTGCACCGGCCGCTGGTGGTGTTCACCCCCAAGTCAATGCTGCGGCACAAGGCGGCGGTCAGCCCGGTCGAGGATTTCACCTCAGGACGCTTCGCCTCGGTGCTCGACGACCCGACGATCACCGATCCCTCGGCTGTGCGCCGGGTGCTGCTGTGCAGCGGCAAGATCAGCTACGAGTTGCACGCCGGCCGCCAGCAGCGAGGTATCCATGACATCGCGATCGTGCGCATCGAGCAGCTGTATCCACTGCCCCAGCGGCGGCTGGCCGCGGCGCTGGATCGCTACCCCGAGGCCACCGACGTGTGCTGGGTGCAGGAGGAACCCGCCAACCAGGGCGCGTGGCCCTTCTACGGGCTGACCCTTCCCGAGCTGATGCCCGAGCGGCTGAGCAGGTTGCGGCGGATCTCTCGGCGGGCCATGGCCGCACCGTCCGCAGGATCAGCAAAGGTGCACGAGGTCGAGCAGCGCGAGCTCATCGCCGCGGCCCTCGATGCCTAACCGCCGCCACGCCACCCCACCCCTTTCCGGCGTGTCGCGCTCTCCCGCCGCGCATGTCGTGCTCTCCTGCGCGGTGTGTCGAGCGCTGGCGCACGGGTCCCGTACGCTCCGCCAGCCGGTATCAGCGCAGGCCCCTCGAAAAGGAGGAGTCGAGGTGTACTTCACCGATCGCGGAATCGAGGAACTCGAAGACCGGCGCGCCAGCGAGCAGATCAGCGTCGAATGGCTGGCGGCCCGGATGCGCGCGTTCGTCGACCAGCACCCGGAGTTCGAAGACGCGGTTGAGGCGCTGGCCACGTTCTTGGCCCGTGACGATGCCGACGCCGATGATTTCGCTCTCTGAACGTTAGTCCCGCGGCTGCCGCCGCTGCCAAACTGACTCAGCGATCGGGCAGGCTCCTTGCCGCTGTACCTCTGGGCGCGACACGCCCGGCACCAGCGCGCGACACGCCTGGGGTCAGCGCGCGACACGCGCGGGGCCAGCGCGCGACACGCGCGGGGCAGGGCGCGACACGCGCGGGGAGGACAGCGGAGGTCACCACGCATAGGCTTCGGGGGCAGGCTTGGCGCCATTGGGCCCGGGTGGGGGGAACAGCTCATCGAGCCGGGCGAGCACCTGTGCATCAAGGGTGATGGCAAGAGCCCGCAGCGAACTGTCCAGCTGCGCGGTGGTCCGCGGGCCCACGATCGGTGCGGTCACGCCGTCTTGATGCAGCAACCAGGCCAGTCCCACGTTCGCCGGATCCTCGCCGATATCAGCGCAGAGTTTTTCGTAGGCGTCGATGCGCTCCCGGTTCGTCTCCAGCCTGCCCGCGGAGAAATCCGAGGTACTTCGCGAAGCGCTACCCTCGCGTTGCTTACGCAACACCCCGCCGAGCAAGCCTCCCTGCAGCGGCGACCACGGGATCAGACCGATGCCATAGTGCCGGGTGGCAGGCAGCACTTCCAACTCGACCCACCGGTTGAGCAGGTTATAAATCGACTGCTCACTGACCAGGCCGAACACCTGCTGATGGCGGGCCGCCTCCTGGGCAGCAGCCAGGTGCCAGCCGGCGAAATTCGATGAGCCGACATAAACGATCTTACCCTGTTGCCGGAGCACCGACATGGCCTCCCAGATCTCCTCCCACGGCGTGGCACGGTCCACGTGATGCATCTGGTAGAGGTCGATGTAGTCGGTCTGCAGCCGGCGTAGCGACCCATCGCATGCCCGCCGGATATTCAAAGCCGACAGCTTGTTGTCGTTGGGCCAGTCACCCATCGAGCCGTAAAGCTTGGTCGCCAGCACGGTGCGCTCACGTCGCCCGCCGCCAGTGGCGAACCACCGGCCGATGATCTGCTCGGTGACCCCCTTTCCCTTCTGCCAGCCGTAGACGTTGGCAGTATCGAAGAAGTTGATGCCGTGCTCGTGGGCCCGATCCATGATCACATGGCTGTCGGCTTCCGAAGTTTCTGGGCCGAAGTTCATCGTGCCTAGGCACAGACGGGACACCATCAGGCCGCTGCGGCCCAGCTGCGTGTAATCCATACTCGCCAGCCTGGCAAAGGGACGGAGGTGGGGCCACCCCAACCCACGCCGGTGAGCCTGCGATCAAGCCGCAGTGCTGCAGAAACCATCTTGACCTAAACCTGGGTGCAGCATGCAGGCTAGAGACCATGAGCGCCGCAGCGCACGTCGAGCCAGCTCCGGTCCGCTCGGATCTCTTCGGTCCCAGCCGCCGTACGACCACGATCGGCCTGCTGTTGCTGGTGAGCATGGTGGCGTTCGAGGCGATGGGGGTGGGCACTGCCATGCCCGCTCTGGTAGCCGACATCGGCGCAGTGTCGTGGTATGCGTGGCCGTTTGTGGCGTTCATGGCAGCCGCCGTGTTCGGCACCGTGCTCGGCGGGCGGTGGTGCGACGTCGCTGGGCCCCGGGTCCCCCTGGTGGCGTCGCCGGTGCTGTTTGGCGCAGGCTTGCTGGTAGCCGGCACGTCAACCGGCATGGCACAGCTGCTGCTGGGGCGGGTGCTGCAGGGTTGGGGTGCCGGCGCTGTGACTGTCGCGGCCTACGTGCTGATTGCGGCGGTCTACCCGGAACGCAGCCGCCCCGCCGTCTTCGGGCTGATGTCGTCGGCGTGGGTACTGCCGTCGTTGATCGGGCCGCCGGTGGCCGGGGTGGTCACCGAACAGCTGTCGTGGCACTGGGTGTTTCTCGGCCTGATACCGGTGGTGGTGCTTGCGGTCGGGTTGGTCGTGCCCGCGGTGTCTCACCTCGACCGGCCCGCCCCAGTAGCCAGCGTCAGCGCCAGCCCGCGCCGGCGCGGCCTGGTACTCGCTGCCCTGGGCGCCGCGGTGGCGGTTTCCGCGCTGAGCTGGGCCGCTCAGCACTGGACCGTCTCCGCCGCCGAGGTGGCCGCCGCGGCCGTGCTGCTGCTGGTGCTGTCAATGCGGCGGCTACTGCCATCCGGAGTGTTCCGGGGCCGCCGCGGATTGCCGACCGTGGTTGCCGCCCGGGGGCTACTCGCTGGGGTGTTCTTCAGCGCCAATGCGTACTTGCCGCTGATGTTGACCAGCACCCACCACTGGACGCTGACCACCGCGGGACTCCCGTTGGTGATCGGTTCGCTGGGCTGGTCAGCTGCTTCGGGATGGCAGGGGCGTCACCCGGATCTGCCTCGGCAGTGGCTGCTGCGGCTCGGATTCAGCCTGCTCACTGTCGGTGCTGCTGGGCTGCTGCTGGTGGCACCTGGATGGGGAGTGTCCTGGTTGGCGTTTCCCTTGTGGGGCATCGCCGGCATCGGCATGGGCCTGGGTTTTTCTTCGGTGGCATTCCTGGTACTGCAGCAGTCCAGCCCCAGCGATGTGGGATTCCATTCGTCGGCTGCGCAGATGGCCGACCAGCTCACCACGTCAGTTTTGATCGGCGCGGGCGGGGCGTTGCTGGCGCTGCTCGGCGCCCCGGCGGTTGCGCTGCCGGTGCTGCTGGCGCTGCTGGCTGGCCTAGGCGCGCTCGGAGTGGCGCTGGCCGGCCGGGCAGCCCAATACCCCGATCCCGACACGGAGACATATCCGGCCAAAAGAGATACCAGTAAACCCGGTATGTCTTTATGTCGGGGTGAAAGGGGGCAAAGGGAAGCGGAGGATCAGGGTAGGAGGGGGCCGCGGTGAAGTAAGGCGCGCAGGTCGGGCGCGGGGAGTGCGCGGGAGAACAACCAGCCCTGGTAGGCGTCCACCCCGAGATCCCGCAACACCTGGAACTGGGCAGCGGTCTCGACACCTTCGGCGACGCAGACCAGACCCATCGCATGGGCCATCTCGACCACCGCGCGGACCACCGCGAGATCTGACCGGTCGTCGCCCACTCCGGAGACGAATTGGCGGTCCATTTTGACAATCTGAGCGGGCAGCTCTTTGAGCCGGGCTAGCGACGAGTAACCGGTGCCGAAGTCGTCTACGGCGAACCGCGCCCCGCGTTCTACCAGCTCGGTCATCGCCTCCCGAGTCGCGCCGGGCAAGTCGACCAGCGCGGTCTCCAGCAGCTCCACCACCAAGCGTTCCCACGGCAGCCCGCTGTCGGCGACCGCGTTCGCGACCATCGCGGCAAAACCGGATTCACCTGGATCAGACAAGTTGACCGCGACCGACACCGGTCGCCTGTCCCACGACACCCAATCGCGGGCCTCGCGCAGGGCAGTGCGCAACACCCACCGGTTCAGCTCGCCCATCAGGCCACCTTGCTCGGCGACCGGGAGGAACACATCCGGGCTGAGCATGCCGCGTTCCGGGTGCGGCCAGCGGATCAGCGCCTCGGCCGACAGGATCACTCCGTCCCGATTCACCACCGGTTGGTAGTTCAGCTGCAGCTCATCGCGGGCCAGCGCCTCGCGAAGCTCGCACTCCAGCTCAACCTGCCGGTCAGCTGATGCCATCATGGCCGCGTTGGCCATGGCGAAATGTCCGGTGCCGGTCCGCTTCGCCTCATACATGGCGGCGTCGGCGAAACGCATCAAGTCTTGCGCTCCGCTGGTCGAGTCGTCTGGCACGGCCACACCGATGGCTGCCGACAGCCGGATCACCTGCCCGCGTAGCGGGATCGCAGTCCGTAACAGCCCGGAGACCCGGGCAACCAGGGAACCAATTCCGCCCTGGGCGGCGACGTCGGCACAGATGACCACGAAGACATCACCGGAGAGCCGGCCAGCGGTGCAGCCCTCAGGCAGCCCGTCTTGCAGCCGCCGCGCCACCGCGACCAGCAGTTCATCGCCGGCATCATGGCCGAGCGCATCATTGACCCGCTTGAAGTTGTTGATGCCGCAGAACAGCACCGCGACATCGGGCGCTGCGCAAGCAAGCAGTTCGGTCAAGGTGTCCTTGATCGCGGACCGGTTGGGCAGCCCGGTCAGTTCGTCGTGAGTGGCCCGGTAGGTGAGCGCCTCGGCTACCCGGCGCCGTTCGGTGATATCGGTGAAGACCACGAGCAGGAAGCGTTGACCGTCATCCTGTACCGACGCTGAGACGTGCAACTCGCAGTACACCGGGTCACCATCGGCTCGCAGCAGCATCCGCTGGGGCACCGTGTAGCTCTCTGAGCTGCCTGGGTGATGGATATGCAAAGACCGCAGCTGGGTGGCGCGCTCATCGGGGTGAGTGAGCGCCTCAGAGCTCATCCCCCGCAACGTCTCCAAGTCATAACCCAGCAGCTTGCACAACGCTTCATTGGCGTCGACCAGCCGATCGTTGTCGTCGAAGATTCCAATGCCGACCGGGGTGATCGCCACCAGGTCAGCGAAACGCTGGCTGGATCGCATCATCCGTGCTTCCGCGGCTCGCTGCTCGGTCACATCCTGCACGGTGCCGACCAGGCGCGAGCCACCGGAAGCATCGGCGATGGCCGCGCCGTGGCAGCGAACCGTACGCACCGCCCCGTCAGGCGTCACTATCCGGTGCTCGAAAGTCAGCGGTGCCTGGTCGGCAACCAGTTGGTGCCACAATCCGTCCACCCACTCGCGGTCATCGGGATGGACCAGGGATAGGAACGCCTGGTAGGTGGTGGGGGCTGCGGGGACCCGGTAAAGCTCTCGCAACATGTCCGAACAGACGAGCCGGTCACACCGGGGATCCCATTCCCAGGTACCGATCCGGGCGACTCGCTGCGCCTGGGCCAACCGGTGTTGCTCGGCACGCAGAGCCCGCTCCAGCGCGCGTTGCTGGGTGATGTCCTGCACTGTACCTACCAGGCGCAGGGGCTCCCCCCAATCCGAACGCTCGACCTGCACCCGGCACAGGTAATGCAACTCGCCGTGCTCGGGTAGCCCGCGAAACTCCTCCTCCAACGTGTCGGCGTCGAGGTCGGCGACCATCTCATGGATCCGCTGGAACAGCCGGGGAAGGTCATCAGGATGGATCTGCCGGAACGGGTCGACATCCTGGCATCGACTGCCGAACAGCTCCGCCAAGGCAGGGCTATACCTGATTTTGTTGGTGGGCCAGTCCCAGACGAAGCTGCCCATGCGGGCGATCCGTTGTGCCTGCACAAGTCCGGCATGTTCCTGCGCAAACTCGTTGGCATCCGCCGCAGGGCCTGCCGCACGCAGATCGGAAGTGTCGATCAAGAACACCATGAGCAGGTCCGTGCCGGGGATATACCAGCTCGCTATACGAACCGGTAGCACGTGACCGTCCGGCCTGATGAGGCCAGCGTCAGTGCCGGACTCCGCCACGTCCCAGCTTGCCGGTGCATCCACCAACAAGCTGTGCAGCGGATGGCCGATCAGCGATTCGGGGAGCCACCGACCGGCGAGCTGCACTGCTGCCTGGTTGGCCTGGACGACGACGCCGTCCTTGCACACCAACGCGGCCGACTCGGGTAAGGGGACCTGCGGCTGCGTGACCGGCGTTGCGCCGATCGCGTCCGGCTCTATCCAGCCACGCGAGCTGGACCGGCCTGGCCGGATTACCGCACGCGGACGGCCGGCGGTAGTCCAGGCCCCTTGTCGGGGGTCAAGCGATGCGGGCACGAAATCAACCCGCTCAGCCCGCTCGGCCACGGCACCACCCTCTCGCCGCGAAGTGCTTGGACTCCCGCAACGGCGTGTCACAACCCTGACGTGTGCACCAACGCGCGAACCGGCGATTAGTTATGCTGTCGCCGCAACTGGCTGTCACAGGTGGTCGGCAGCATCCGCCAAAGTGGATCTAGAACGTCACCGGATCAGGGGGCTAAAGTCGCATTACGCCGTCAGGCCGGTAGCTAGGGGTTGCCGTGCAGTTCCACGAGCTCGCCGTGCCCGGCGTGGTCGCGTTCACTCCTGAAGTGTTCACCGACGGCCGCGGTCAGTTCGTGGCGCCCTTCCAACAATCCTTATTTGCCAAGGCCACCGGCCACCCCTTGCAGCTAGGGCAGTGCAACCAGAGCGTGTCCCGCCGGGGCGTGATCCGCGGGGTGCACTTCACCGACGTGCCGCCGGGGCAGGCCAAATATGTGTACTGTGCCCGGGGCGCGCTGCTGGACGTCGCTATCGACGTTCGGGTGGGCTCCCCCACTTTCGGCCGCTGGTGCTCGGTGCTGCTCGACGCCAAGACCGCGCGCGCGGTGTATCTCGCTGAAGGGATCGGGCATGCCTTTGCCGCGCTGACCGACGGCACTGTGATGGCTTACCTCTGTTCCACCGGCTACGACCCCGCAGCAGAACGGGCCGTGCACCCGCTGGATCCCGCACTGCACCTGCCCTGGCCGCCCGATATCACGCCGATTCTGTCCGACAAGGACCGGGCCGCCCCAACCCTCGGCGAAGCCGCCGCGGCGGGCATCCTCCCCCCCTGGGGGGCCTGCCAAGCTCGCTACGCCGAGCTGCGCGCCGCCCATTGAGCGCATCGCAGGGGGTGCGCGCAGCAATCCCGGGGTCACCGACTCCGCCGCGGCCACTGAATCCGGGGTGCGGGCCACAGGCGGGCGAGGACGACCGCGGTGGGGATCGCAGTGCCGAGATGGCGCGAGTCGGTGGAGGCGTCGGGGTTGTCACCTTCCACCCACCATCCGCTGCCGTGCCGACCAACCGCGCGCTTGATCGATAACTGACCGGGACGCTGCGGCCAGCAAGCCACCACTACAGAGCCGGGACGGGGACGGGCCCGCATGCTGATCAACACCACGTCACCGTCGGCCAGAGTCGGGGACATTGACGGTCCGCGCACCACGGCACGGCGCCATGGCCACTCAAGCAGGTGGCATGCCACCAATGATCAGCCTCCAGATGCCCGACTCACCAGGGAGCTAGTAGGGTCGGCGTGACGACACAGCACACTCGTGAGGGAGGAACGATGCGACTGCTATCGCGCATTCTGCACCCCCGCTTGGAGGTTACTGCGCACTGCGACCTACCCTGCGGCGTTTACGATCCCGCGCAGGCGCGGATTGAGGCCGAGTCGGTCAAAGCGATCCAGGAGAAATTCCAGTCCAACGAGGATCCAGTCTTCCGCTCGCGGGCAATCGAGATCAAGGAGCAGCGCAGCGACCTGGTAAAGCACCACCTCTGGGTGCTTTGGACTGACTACTTCAAACCGCATCACTTCGAGAAGTATCCGCAGCTGCATGAGCTGTTCAACAAGGCCACCAAGGCTGCAGGCGCTGCGGGCACCAAGGGCTCGTATGATCCCGCGACGGGGCAGCAGTTGCTTGATTACATCGCGGAGATCGACAAAATATTCTGGGAGACCAAACAAGCCTCCTGATCACAGCACCGAGAGCAGCACTGGTCGGCGAAGATTGTTCTTCGTTGGCCAGCGCTGCACCTCATCGTGACCGTCGCTGATCCTCCTCGGTGCCGGCCCGCCCGGGATGTCCGCAGAACCCGCGACAGACGGCCGGGTCCGCTGAACGTGTCCGCAGAACCAGTCACCTTCGCCTAGGCCGGATTCGACTTCCTGCTATGCGGCTGATTGCGCCTGGAGGGGAATGCAACCGACGCGCGGAATGATGAACACCACGAAGAGCCAGACGCCGCCAGCGGCGCCGAAGAAGAGCGCATCAACGATCCGCTCACTCGAACTGGCGTCGAATCCCGCGAGCTCCCTTCGGAGCCCAGCAGTCCGCTAGCTAGCAACATCGGTCCTGTGCCGCCGGACCCGACTCGTAGCGTCGCGATAGATGAAGCAGCCGCGTCGGCAGTTGCAGTCACTGGCACTGGCTGAGCTGGGCAGCGAGCAATAGGTGCTGTGTAGACGGTCAAACCTCGAACCGCCGTCACGCCGCAAGCACGGTGAGCCACTGTCGGTACTGCCAGTGCCAAATGCGGACAAGTTCCCCCAGTTGGCGAATTTGCACCCTGGAGTGTTACGCGCGAATATGGGTGACTGCTGCAGCTGCGCGTGCGGGCGAACGTGCATCGGCATGGCCTCGCCGACGATGATATTGGGTGACACGCTCGCGGTGCGTGGTACCTCTGCGTCTGGAGCCAGTCTGGGACCAGCGCTGAGGTGTCCGTTCCCTGGGCGGTTCATGGTGACCTTGTGTTCGTAACGCTCGTAGGTGAGGATCACGTGGGTATGGCTCGGGCAGGTCAAGCGTCGACTGACGGCCGTCCTGCGGGACAATCCCGGGGGCTCACCGTGCTGCACACCACACTCGGTACTCAACTGCGCCGGCTGCGCGAAGCCAGTGGGGTCAGCGCCGAAATGGCAGGGCACGCAATCCGGGCATCTCACCTCAAGATCAGCCGTATGGAACACGGTCGGGTTGGATTCAACGAGCGCGACGTGGCAGATCTGCTCACCCTCTATGGCGTTACTGATCAACACCAGCGTGGGAAGCTTCTGGCGCTAGCTCGGCAAGCCAACGCAACAGACTGGGCACATCACTACAGCGACCTTTTGCCGAGCTGGGCTGAGACCTACTTGGGCCTGGAGCAGGCCAGCTCGGTGATCCGCACCTATCAACCTCGGCTGCTACCCGGCTTGCTACAGACCGAAGATTCTGCCCGGGCAATCCTGCGATTACTGCACCCGGGTGAATCGGCCCTCGATATCGAGCGCAGGGTCGCTTTGCAGATGACCCGCCAGGAGATCTTGACTTCCCCCGGCGCGCCTCGGTTGTGGGCGGTGATCGATCAAGCCGCGCTGTGGCGGTTTGCCGGGTCGGCACTGCAGGAGCAGATCCGGCATCTGATCACGATGGCCGAGTTACCACACGTAAGGTTGCAGGTGCTGCCCGTTTACTCCGGTGAGTACGTGGCCATCGGTGGCCGATTTACGATCCTGCGGTTCGCCGAGCCTGAGCTGCCGGACATTGTGTACCTTCAGCAGGCTACCACCGCACTCTATCTCGACCGGGATGAAGACGTACAGCACTATCGAGAATTGATGGACCACATATGCGTGCTGGCCAAGCCACCGGCAGACACGATCAGCTATTTGCACACAATCCTCTCAAATCCTGAAATTCCCACAGATCAATCATGGCCCTCGATATTGGATAATCAGTAGCAGCACCTGAACAAGTCGCGCATCGCCATCGACGCCTTATTAGAATACTTCCTATCCTGCGGTAGAAGCCAGCTGGGCGAGGCTGTCCTTACGGGACAGCTCAGCTGGCCGGACTCCAACACGCCGAGCCCGAACAGTTGCTGGCGCACTCCCGTCATGGCGTCTGCCTGTGGTATTGAGCTTCTTAGGCGCCTGCTGATCGCCGGTACCGTGGCTGCCACCCGCTGGCCGTAGACCCCGTCCGTGCGGCAGCACCGGCGTTTGACCAGCCCGTCGACCTGCACCTACACCACAATCGGGTCGGATACGTTCACGGTGCCGACCCGGGTTGACTCGGTAGTCGTCGACATCATCGGCGCCCAAGGGCAGGCAGTCTTTCAGGCGAGCAATGCGGCGAGGAGCGGGACCACACTCGCTGACGACGGTATTTACTCCACGATCCGCGCCACATTCCCGTCATCAACCTCGAATACCGCACCACAAAAGTCACCCCAGATAACCGGGCGGGTGTCGACAGCAAGCCCCGGCACGGCGCACGATCAGCTACACGGTGGACGCAGTAGAGCACTTCATCGGATTGCTGGCCGGGCGCGGTCCCGGGCCAGATCTTGACGTGGGCGCGTTGGCCATCGCCTCTGGCGCCAACCCAGGCCTTGACGCCAGTATGTGGCTACGAGAACTGGATCGCTTGGCGCAAGGTGTTGACTCACTTGAGTCGCTCATCCACCGGCTTTTCGTCGAAGAGCGCTTCGCCGGCAATACCACCAACTACTACGATCCGCGCAACTCGCTACTGGATCACGTGCTTCGGCGCAAGCTCGGCATCCCCATCACACTATCGATCGTCTGCCTTGAGGTGGGCCGCCGCGCCGGACTGTCACTTGAGGGCATCAGCATGCCCGGCCATTTTCTCGTTGCCCCCTTGGCCAGCAACCAGTACCTCGACGCCTTCAACGGTGGCGCGCTACTTGACCTGGCCGGTTGCGAAGCGTTGTTCCGCGCTGCCAACCAAGCAGGTCCGGACGTCCCATTCGGCCGGCACCTGCTGACCCCCGCGCCCAGAAGGGCGATTTTCGCCCGCATTCTGCAGAACCTGCGCGCGGTCTACCGGAACCTTGGACGTACCACCGATCTGGAATGGGTATTGCGGATGCGTCTAGCGCTACCCGGCGTGGGCGCTGAAGAATTCATCGAGTTGGGGCATACGTTCGGCCAGCTGGCTAATTTCCGCGATGGTGCCCAGTTTCTGGAATCGCAGATTCCGAGATGGCCACAGTATGCGGAGCTGCTCCAACATGCAGCGCGCAGCCTCCGCGCCCAGCTCAACTGAGCGGGTGCTGTGTCAAAATAGTGTGAACCATCCGCATGATGGTAGGCACCCGATCAGCGCGTTGCACTATGTGCCTCAGCGGCCCATCGCCGCGCGGATGCGCAGAACAGCAGTATCAACACAACCAGACATAATGCTCCGGCCAGGACGCCATAAAGCGGCTGCGACGACGGCCCGATGGCATACCAGCACACTCCGAGCAACAGCAGCTGGGCGACAATAGCCGGAGTCCGTGCACCGTGCCGGCCCCGGATGAGAGTGACACCCACAGTAAGCAAGATTGCCCCGAAACCGACCAGCCAGGCGGCGGTGGCTGCAATCGGTACCGGACCGGTGGATCCACGTAGCGCCGCAATGAGCAGCCAGCCTCCAGCCGCTACGCCGGTCAAGCCCTGCAGCAATACCAACCCCCCCGCGGCGCGCACCGGCACCGGCACGTCGGCGGGGCTCATGCCGCCTCCGCGGGACCAAGTACGTCGGCGGGGGGTCATGCCAGCAGATTAGTCGCCGACCTTGGTGTTCCTCCGAGCCAGCCCGGCACTGGCCACAGCGCAAGAAGTAGCGAGAAGTGGCCCGAAACGTTTTGGTAGCCGGCCTCGTTAGGAGTGACAGGGCCAGCTGCTAGGAGGCTCCCCGGCCAGATCGGCCGGTGGGTTTACTGGCGACTCACTGAGGTGATCATGTCTTGGTGATGGAGCGAAACGGGCAGTGATGACGAAACTGCCGTGACGCACAGTGACGTCCGAATGGTGCTTGGAGAATCGGTTTCACATGCGGTTGGTGGTTCGATCGCGGAGTACTCCTGGGTGAATTGGCTCACTGCGTCCGTAGATACCTCTTGACATCACGGATGATTGTGAAATCATTCACAAGCCCAAATGACAAGACGACGACGGCGCTGGGACAAAGTAGTTCACCAGCGCGATCGACGAGGAGCAAGCACGATGGACTGGCGCCACCGCGCGGCCTGCCGAGACGAGGACCCCGAGCTGTTCTTCCCTGTGGGAACCAGCGGCCCCGCTCTTCTGCAGATCAGCGAGGCGAAGGCCGTCTGCCGCCGCTGCCCGGTTAATGCTGAGTGCCTCAACTGGGCACTCGCCTCCGGGCAAGATGCTGGCGTGTGGGGCGGTATGAGCGAGGACGAGCGGCGCGCCTTGAAGCGGCGTAACGCTCGGACCGGGGCCCGTAACGGCGTCTGATTCGCGCACAGAGCACGACCACGGAAGGCCTGGCACCGAAGATGGTGCCAGGCCTTCTGTCATGAGGTACGCGCCAAATGTCGCGGCCGTGAGTGAATTAACGCCGGCCTGCCAGGGACAGGCTCAGCACCGCCACAGTGCCGCGGTGTTGTCCGCGCTGCAGCTCGAGGGTCCCTTGAAGCTCGGAGCCGACGAGAGTACGGACAATCTGCAGTCCCAGCCGTTCGGCCCGGGCCAGCGAGAAGTCCGCCGGCAACCCGCGGCCATCGTCGGAAACGGTGACTTGCAGCGATCCGGCGGACCGTTCAGCGCGCAGCACCACTTCCCCGCGGCTGCCCGGCTCGAACGCGTGCTCCAGAGCATTCTGGACGAGTTCGGTGAGCACCATGACCAGTGGTGTGGCCAGTTCGGCCGCGAGGATTCCGAATGCGCCTTCCCGCCGGATGACGACTCGGCTTTCCTGTCCTGACACCTCAGCCACCATGGCGAGCACCTTGTCCACGACCTCGTCGATGTCTACCCGTTCGTCCAGAGACATAGACAGCGTCTCGTGCACCATGGCGATGGAGGCCACCCGGCGTACCGATTCCTGCAAGGCTTGGCGCGCCTCGATATTCGCGGTGCGCCGAGATTGCAGGCGCAGTAGGGCAGCCACCGTTTGCAGGTTGTTCTTCACCCGGTGGTGAATCTCCCGGATAGTGGCGTCCTTGGACAGCAATGCACGATCGCGGCTGCGCAGCTCCGTCACGTCACGGACCAGCGCCAGCGCTCCAGCTGGCGCGCCGCGCGGTCGCAACGGCAGCGCTCGAAACAACATCGTGGCACCGGCTGCCTCGGCCTCGATCCGGGTGCTCGGCCTGCCTTGGATCGCACCTAGGATGCGCTGTGCAACCTCCGCGCCATCGAATGGGTCGGAAATCAGGGTGCGGGTCAGCGGGGCAAGCCGCTCGCCCCTCAGTTCAGCGGCATGCCCCATCCGGTGATAGGCCGACAATGCGTTGGGACTTGCGTAAATCACGATTCCCTGCGGATCGACCCGGAGCAAACCATCCCCTGCTCGCGGTCCACCTTGCAGATCTGGAGTGGTGCCGGGGTCAGGGAAGGTGCCGTCGGCCAGCATCTGGCACAGGTCCGCGGCGACACCCAGATAAGCGATCTCCAGTGGACTGGGAACCCGGGGAACCGCCAGATTCGCCTCCCTACCCAGCACAGCGATCCACCGCTCACCCAGACGTACCGGTACCACCTCGCGCCGCACCGGAACACCAAGTAACCAGGAGGGCTGTTCTTCACGCAAGATGCTGCCGTGCCGCAACGCCTTGCTCAGCCAGAGGCGCTCGGAGTCACTAGCCCGGGTGCCGACGAGGTCGTCGGGATGGACCGTGGGACCGGTGGTCGGCCGGACGTGGGCAACGCATAAGAATTCTTCTGCTTGGTCCGCGGTGTTCTGCGGTACCCACATCAGCAGATCGGCGAATGCCAGATCAGCCAGTAGCTGCCACTCAGCGACGACCCGCTGCAGGTGGGCCACCGCGGCGCCGGGGAGCCCGGTATGCCGGGCGAGTAACTCACTGAGCGTCGACATTGCGGCTCACCGCCGGCTAACCACTCACAGAAAGCTTTACTCAACCACGGCGATCAAGTCGCCCTGCTGCACAACATCGCCTTCCGAGACCGCCAACTTCGCGACCGTTCCGTCCACCTCGGACAAGACCGGGATCTCCATCTTCATCGATTCGAGTATCACCAACGTGTCACCGTCAGACACCGCATCGCCCTCGGCGACCACGATCTTCCACACGTTGGCCACCATCTCGGCCCGGATCTCCTCAGTCATGGATCGCCCTCCTTGATGCTGTGCCTGCCATCCAACCACGCTGAGCCACCCACTCCTCGACGCAGTCATAGCGCACCGTGACACACTGGTCCACGACCACGATCGCGTCGCTGAAAGACGTCGCTGAAAGACTCAGAGAGGTAGGACGACAGTGTCCAAGAAAGGTCGCAAAAAGCGTAGCCGCAAGAGTAACTCCGCCAACCACGGCAAGCGTCCCAACAGCTGACGTCCCGCTGCGGGCCCGTCATCCCAGACGGTGAGCCCGCAGCGCGGATCACCGCTCGGTGGACAGCCAGGCGTGTGATTCGACGCTAGAGACTTCGACGATGGTTCCGTCTTCGGTTTGGTGCACCGTCACTTCCGCACCAAGGACGGCTTGCCGCATCATGATCTCACGGATGGACTCGCGTAACCGCTGCTTGAGCGCGTCGGGTGCATGATCACCGCCGCACTTACGGGCCAGCAACGCCTTAAGGTGCTCCTCAAGGCCGTACTCCTCCAAGCACGGGCCACATTCGTCTAGGTGGCGCTGCAATAACTCCCGGCGTTCGCGGTTGCATTCGTTATCCAAGAACAGCCACAACTCGGCGAGAACCTGGTGGCAGTCGGTGTCGTGTGGCTTTCCACAACTCATGACGCGACCTCCGCGTCGCGCAGGAAGCCGCGCTCGCGGGCCACTCCGGTGAGCATGTCGCGCAGTTGCTTGCGCCCCCGGTGTAGCCGCGACATCACAGTCCCGATCGGGGTGCCCATGATCTCGGCGATCTCCTTGTATGCGAAGCCTTCGACGTCGGCCAGATAGACGGCCATCCGGAACTCATCCGGCAATTGACTCAAAGCTTCCTTGACGTCAGTGTCGGGCAGCCTGTCCAGCGCATCCATCTCCGCTGACCGCAAACCCGACGAGCTGTGCTGCGCAGCCTGCGCAAGCTGCCAGTCGGTGATCTCCTCGGAAGGTTGCGCCACCGGCTGCCGCTGCCGCTTGCGGTACCCGTTTATATAGGTGTTGGTGAGAATACGGTACAGCCAGGCCCGCAGATTGGTTCCTTCGCGGAACGAGTCGAAAGCGCCATAGGCCCGCAGGTAGGTCTCCTGAACGAGGTCCTCCGCATCGGCCGGGTTGCGGGTCATCCGCAGCGCCGCCGCGTAAAGCTGGTCGAGCAACGGCATGGCGTCTCGCTCGAACCGAGCGGTACGCTGCTCCGCCGTCTCGGCGGCCTCACCCTCAATGTCCGATTTGACGGCCGGGGCCTGCTCCTCGCTGTTCGACTCGACGAGCGTCTCTTCGGGGCTTGGCTGGAGCTGACCGGATTGGGCAGGTCCGGCGCTGTCGGTTGACATTAGTCCGACCACCCCCATGCCCAGGTCCGCATTAGTGGTCGAGGGTACGCGCCAATCGGCCAATAAGCCCAACGATCTCGGTGGGGTCTGTCGGCATTGCAGAGCTGTCACTACCACGGCCGGGGTAACGCCCTTTCCGGCGCTCACATTCCGCAATCTGATCACCGTCGGTGCGCGCCGCTCCCGGATCATGACCTGGCCGGACCTAAGCTGGTTCGCCATGGCAGGGCAGAGCACGCCCGCGACGACGCTCCTGAACCGCTGCGGCGTCAGCTACCGGCTGCACACCTACTCCCCCAGTCTGCACGCCGACTCGTACGGGCCGGAAGCGGCCGCCGCCCTAGGGTTGGCACCACAACGGGTGTTCAAGACACTGATCACCGAACTGGACGGGCGGCTGGCAGTCGCGGTCGTGCCGGTCAGTACCCAGGTCGACCTGCACGCGCTGGCCGCCGTGATGGGTGCGAAAAGGGCGAAAATGGCGGCGGTGGCCGACGCTGAAAGAGTCACCGGTTACGTCATTGGCGGTATTTCACCGCTCGGTCATCGAAAGCAGCTGCCTGTCATAATCGACATCTCGGCCCGAGAATTCGAGACGGTTTTTTGCAGCGCCGGCCGGCGCGGGCTGCAGCTAGAGCTGGCTCCCGACGACTTGGTTCACGTGACAAAAGCTACCGTCGCGTCGATCGCGACCGCCTCATGAAACGCTTACTCGCGGATGCGGATTAGCTCCGGCGCGGTGTCGAGTGGATTGCGGCGTGGAGGTCTGCCTAGCCCCGGGTGGTGGGTGGAATTGCGGAATGCCGCCGGTCATCGAGATGCGCCAGCCGGCAAGGTGCAGCCGGCAAGGTGCAGCCGGCAAGGTGCAGCCGGCAAGGCGCAGGATCACCGCGCGGCGAATCGCCCGGGCACGGTGCGGCTGGCGCGCCCGATGTCGAGCCGCCGCAGGCACCGAGCACGACCGGGATGATCTCAGCGTCGCAGGCCAGGCGGCGCGCCGCCTCGGCATTGACCGGACCACCCAGCGCGAGTGATGCGGGTCCGATGTGGCCCTGCAATACCGGCAGGCTGACGGTGACGACCACCTACGGGCGCTGGCCACCTTCGGTAGGCAGCTCGCCGCTGTTCAGCGCGCAATAGATCGATCGTGTTGCGATTCGAGCTCAGATTCTGTGTCGCGCCGTGTCACCTCTATACCGGCGCAGCAATCTGGGAACGCTGGCCGGGGAGTAACGTCGCGCGTATGAGAGCTGCGTCAGGTTGATAAGGCACGCAATTGGCGCGTCAACCATGCCGCGACCGCGCGTTGCAGCGCCTCCAGATCAGCCTTGAGGCAGTGGTCTCCGGGCAACAGCGCGACCTCACGGCCAGCGGCAGGTTCAGGACGGCCGAAGGGATCGCGCTCGCCCTGCACGACAAGCACCGGCACGGCTACACCGTCCAATTCATCCATCCGGCTACGGTCCGGACGCCCAGGCGGGTGCACGGGGAACGCCAGACACAGGACAGCTACGGCACTACCCGCTGACGCGGTGCGGCAGGCAACCCTGGCGCCGGAGGAACGACCGCCGAAAATGAAAGGCAAGCCGGAGAACGCCTCATCGGACAGATTCTGGCTGACAGCCAACCACGCCTCATCGAGCTGCCGGGCCGGCGCCGGAGCACGCCGGCCTGCCACCCGGTACGGCTGGGTAACCAGCGCGACATGCATCCCCGCCGCGGTTGCCGCCCTAGTACAGGCCACGAGGTCGGGCGCGTTGATCGAACCCCCTGCCCCGTGGCCAAGCAGCAACGCTGCCTCGCCCCGCTCGGCGCACTGCATTTCGACCTGGGCCGGTCCGTGTGGTGTCGGAATAGTCAGACCGGTCACCGGACGTGGTCCAGATCCAGCAGCGCCGGCTGCTCCGGGTCAAGGCGTTTCACCAGTGCCGGGCCGCCGTGGCGGACGTCGTTAACCGCGGTGGACACCGGACGCAATTCCAGCGCCTCCACCAGCTCCCCCGACGGCGAGTCAAGCAGCGTGCGGACGTCGTCAGAATCGGGATCGAGCCAAGCCTGCCACTCCTGGGTAGGCAGGATCAGCGGCATCCGGTCGTGGATGTCGCGCAGCGGGCCCACCGCGTCGGCGGTCAACACTGCGCAGGTCACCAGCGGCGGCGCGACCGCGTCCGGACCGCGCCAGGTAGACCACAGACCAGCCAGTGCCAGCGTGGAGCCGTCCTGCGGTGTGATGAAAAAAGGCTGTTTGTGATTGCCTACGCGCTGCCACTCATACCAGCCGTCGGCCGGAATCAAGCAGCGCCGCCGCGCCATCGCATCGCGGAATGCGGGCTTGCTCCTGGCGCTGTCAGCCCGGGCATTGATCATCCGGGATCCGATCCCGGGGTCCTTGGCCCAGTGCGGCACCAGTCCCCAACGCATTACCCGGATGCTGCGCACCGTCCGGTCTGGATCGGGATTTCCTTCCTCGTCGCGCGGATGCCGGGTCACCACCGACAGCACCGGCTTGGTGGGTGCAACGTTGTAGTCAGCGCCGGGCGCAGCACCGTCGGTGGCGTCAACAGCGTCGAAGTCGACCGCCAACTTCGCGGGATTTTTGGTGGAGGCGTACCTGCCGCACATAGCCTCATCGTGGCATGGGCGCCTGCGCGATGATGACGCCATGACCACCTCCACCCAGCTACCCTGGACTGCGCCGCTGGCCGGTGGACCGGTGCGGGCCACCGTCACCGTCCCGGGATCGAAATCGATCACCAACCGAGCGCTGTTGCTCACCGCGCTAGCTGGTAGCGGGGGGACCATCCGGCGGGCACTACGCAGCCGGGACACCGATCTGATGGCTGGTGCGCTGGAGGCGCTGGGGGTACCGGTGACCAGCCAAGGTGACGAATTCCGCGTCACCGCGCACGGTGGCCTGCGCGGACCGGCAACGGTGGACTGCGGGCTGGCCGGCACCGTGATGCGCTTCGTGCCCCCGCTGGCCGCTTTGGCTGATGGCCCGGTTCATTTCGACGGTGACGAGCGGGCCCGGCAGCGCCCGATGGGAACGATACTGCGCGCACTGCGCGCACTGGGTTGCCAGGTGGAGGGAGACTCGTTGCCCTTCGTGCTGCACGGCACCGGCCAGCTGCCCGGGGGGGAGGTGCGCATTGACGCGTCCAGCTCGTCCCAGTTCGTCTCCGGGCTGCTGCTGTCCGCCGCGGGGTACGACGCGGGCATCACGGTCCGGCATGACGGTCCGCCGGTGCCGTCGCGGCCGCATATCGACATGACCATGCAGATGCTTGCCGACCGTGGCATTGAGGTTTGCTCCGACGGCACGACGTGGTGGCAGGTATCTCCTGGCCCCATCGCCGGCGGCGACTTCGACGTCGAACCCGACCTGTCCAACGCCGCGGTGTTTCTGGCGGCCGCCGCGGTCACCGGTGGGCAGGTCACCGTGTCGGGCTGGCCGGCGCGCACCACCCAGGCCGGCGACGCAATCCGCCCGCTGCTGGAGCAGGTGGGGTGCACCGTTGAACTGGACGAGCATGGGCTGACCGTGTCCGGTCCCGGGCGGCTCGATGGCCTCGACGCCGACCTGCACGACGTTGGAGAGCTCACCCCGACCATCGCGGCGCTGGCGGCGCTGGCGGCAACGCCGTCGCGGCTACGTGGTATCGCGCACCTACGTGGGCACGAAACCGACCGGCTGGCCGCGCTGGCCACCGAGATCGGTGCACTGGGCGGCGACATCCGGCAGCTGCCCGACGGCTTGGAGATCCGTCCCCGACCGTTGCGCAGCGACCCTGGCCGTCCTTGGGCGGCCTACGCCGATCACCGGATGGCGACCGCGGGCGCGATCCTGGGTCTCGTGGTGCCCGGGATCGCGGTGGATGACATCACTTCCACGACCAAGACGCTGCCGCAGTTCCCGGCACGTTGGGCGGCGATGCTGGCAGGTGGTGACGGCTGAGCCGGCCGGCGAGCGCACCACGGCGCACTCAGAGTCTCGATGAGTCTGACGTCCGAGTCCGGCCGGGCCGAGGCGGTTCCCGTCCCCGCACCAAGCGCCGTCCCGATCATTCAGACGCATCAGCCGCGATGGTCGTCGCGGTGGATCGCGGCCGATGGACGTGCGCCCCTGACCATGATCCGACGCTGCGGGTGACCGCGATGCGGGCCCGTGAGCTGGGGCGCACGCCGGTGGTCGTGGGCGACCGGGTCGGGCTGGTCGGCGAGGTCAGCGGCGCACCGGATGCTCTCGCACGCATCGTCCGGGTCGACGAAAGAACCAGCGTGCTGCGCCGCACTGCCGACGACACCGATCCCTACGAACGCATCGTGGTGGCCAACGCCGAGCAGCTGCTGATCGTGGCGTCGCTGGCGGACCCGCCGCCACGCTTCGGGCTGATCGACCGCGCCCTGGTAGCTGCCTATGCCGGCGCCCTGGAACCGGTGCTGTGCCTGACCAAACGGGATCTCGCCGCACCAGATGCCGTGCTCGAGCGGTACGCAGCACTGGAGTTGCCGGTATTGGTCACAAGCCCGGAGATCGGCGTCGATGCGGTGCGCGCCCAGCTAGCGGGCCGGGTATCGGCCCTGGTCGGGCACTCCGGGGTGGGCAAATCGACGCTGGTGAATCGGCTGGTACCGGACGCCTTGCGGGCCACCGCCGCAGTCAGTGCGGTGGGTAAAGGCCGGCACACCTCCAGCTCGGCAGTGGCGCTACCGCTACCGGACGGTGGGTGGGTGATCGATACGCCGGGGATCCGCTCCTTCGGGTTGGCGCACGTGACGGCAGATGACGTGGTCCGCGCTTTCGGTGATCTGGCTGAGGCGATCAAGAATTGTCCTCGTGGCTGCACTCATCTCGGGCCGCCCGGGGACCCGGAGTGCGCACTGGACGACCTCAAGGGCGCCGCCTACCGCCGGGCCATGTCCGTGCGACGCCTACTCGCTGCGCTCGCCGACGCGGGTTGATCTCGCTGCTGGCCACTGGCACCGTCGGGTGGTGCTGATCGAGGTGACCATCACCTACCTGGAAATGACTTCTCGTGACCAACTTGTCCCCGGTAGGTTGCCGCCTGCGCAGATCGCGTTAGACCGTGCCGACGCGACCGCGCGGGCACTGATCCGCTCGACCCACAACCGGATCGCCGCACCGCATCATTGGTTGAGCCTGGGATGGTCCGAACAGCGGTGGTCGAACCTGCTGGTCCGGCCTGGCGTGCGGTGCTGGATCGCGAGGGTCGGTGCGGACGTCATCGGCCTGATCCTCATGGAGAAGCATTCGAGCGGCGACGTTGAGATCACCAAGTTCGGGCTGGTCCCGGAATGGGTCGGTCGGGGATTCGGCGGCCACCTGTTAACGCTGGCCACCCGGCTCGCGTGGGGTTTCGATGTGGTGGACCGGGTGTGGTTGGCCACCACATCGATCGATCACCCGCATGCCCTGAGCAACTACCGTGCCCGCGGGTTTCGCCCCTTCCGCGTCGAGCATGCCCCGCGGCAGGTGTAGCTGCAGCTATTCGAGCATGTACGGGTAGGTGTACTCGGTAGGCGGATCGAAGGTCTCCTTGATGGTGCGAGGGCTGGTCCAGCGCAGCAAGTTGAGCATTGACCCGGCCTTGTCGTTGGTGCCCGAGGCGCGGGACCCGCCGAAGGGCTGGCGGCCCACAACCGCGCCGGTCGGCTTGTCATTGACATAGAAGTTGCCTGCCGTGAAGCGCAGCGCTCGTTGCGCTTGCATGACCGCCTGCCGGTCAGTGGCGAATACCGAACCCGTCAGGGCATACGGTCCGGTTGAGTCGACCAGGTCAAGGATCGCCCGGTAGTCGCCATCGGGGTATATATGCACCGCCAAGATGGGTCCGAAGTATTCTGTCGTGAATACCTCATGCTTGGGATCGTCGGCGAGCAGCACCGTGGGTTGCACGAACCAGCCCTGCGAATCATCACAGTGGCCACCGGCAAGGACGTCGATCGACGGATCGGTGACGACTCTGGCCAGCACGTCGCGGTGTTTGGCGAAAGCTCGAGCGTCGATCACCGCGCCGCCGAAGTTCGACAGATCCGCGACGTCGCCATAGCTGATCGTGCGTGTGGTCTCGGCAAGCTGCTCTCTCAAACCGCTGTCCCATAGCGACCGGGCAACGTAAGCCCGAGAGACCGCCGAACACTTCTGCCCCTGGTACTCGAACGCCCCCCGGACCAGCGCGGCCGTCACCGCCGCCGGCTCGGCCGATGGATGCGCCACCAGGTAGTTCTTACCGCCAGTCTCCCCCACAATGCGCGGGTAGCTGCGGTAGCCGTCCAGATGACCAGCGATCGTGCGCCAGAGCATCTTGAAGGTCGCGGTCGATCCAGTGAAGTGCAATCCCGCGAAGTCCGGATCTGCCAGTGCGACCTCGCTGACGGCTGCGCCATCCCCGGTCACCATATTGATCACCCCGGGCGGTAGCCCGGCAACCTCGAGCAGTCGCATCGTGTAGTGCGCGGCGAGTTGCTGGGTGGGGGTGGGCTTCCACACCACCGTGTTTCCCATCAGCGCGGGCGCGGTCGGCAGGTTAGCGGCGATCGCGGTGAAGTTGAAAGGGGTGATCGCGGTGACGAACCCGTCCAGGGGTCGGTGATCCATCCGGTTCCACTCGCCGGGTACCGAGCTTGGCTGCTCTTCGAGAATCCGGTGTGCATAGTGCACGTTGAACCGCCAGAAGTCGATCAGCTCGCAGGCCGCGTCGATTTCCGCCTGCTGTACCGACTTCGACTGGCCAAGCATGGTGGCCGCGTTGAGCGTGTCGCGCCACGGGCCGGCCGCCAGATCCGCGGCGCGCAGCAGGATCGCCGCCCGCTCGTCGAAGGGCATGTCTCGCCAGGCGGTCGCCGCTCGTGTCGCAGCCCGGACGGCGTCGGCGACATCAGTCGGGCTGGCCTGGGCGCTGGTGCCGAGCACGTGGGCACGCCGGTGCGGCGCGACCACGTTGAACGGTTGACCTGCGGCCATCCGCTGCATCCCACCAATGGTCATGGTCAACTCGGGGCGCTGGTCAGCCAGCTCAGTCAGCGTGCGGATCAGCGACGTCCGCTCCTGGGTACGCGGGGCGTAGCTGCGGACTGGCTCGTTGCGCGGGGCCGGGGTGGACGTGATCGCGTCCATCGAAACCTCCCTGCTCTCCTCCGCAAGCCCGGCGCGCCGGGCTCTCCTTCCCAGTGTGTCGCGCCCCGGCGCTTCGTGTGTCGCGCCCCGGCGCTTCGTGTGTCGCGCCCCGGCGCCTCTGTGTCGCTTCCCCGGGTCCGCGATCTTCGAATCGTGCCGTCCGGCGGCGGCCGCTGGAGACCGTCGCCGCCAAATGGTGTCCGGCCGTCACCACGTGGCCGCAAGGGCATGCGACGACGACACGCCCAGCACGGGAGCGCGACACACGGGCACAGGGGGGCGACACGGCGAACACGAGCACGCGACACGCCGGTGAGAGGCTGGGTTAGAGCAACTCGAGCAGGAAGGGAATCTCCTGGGTGGCGTACCAGGCCATCTCGTGGTCCTCCGCGCCGCCGAGGGTGAACTCGGCGTCTGGATCACCGAGGTCAGCAGCGTCCACGACCGCTGCCGCGGCGCGCACCGCATCTTCAGCCTCGGCCAGATCGACGTGCACAGCGGCAACTGCGGACATCGCTACGGGGCCAGCAAGCGCCACCGCGGCGTCGTCAAGATCAGCGCGCATTTGGACCCGCTCGACGTCGGCCGCCACCACCACACGCCGCGGGAGTGCCGCCGGGTTGGCGTCTAGCTCAGCGGCCAGCAGCCGCAAGGACGCCCGGGCGGCCTCGTTCATCGCCGCATACTCCAGTTCCTCGGTGTCCCCGGCAGCGTAGGACTCGCGAAGCATCGGAGTGACGGCAAAGGCCGTGCCGGCGACCGGAACCAGTTCGTCGGACTCCACGAGGCTTCGCAGCGACGCAAGCGTGGCAGGAATGTAGACCCTCATCGGCGAACGTCGCCTCTCTGTACCGGGTCCTCCACTGGCGAGAACAACGGACAAGGCTAGATCACCGCCAGCGGCAACCTCCGCAGACGTCGGCTTACCCTGAGTACGTGCCCTCTCCGGACGATCAGCTCGGTGGCCCAGCCAGCCGGCAGGGCGCGAGCCCGAGAGACCTCTTCATTACCGTCTACGGCCGCAAACCAGTGCTGGAGGCGCTGACCGACCCGGCACTGACCGTCGATAAGGTGATCATGGCCGTGCATGCCCGCGGAGACATTGTCACGGAGATCCTCGGCTCGGCTGCGCGCCGGCAAGTACCGGTGCAACGGGTATCGGCGCACCGGGTGAAGGTCTTGGCTGGCAATGGCCGGCACGACCAGGGAGTGCTGGCCGACGTTAAGGCACCCCGCATGCGGTCGCTGGAGAGCGCCTTGGCCACGCTGGATAGTCCGGCGGCGGTGCTCGTTCTCGACGCGATCACCAATCCGGCCAACGTAGGGATGATCTTGCGCACCGCCACTGCCGCCGGGATGGACGGCGTGGTACTGCCGCGCAAAGGGGTACCGGCGATCGATCCCCTAGTGATCAAAGCATCGGCGGGGGTGGCATTTCACGCTCCGGTGCTGCGCGCTGCGACGGCGGAGCACGGCTGCGCCACCCTGCGCGCTGCAGGGTTCGCAGTGCTCGGATTGTCCGCCTCGGCGCCGGGAGGGCACTCACTGTTCAATTACGCGCCGCCGCCGCTGGTGGCTTATGTGCTGGGCAATGAGAGCACAGGCCTGTCCGCCGGTGTCACCGCGCACCTCACCGGCCGGGTCAGCATCCCGATGACTGGCAACGTCGAGTCGCTCAACGTTGCCAGCGCCGCTGCGGTGGTGTGTTTCGACTGGGCTCGTCGGCGTGCTGGGTGCTCGCTCGATGGCCAGCGTGCCCCGCGCCGTCGTAGACGTCACCAGATACCGAAGTAAGCCGGTCGAGCGCGAATCTGTACCCAGTCCGGCGACAGGTGCTGACAACGCTCTGCAACGGCATGCATACTCAGCGCTACCGGCTGGAGCCCCTCCTCCAATCCGGTATCCCGCGGTCCTGGCGTCGGAGCCAGGCCGCCGACACGGCGTCTCCGGCCCCGCCGTCGATTGATCGCGCCTACCCCGCGCGGTCGTACCGACGAGGAGGCTTCGTTGACGACCAGCATCGCTGAGGCATGTCCGCAGCAATCGCGGCGTCCCGTGCTGCGCCGTTTGGCAGACATCCTGCCGATCACCGCACCGGTGATCACCGCACCACCCGCAGTTGCAACACTGCCAGCCACCGACCCGACAGCACCTGTGCTGGTAGACCGAGTGCTCCGCGCCGTGGTGGAAGCGCTCCGCGGCCGGCGGGCTGCCCGGCAGCTGTCTAAAGTGCTACGTCCGGAGGTGCTTGATTCTCTTCCGTCACTCCAAGCAGCGGCCGGTCATTTGCAACCGCAGGTGCGAAGGGTGATCACCCAGCAGCATGCCGTCGATGCACTAGAGGCGGTCGCGGTCGTCACGCTGACCACCGGTGTCCGGGCGCTGGCGGCACGCTTCGAAAAGCACAGCGGCAGATGGCAGTGCACCACGTTGCAATTACGCCTCACCAGCGGTGACTTGGCCGCTCGTGGCCAGTGCCGGACACGCTAATCCGCACGACACGCTCGCCACGAGACCGCGACATGCGCGGCAGGAGACCGCGACACGCGCGGCAGGAGGGCACGACGCGCCCGAGAAGAGGTCACGAGTGGGCAGTGGTGGGGGCGCCGTGACAGCGCTTGTACTTGCGACCCGAGCCACAAGGGCAGGGCGCGTTACGGGAGGGCTCCGCGGAGGCAGCGCCGCTTTCCTCGCCGCGCGTCTGCACTTCGCCGCCATCCTCGGCGGGGCCGGTGTAGGTCAGCGGGCGTGCCTCCGGCGCGGACATACCACCCATTCCGGCCAGCGCGGGCGCGGGAGCGGTGTCCTCGCCGGTCTGCCGGTCGGCCTGGGACAGCACCGAACCCGGCGCCGCGGCAGCGGGTTCGGTCGGCGACGGTTCGGCCGGCACCTCCGGCGCGGCCACCTGCACCTGCACGTTGAACAGGAAACCGACCGACTCCTCTTTAAGCCCCTCGAGCAGCGCGCTGAACATCTCGAATCCCTCGCGCTTGTACTCGACCAGCGGGTCACGCTGAGCCATCGCGCGCAGGCCGATGCCTTCCTTGAGGTAGTCCATCTCGTAGAGGTGCTCGCGCCACTTGCGATCCAGCACCGACAGCACCACCCGGCGCTCGAGTTCGCGCATCGCGTCGGGGCCGGCCATCTGCTCCAGTTCCGCCTCACGGCGGGCATATGCCGCCCGCGCATCCTCGAGCACTGCACCCAGCAGCGTCTCTCGAGTCAGGTCCCCGATGTCATCGGCGACGTCTTCGTACTTGATACCGACCGGGTACAGCGTCCGCAGCGCCGACCACAGCTGGTCGAGATCCCAGTCCTCGACGTAGCCATTCTCAGTGGCACCGTTGACGTAGGCGGTGATCACATCGGTGATCATGTGCTGAACCTGCTCGCCCAGGTCCTCACCCTCGAGCACCCGCCGGCGTTCGGCGTAGATCACCTTTCGCTGGAGGTCCATGACCTCGTCGTATTTCAAGACGTTCTTGCGGATCTCGAAGTTCTGCTGCTCGACCTGGGTCTGCGCGGACTGGATCGCCCGGGTGACCATCTTGGCCTCGATCGGGATGTCATCGTCCATCCGCAGTCGGGTCATGATGGACTCGACCAGCGGTCCGTTGAAGCGGACCATGAGCTCGTCACGCAGCGACAGGTAGAACCGGGATTCCCCGGGGTCGCCTTGGCGCCCGGAACGGCCACGCAGTTGGTTGTCGATGCGCCGCGCCTCGTGCCGTTCGGTACCCAGCACGTACAGCCCGCCAAGTGCGATGACCTCCGCGGCCTCCGCCTCGGCATCGGCCCGGGCATCCGCCACCGCGGCCTCCCAGGCCGCCTCGTACTCTTCCGGTGTTTCCACCGGATCCAACCCGCTGGCTCGGAGCAC
>JAJPIR010000093.1 GCA_021324675.1 Actinomycetota bacterium
GGGTGGCATTTGAAGGGGGGAAGCAGGGACACGGTGGGGGAGGTGCAGATGTTGGTGAGGTGGCGGTTGGTTTCTTGGAGTTGCAGGTTGATGTTGACCAGGTCTTGTTCGGCGCCGACGAGGGAGTGGTTGATGTCGTTGACTTGGGGGGTGATCAGGGCGGTGCCGCGGCTGTCGGCGTTGTGGATGGTTTCCAGGGTGCCGTCGATGGAGTGGGTGATGCCGTGGACGTTGAGCAGCACCGAGGAGGTGTCGATGAGTGAGGAGGAGATCGAGGATGCAGAGCCGGTGACGCCGGTCAGGGTGGTCGACACGGTGGCCAGGGCGTTGGAGGTGGAGGTCAGCGAGGTGGAGGTGTCGGTGAGTGAGGTGTCGATACCGCGGGCGGTGCCGCGGATGGAGACCAGGGAGGCGGTGGCGTCGGCGACTTGTCCGCGGATGGGTTTGAGGGCGGTGTCGATGTCGGTGAGGGCGGAGTTGATGGTGTGGATGTAGTCGGGCAGGGGGGTGACGTTGCCGGTGGCGCTGGCGGCGAGGTTGGAGGAGGTGAACAGGCCGTTGTCGATGGATTCCAGGGCGCGCACGATGCCGATCAGAAATCCGATCACGACGACGATCACGATGATTCCGAAGGTGGTGAAGATCCACAGGAACCGGGCGAAGGTGCTGGTGGCAGGGGTGGGGGTGGCTGACATCGTCGCGCCACGGTGAGCACCCGGGCGCCCCTGCGCACCAGGTCCTGATCGCCGAGCCGACGCATCTCGTCTTATCATCTTCCGTCCTCCTACCACCGTGCTGCCGGCGGATGCGCGCATCCCGGTAAGCCTTTGACACCGATACAGCGAGACGTCGGTTCCAGTACTGGTTTGCCAGGTGCTACGCGCGCCTAAGCTCTGTTTTCTCTCCGTCGTTCCGGTTTGCGGCGCATCGCCGCCGCAATTTCACGGCGTTCGTCCGGTTTCTCCCTCCCGAACCGTGGCTGGTTGTCCGCCAGATCAGCTCGGGGTCTTAGCCATGCTGTGGGGACTGCCGATCCAGCGATCGCGTCATCGTGGAGGCGGTGCCTGCCGGGACGATCCACTGGTTGCGGGTCAGCCTCGCAGGCGGCCATGTCAGCCTTGATTCGCTCGCCACGCAGCTGGTCGTAGGTCGGTGTCTCGCTCACGGTGCGCACCGTAGAGGCGAGCCGGCAAGGGCAGTCTCCACATAATGTGGACAACCGGTCGGGATTGTGCAGCAGGCGTGGATATCCTGTGGGAATTCTGTGGATGGGGTGCGTACAACACAAAATTCGTGGCTCTCGCCAACCACGTTTATGGCAGTCGGTCACCCACAACAACATCACCCGCGATTCGCCGGTTTCAGGCCGCGACAATCTGGGTGGGACAACTCACTCTAATGGTGCAAGATCGTACCTGCATGGGCTGTCATGGTCGCTCCGCGCTGATACGGCGTGGCGTCCTGCGAGTAGTTGTGACTACCGGGCCGCAAGGTGGTTATGAGGTGACGGCTGTCGCGCCGTGGATTTGTAACAGTGCATAGCCATTCTGTCCGGCCATTCCGTTGTGTGCTCCACCGGCTTGGGCGCCGCCTTGGCCGCCGTCGCCGCCGGATCCGTGCGCGGCTTTACCTCCAGGGCCGGGACGTCCTGGAGTTCCCCGGCTGCCGGGTCCTCCGTTGGCGCCGGGGGGATTGCCCGCTCCGCCTTTGCCGCCGCCTGCTCCGACTGCGCCGCCTTGCCCGCCGCTGCCCCCGCTGCCGCCGGGGGCGGTCAGCGCCAAGCCGTCGCCGGTGAGGGCGGTGGGTGCTCCGTCGTGGCCGTGAGCACCGGGCATCGCGGGTCCGCCCCCGCCTACGCCGCCGGTGCCTCCGGCGCCCACGACCACGGTGAGTGCGACCGAGCCGGCATGTGCGGGTAGTGGCACGCCGATGGCGGAGATCGTGGTGCCGGCGCCTCCGCCCCCGCCTCCGCCTCCGCCGGTGTTGCTCGGGCCGATGGCCGGGCCACCGCCACCGGGTCCGGGGCCGCGGCCCCCGCCGCCGCCGGCACCCACCAGCAGGTAATCGATCGAGGCAGTGGTGCTGGGTGTGGGGAAGCGAACCGTCACGGTGTAGGTGCCCGCGGTGGTGAACTCGAGTGAGGTGCACGACCCTCCGGTCGCCGCGGCGGTGGCCGCTGGCTGCGCGAATTGGTGGGCAGCGCGCGGACCGCAGTTGTTGGTCACCGTCGCAGGGGCGGATTCCGTGCTGCATCCCGCGGTGGTAGCCAGCGCGGCTGCGAGCGCTACCGCGCACTGCAGGGGGCGTGCCAGCGGCTGGCTGGCGCGCGCCGGTTCGGGTGAGCATCGCCCGCCGCGTCGGGTCATCGCTGCGCTGGCCACCCGCGTCACCGGTGCCGGCTCTGGCGTGTCGGGGTGTCTCTGCGCTTTGACCCCTGTTCAACCAATAGTGGCGATTCGCTCATCGTTAACCCCAATTCATCCGCAGCTACCACTACACCCAGCAGATAATATCCGCATATACGGGTCATGCTCACACTAATAGGTACACCCATCAGTGCACTGGGGCTACCTTCGCGACATGCTGCGGTCCTGCCTTCGCTGCCGGTATGCAACTTGGCCGGGCATGGTGCTGGCCGCCGGCACTGTTGCGGCCAGGGCACTGACCGCTTGCACGGCGTCCGGACTCACGCGGGCAGCAGGTCCAGGTACCTGTGGCCAGACGGGGAGGCTGCCAACGGCACGGCGGCGAGCCGGTCTGGGGGCATGATGAATGGTCCGTCGGGTGGGTCGGGAGCGTCGATGGCCGGCTATGCGGTTGCCCACCGGTACATTGCGCCGCAACCATCGTCAGCAGCTGCTGACAGGCAGGATTTACGGATCGGTGCACTCGCAGCCAGACCCACTGCTGTCAAGATCCGGCGATCAACGCTTTCTCTCCGGTCGACAGCGTCGGGCCAAATTTTGATCACACAGGGAAGTCCCGCGCCCAGGGCCGCTCTATGACCAGCGCGCCTGGTACCGGTACTCGCCTACGCCGGGAGAACGTGGCCCATCAGTAATGGTCGGGCATGTCGACTCGGCCAAGGTCCATCAGTGTTTTTCCTGGGTGCACTCCAGCCTGGGCAACGGATCGAGAGAGCCCGGGCCGACGGCACCACGGGTCCGTTCGGGCATAGGCGCGGCCGGTACCCGCCGATTGCTCTCGCATTCGTCGACCGCTTCGAACAAGCTCCTGATCTCTAAAGCAGTATTTGACTCCTGTTCCACTATGAGGATTAAGTGGTTGACCGCTGTTCACCATTTCGGCGCAGTTGCGGCGACCCTCGGTGCGCATTGACCGCGTATGCGGCCCTCTGTCACACAGATAGGTGTACCTCATATGAGTTAACCGAGTTACTTTCGCTCAATGACTACCTCGCTGATCGAAATGCGCAGACCCGTAAACGCCGAATCCCGCCTCATCCGCATAGCTCTCCCGACCGTGGCCACAGCGGTCGTGGCGGTGATTGTCACGGTTGCGGTGGCCGGCATCATCCTGCAGCAGATAGTGCACACGCCCTGGGGGCTGCCCGGCCATCGCGGTCTGTTCTGGCTCGCCCCGCTCATCGCCGCGCGATGGGCCATCGACCGACCCAGCACCGCCCTCGGCATCGCCGCCGCCTCCAGCACCGGGATCCTACTCATCGATCCCAGCATGGGCGTGCACGTAGCAAGCCTTCTCATCGCCGGGTTCCTCGTCGACCTCGCCGCATCGGCAGCCTTCATCCGGCGCCACCCGTGGACCATGCTCCCGCTAGCCCCGCTCATCCTCCTGGTCAACTTGATGAACCCGTTCGTGCACAACCTCGCCCAGTCACCGCTGTCCGCGGTGATCTCAGGGATGTGGTTCTACATGCAAGGCCACCTGTTGTGGGGCATCGCCGCCGGCATCGTCGGCATGGGTGCTGGGGTGCTCGGCAAGACCTGGCTGGGCCGCCTGCACTGGTCAGGCCACCCAGGCCGGTGACCGGCTTGCCCGGATTCGATGAGTAGCTCCTCGAAGAGCAAGACGCCCTGAACCGGCGTTTGCCCCGTCGGTTCAGGGCTGTGCGATCCCCCGCCTGACCCAACCAGGAGGAGATCCATGCCCAACCCTGCCACACGTCGTGGCTTTCCTCGCCCCCCTGCGTCGTATCTGGCCGCCCTGGGCTTGATGCTCACTGGCGCGGTCGCCGCGATGACGCTAGGCGCACCCGCATCTCCTCCGCTCGCGCTGGCGGCAGACCGGGGCCCGTGCGGCTCCACGGGCGTGATGTCGGGCACGACCACGCTGGTCTGCACCTACACCACAGTCGGGTCCGACACCTTCACGGTGCCGGACGGAGTGACCTCGGTCGCCGTCGACGTCGTCGGCGCTCAGGGCGGCCACTACTTCATCATGGGTGACGCCGCGCACGGCGGCTCGCCGGCTGGGGACATCACAGGCCGGCCGGGCGGCAACGGCGGTGAGGCGACCGGGACGCTGAGCAGCCTCACACCGGGGGCGGTCCTGCAGGTCGACGTAGCCAGCAAGGGAGCCAACGGCACGGCTGCCAGCCGGTCTGGCGGCATGATGAACGGCCCCTCCGGGGGGCAGGGTGCGCTGGGGGGCTTCGGTGGTTCCGCCGGAGGCACGCCGGGTAGCCCAGCGCCGGGCAACCTGGGGGACGCCGGCGGTGCCAACGGTGGCACCGCGTTGAACGGCGGCAACGGATCCGGTGGCGGCGGCTCCTCGGATGTGCGCACCGCCGCAGGCGGCTGCGCCGCGCTGACCTGCGCCCTGTCCGATCGGGTTCTGGTCGGCGGCGGTGGGGGCGGCGGTGGAGGCACCGGCGGGCAGGGTAACGCGATCGGCGGCGCGGGCGGCGATGGCGGCGGGGACACCGGCGCCAATGGGGGCACCACAGTTGATGGCGGCAACGCTGGGGTACCCGGCACCGGCGGCACCCAAGCCGCGGGCGGGACCGGTGGGCTCAACCCTTCCCGGCACGCGAATCCACCTGCCTCATCGGATTCCCACGATCCGCGTTTTGGTGGTGACGGCGCTGATGGCACCTCTGGTGCAGGCGGCGCCGGGGGAACCGGAAACCTTCCTTGTACCCAAAATTCGCCCACCGATCCCACCCCGCAATGCCAGGGTGGAGTGTCTTCCACGACCGCGGGCGGTGGCGCTGGCGGCGGCGGGGGTGGCGGGTACTTCGGCGGGGGTGCTGGCTCCGGCGGCGGTGGCCCATTCGGAGGCGGAGGCGGCGCCGGTGGCGGCGGAGCAGGTGGCAGTGCCTTCGCCGCAGCGTCCGTCACCTCTCCGGCCCTGACGGCAGGCGTCAATTCCGGAAACATCAACGGTGGCAACGGGCAGGTCACCATTACCTGGACTGCTTCGACTGCGACGCCGACGCCCACACCGACACCACAACCAACCGCAATCCCAACCCCTACGCCCACGGCGGCTCCGACACCGACGGCGGCTCCGACACCGACGGCGGCTCCGACACCGACGGCGGCTCCGACACCGACGGCGGCTCCGACACCGACGGCGGCTCCGACACC
>JAJPIR010000132.1 GCA_021324675.1 Actinomycetota bacterium
CCTGGGACTCCAGTTCCCACGCCGACTGCCAGTCCGACGCCGGTTCCTGGGACTCCAGTTCCCACGCCGACTGCCAGTCCGACGCCGGTTCCTGGGACTCCGGTCCCCACGCCGACCACCACCCCGACGCCCATACCTGGGACGCCGACGCCCACGCCCGCACCTGGGGTAACGCCCACGACCACGGTCCTGCGGGCGTTCCCGAGCCCTGCCTTCGAGGGCTTCCCCGTGATCCTCTTCGCGCAGGTGTCACCCCGAAACGCGGCCGGAAGCGTGCAGTTTAAGGACGGGACCACCCAGATCGGCGGACCGGTGATGGTATTCGACGGCTTTGCTCTCGGCTTTGCCCCGGGATTGAATGAGGGCGCACATGAGTTGACCGCAGAATTCACTCCTACTAAACCGGAGGCCTACCAACCGTCGTCCGATTCCGAGCCGCTGACGGTGAAGTCGCTGTTCCATTGGCTGTTCACATTCCGGTGGTGACCGCTATCTGGCAACGCTCCTGAACGGAGCGGCGCGCGATATGTGATCCTACTCATAGCTTGTCAGGAGCTCCATGGAGCGACGTCCTGGGTTGCCGCCTTGCTGGCGCCGCGCCAGGGCAACACTGACACCGATGACAGAGCAGATCGAGAACGGCCCTGCTCATGACTACTCGATGGGAGGTTCCTGTGGGCGGAGTCGCAGGCGATCATTCAGACGCCTTCCGCCGAATCAGGAGCGATCCCGCCGATGGCCGGGGTCTCGGGCGGCAGGGTGGGCGCGGTGTGCATCAGCGGTCAGTGACAGATGTGGAGCGACCCCGAGCATTGGTCGCTGACCGGAAGCCGAGCAGCCCTGAATATCGACTATTTGGCCAGGTGCTGGCCATTATTGCAGTGCTGGGATTGTCCTTCTTAGTAGAGTTGGGTTTTTTGGGTAACCTTCGTCACGACCGGGATCAGGTCCAACTGGCCACGCAATTCCGGGGCGAGCTTATCAGAGGAATTGCGCCGATTGGTCCGGTCGATGATGTAAATACGCCGTTGGCCTTGGGCGCGCCGGTGGCCCTGCTAGAGATCCCGCGGTTGAATTTGCGGGAAGTCGTCGTGCAAGGCACGTCACCGGTTCTGATGATGTCGGGGCCGGGTCACCGGCGAGACACTCCGTTTCCAGGCCAGGTGGGGACTAGCGTGATCGCCGGGCGGCGGGCCACCTACGGCGGACCGTTCCGATCGATTGATCAGCTGCGCGCGGGCGACCAGATCATGGTGATCACTGGGCAGGGTAAGCATACGTTTGTGGTGCTCGGGATACGGCGCAGTGGAGATCCGGTGCCACCCGCATTGACCTCGGGCGAAGGTCGCCTCACCCTCGTGACCACCGACGGACCGCCGTTGCGGCCAACTGACGTACTGCGCGTGGACGCGAAGCTGACTAGCCCTGCCCAACTCGCACCTGCAGCGTTGCCATCACAGGAACTGCTGGCTGCCGAGGCGGCGATGGCCGGTGACCGCTTAGCCCTGGTCGGTGTTGCCGGGTGGTCCATCTTGTTCGCCGTGGTGGCCGTCGCAACGGTGTGGTTGCGCTTTTACGGTGGGGCGTGGCCGGCATGGTTGATTGGCGCCCCTGTGCTGGTCTCGATTGACTTGGTGTTGGTCGATGAGATCGCTGCCCTGCTGCCGAACATATTGTGAACCGGTAACGCTCTATGCGGTCACGCCCATGCCGGATATGCGGAAAGGTCCACAATCTGGCCGTGGACCTGCACGCGCTGTCTCACGCGGTCCAGCACCACGCCATCATGCTTCAACAGAGGCTGGTGTGTCAGCTTCGCCGTGCGACGAACTCGGCGCCATCTCCGCAGTTTCGCCGGCAGCGCCTTCTCGCGGTCAGTGCAGGCCGATCCGTTATCCGGCATCGTGGGTGCGCCATCTTGGGTGTGCGCATCGTCGGCCAGGTGCTGGTCCCCACAGACTGGCTCCTTGGTCAGCCGTTGAGGAGAAGTTCGGAAAACTTGCGCACAAACGGATGAGCACAGCTGATAGTGTCCGCAATTGAGGAACCGCTCGGAGCTCCGCCACGACGGGCATTCGGGTGCCGCTTCTTTCCGTAGCAGGTTGTCGAGGCTATTGCCGGTCACCGCACGGACTCGATGACGGTATTGCTCGACGCTTTTGCAAGTGCTCATTGCCTGCGATCGGCACGGTGACCAGGTGGCACTTAAGGCTCGACAGACGTCCCCTGTGGGCTTGGTCGTCACCTATGCACCGATTGTCGTTCATCTCCGCGGTGGAGCGTCACCACATCACACACCGTGGGAGCGTGGCAGGTGGATGACAGCAATGCCGGGTAAGGTGCCGTGGCAATCCTGGCTGGCCGCGCTGGCCGCGCTGGCCGCGCTGCTCGCTGCCACGCTCGGCGCGCAGATCCTGCTTGCCCCAGGTGCCCAGGCCGCTGAATTCATTCCGATCAGCGGCTCCGGCTCCAATTGGAGCGCGAATGCGCTGAATCAGTGGCGGCAGGCTGTCAACAACCTCGACGGCATGATGGTGAGCTTTTCACCCGATGACTCGACGAATGGCCGTGATGACTTCCGGGCTGGTCGAGTCGACTTCGCCGTCTCGGACATGCCCTACGGCGGCAGCGAGGAAGGCATCCCTGACCCTCCGCCCGCGCGG
The DNA here is from genome assembly GCA_021324675.1 of Actinomycetota bacterium. Classification (GTDB taxonomy): domain Bacteria; phylum Actinomycetota; class Actinomycetes; order Mycobacteriales; family Pseudonocardiaceae. Next base: position 2,664 of record JAJPIR010000132.1, read on the forward strand.
CCTTTCGGATACCTGCCGATCGTCGCGGGCGGCACCGCGTTCATGTACAACCTCACGATCGGTGACAAGCGTGTCACCAACCTCCGGCTGTCCGGCGAGACCATCGCGAAGATCTTCACCCAGCTGATCACCAGCTGGGCTGATCCGGCGATCAAAGCCGACAATCCCGGGCTCGCCCTGCCCGCGCGCCGCATCGTGCCCGTGGTGCGGTCAGACTCCGCGGCCCCCACCGCACAGTTCACCGCCTGGCTGGCCAGCCAGTACCCGGCGATCTGGGACGCCTACTGCCAGCGCGCCGGTAGGCAGGTTGCACCCTGCGGGCCGACCTCGTCCTATCCGTTGGTGCCGAGCATGCAAGCGCTGGCGGGCTCATCCGGGGTGACCGGGTTCGTCGCCCAGGGTTCCACCGACGGCGCGATCACTTACGCCGAGTATTCCTACGCCCACAGGGCGGGTTTGCCCGTGGCCAAGGTGCTCAACGCTGCGAACTACTACGTCGAGCCCACCGCGAGCAATGTGGCCGTGGCCTTGCTCGCGGCAAAGGTTCGACCGGACCTGACTCAGGATCTGAGCCAGGTCTACAGCGATCCCGATCCTCGCGCCTACCCGCTGTCCAGCTACAGCTACATGATCGTTCCGCAGGTTCCGACTGCCAACTTCGGCACCGACAAGGGCCGCACGCTCGCTGAGTTCGCCTATTACGCAGTGTGCGATGGGCAGCAATACGCTGACGCGCTCGGGTATACGCCACTACCGGTTAACCTTGTCCAGGCCGCCGTCGCTCAGATCAACCAGATCCCGGGCGCCTCCCAAAAGATCAACAGCAATGACCTCAGCAACTGCCACAACCTGACGTTGTCAGCTGATGGTTCCGACCAGTTGATCAAAAGCGTGCCGCAGCCTTCACCCTGCGACCTCAGGTCGGCGCTGACCCAGTGCACCAGCGGTACCGGTGGTGCCACCGCGCCGACGCCCACCACGATCACGCTGGACATGTCTCCCGCTTCGCCGTTGGCGGCGAACACCGTGGAGACGCTGACCGCGACGGTCCGACCTTCCTCGGCAGCGGGCACGGTGCAGTTCAAAGATGGGATCAGCACCATCGGTGGTCCGGTGGCGGTCTCCGGCGGGACCGCATCGACCACCACGACGTTGGTGCCGGGGAATCACTCGTTGACTGCGGTGTTCACCCCCGCAGACCTGTCGGATCTGAATGCATCAACGTCTCCGGCGATATCCGGCATGGTCAATGCGCCGGCTGGTGCGGAGACCACCACGACCACGTTCACAGTGATTCCCAGCGGCCCGGTCATCCAAGGCGTCCCGGTGATCCTCGTCGCGAAGGTGGCGCCCGCAAACGCCGCAGGCACAGTCCAATTCATGGACGGGGATACCCCATTGGGCCCACCACGGCCGGTCTTCGGTGGTTTCGCGCTGACGGTTACCTCGCAGCTGGCCAAGGGAACTCATGCACTGACCGCAACGTTCCTGCCGGCCAATCCGGCGACGTTCGCGCCCTCGACGCCGGCTCCTGTCTCACTGAGCGTAACTGGGCTGTCGTAGCCTGCAATCTCTGCTGCAAGTGCACAGGGTGGCGGCTCCCGCACGGTAAGTGATTCACCGTAATGCCACGACGTGTCCTAGAGACAAACGTCGTGTACAAATGCAAGAACAGATGCAATCGCATATCCTCGCGCTACCTCACTTGGAGTGTTGACCGCTCTGGCTGGCTGCTCGCTGGCGGAGTTGATGGAGAGGTTCGATCGATGTCGCTAGTCACAAACGGTATGCCTGCCGGGGGGTTGACGTGGAGAAAGAGCAGTCGTAGCAATCCCAACGGCAACTGTGTGGAGTTGGCGGAGCTGGAACACGCCAAGATCGCCGTACGCAACTCCCGGCACCCGGCAGGCCCTACCCAGGTCTACAGCCGGGCCGCGATGGCCGTATTTATCGGCGCGGTGAAGGGCGATGGATTCGCTTCCACGACCGGGTGATCCACTGACCCGGCACGGGGAAGCTCTAGCCGGGCTTTGCGAGGGTCTTACCGCGGTCTATGGTGAGACCATCCGTAGTGCTTCACCCGTAGGAGGAATGGTGAGAGCGGCTCGGTCGGGTCACGATCCGGCCATAGGTCACGCTCCGGTACGACCGCAGGGGCCCACCGCGCTGCGTATCGTGTTGGGTAATCAGCTACGTCAGCTCCGAGAAGCAAGTGGGATCACTGCTGGAGCAGCTGGCCACGCGATTCGGGCGTCCCATGCCAAGATCAGCCGCATGGAACTCGGACGGGTCGGGTTCAAGGAGCGTGACGTGGCAGATCTGCTCACTCTCTATGGCATTACTGACGAGCAGGAGCGCGGCGCGTTCCTGGCGTTAGCCCGGCGGGCCAATGTGCCCGGCTGGTGGCACCACTACAGCGATATCTTGCCGGCCTGGTTCGAGATGTATCTCGGCCTGGAGCAGGCAGCTTCGGTGATCCGTACTTACGAGCCGCAGCTCGTGCCCGGCCTGTTGCAAACCGAGGAAGGTGCGCGGGCTGTCTTCCAGCTTGGCCACCCGGACGCCAGCAGCGCTGATATCGAGCGTCGGGTCGCATTGCGGATGAAACGGCAGCGGGTGCTCACCCAGCCGGAAGCCCCCAACTTGTGGGCGGTGATCGACGAGGCCGCGTTATGGCGCCTCGACGGGCGCGCCGCGATGCGTAACCAGATCCAGCATCTGATCGACATGGCTGAGCTGCCCAACGTCACGCTGCAAGTAATGCCGTTCTACTCGGGTGCGCACGCAGCCGTCGGCGGTCCGTTCACGATCCTGCGGTTTTCCGAGCGCGATCTGCCCGACCTGGTTTACCTGGAGCAACTGACCAGCGCGCTGTATCTGGACAAGAACGAGGACGTCCAGCACTACCTCGTGGTCATGGACCGGCTTTGCGTGCAGGCCAAGTCTCCGGCAGAGACGATCAGGTTCCTGAACAGCACCCTCAAAGAAACCTGATAGCGAGGATCAATCAGGCCTTGCGGGCCAGCCCGCAATATTGGTGTACCTCGATGGGGACGCCGATTTCGCTGGGATCCGGGCGCCACATCGAGCACGACACGACGCCCGGTTCCAGCAGCTCCAGCCCGTCGAAGAAGCTGATGACCTGTTGGCGGTTGCGGTGTCTGATCGGGGTGCCGCCGTTTTCGTTCCAATGCCGCATGGACGCATCCACCGCTTCGCCGTGAATTTCCGCGGTGGGGTGGGAGATGGCCAGGTAACTGCCGGAAGGCAGGGCGTCCAGAAGCCGCTTGACCACGGCATGCGCCTCGGCGTCATCGATGATGTAGTTGATGATGCCGAGCAGCATCAGTGCAATGGGCTGGCTGAAGTCCAACGTGTCCGCAGCCTGCCGCAGGATCTTTTCCGGGTGACGCACATCAGCGTCCAGATATGCGGTGGCGCCTTGTGACGTACTGGTCAGCAGCGCACGGGCATGCACCAGCACCAGCGGATCGTTGTCAACGTACACAATGCGGCATTGCGGCGCGGTCGCCTGGGCTACCTCATGGGTGTTGTTGGCCGTGGGTAGCCCGGTGCCAATGTCCAGCAGCTGGCGGATCCCTTGCTTACCGACCAGGTACTTGACGGCTCGCACGAGGAATCCCCGGTCGGCACGGGCAGCATCGCGTAGATCCGGATCGATGCGCAGAACCTGTTCCCCCACCGCGCGGTCGACCGGATAGTTGTCCTTACCCCCCAGCAGGTAGTCCCAGAACCGGGCCGAATGCGGAACGGTGGTATCGATGCCCGGAGGGGGCGTCCGTCCGGCCACGGACGAGCTTTCCGCCACGCGTCGTCTCCTACTGTGTGCGCCGATCCCCGACCCGAGGAAACTCTAACTTCCGGGCATCCCATCGAGCACTCTTCCGAACTGATGATCACGTACGCGGTCAACAGGACTGCATAGGGTGATGTCGCATTTTCGCTAGCTTCGGCCCGCAGCCAAGGCGATGCTGGGAGCGTGCATGAGGACGTCGAGCGGTGCGTCCGCGCAGTCCAGTCGAAGGATGCGCGATTCGACGGCTGGTTTTTCGTCGCGGTGATCACGACCGGTATCTATTGCCGGCCGAGCTGCCCGGTGGTGCCACCCAAGCCGGAGAACATGCGCTTCTACCCGAGTGCGGCGGCGGCGCAGCTCGCCGGATTTCGAGCGTGCAAGCGGTGCCGCCCAGATGCCAGCCCTGGATCTCCGCAGTGGAACGAGCGTGCTGACCTGGTAGCTCGCGCAATGCGGTTGATCGCCGATGGGGTGGTCGACCGGGACGGCGTACCCGGGCTGGCCGCGCGGCTGGGATACAGCATCCGGCAGATCCAGCGGCAGCTGCTTGCCGAGCTAGGGGCCGGCCCGCTGGCGTTGGCGCGGGCGCAGCGCGCCCAGACCGCCCGGCTGCTGATCGAGACGAGCTCGCTCCCGATGAGCGACCTGGCCTTCGCCGCAGGCTTCGCCACGGTGCGGGCGTTCAACGACACTGTGCGCGAGGTTTTCGCCCTCACGCCGACCGAGCTGCGCGCCCGTGCCGCGCGCAGGCAAGCGCCAGTAGCGTCCGGATCGCTGGTGCTGCGCCTGCCGTTCCGGGCGCCGCTGTGCCCGGACAACCTGTTCGGGCATCTGGCGGCGACCGCAGTACCCGGGGTAGAGGAGTGGCGTGACGGGGCTTACCGTCGCACCCTGCGGCTGCCGCACGGGTACGGGGTCGCGGCCTTGCGACCACTGCCTGATCACATCGAGTGCCGGTTGGTCTTGACGGAACTACGCGACCTGGCTACGGCGATTGCTCGCTGCCGGTGGCTGCTCGATCTTGACGCGGACCCGGTGGCCGTCGACGAGCTGCTGCGCAGCGACCCGGTGCTCGCCCCGCTGGTGGACAAGAATCCCGGCCGCCGGGTGCCCCGCACCGTCGATGCGCCGGAATTGGCGGTACGCGCGGTGCTCGGTCAGCAGGTGTCAACCCAGGCGGCCTGCACCCATGCTGGGCGGTTGGTGGCCGCATACGGTGACCCGGTGAACGATGCCGGAGGGGGCCTGACCCACCTGTTCCCCGATACCGCAGCGCTCGCCTCGCTGGACCCGGCTTCGCTTGCCGTACCGCAAGCGCGCCGCACCACGCTTACCTCCCTGGTCAGCGCCCTGACCACCGGTGAGATCGACCTCAGCCCCGCCAGTGATTGGCAACAGGCCCGTGCTCAGCTTGCTCGCCTCCCCGGTTTCGGTCCCTGGACCATCGAAACGATCGCGATGCGCGCGTTGGGTGACCCGGATGCTTTCGTTGCCGCCGATCTGGGGGTACGCCGCGCCGCCCGGAACCTCAACCTTCCGGTCAGCGCTCCGGGTCTAACCCGCCACGCCGCCGCATGGCGGCCTTGGCGCGCGTACGCCGTTCAGTACCTATGGGCATCCGGTGATCATCCGATCAACCGGTTGCCAGCGTGAGGAGACAGACAACTGTGGAACATCGAGTACACACCATGGTGGACAGCCCGGTCGGCCCACTTACCCTGGCGGCCGTCGACGGCGTGCTCAGCGGCCTCTACATGAACCTGCAGCGGCACCGACCAATGGAAGAGACGTTCGGTGCCCCGGATCCCACCCCGTTCCACGAGGTGATCAGGCAGCTAGCGGAGTACTTCGGCGGGCAACGAACCGACTTCGACGTGCCGATGACACTCGCTGGTACCCCGTTCCAGCGCACCGTGTGGGCGGCACTGCGCGAGATCCCCTACGGCCAAACGCGATCCTACGGCGAGCTGGCCGAGCAGATCGGCCGCCCGGGCGCCGCCCGTGCGGTCGGGCTGGCCAACGGACGCAACCCGATCGGCATCATCGTGCCCTGCCATCGGGTGGTGGGCGCGACCGGCAGCCTTACCGGCTACGGCGGCGGTCTGGAACGCAAGCAGTACCTGCTCGAATTCGAATACCGCAACCTTGCTCGCAACGGCGACAGCATGCTCCTGCACCCCTAAGTGCCGCGCGCCGGGTCGTGGCGTCGAATCTTGCAGTCTGGATGCAGACTGCTGTTTTTAAGCTCCCGAAGACAGCAGTCTGCATCCAGAACGCGGGATCACGGCAGATGACCGTAGTGTGGGCCGTGGCCCTGCTCGGCGAGGCCAGCGTGCAGGTGGTACTGGCGTTTGTGATCTCGCCTGCGATGGTGCTGCTACCTCGCTGCTGCTCACCGCCGTGACTGGACCCGTGACCGCTGGGACCTTGCACTAGTGCGTCGTGCGAACAGTGAGGACGCTCGGAGATCGCTCGGAGATCGCTCGGAGACCACTCGGAGACCACTCGGAGATGACTCGGAAATGACTCGGAAATGACTCGGAAATGACTCGGAAATGACACTGACGACCCCGACCAGCGACGAGCTGCCCCGCATGCCTTTCCCGCGGCCTAGCGTGCTGGATATCGCGCCGCTATCCCGGATGTTGCAAGCCACCGCTCCCATCACCCCGGTGCGCACCCCCGCCGGTGATGTCGCGTGGCTTGTCACCGGGTATGCCGAGGTCAAGGCTTTGCTGGCGGACCCCCGGCTCGGCCGTTCGCATCCCGATCCGGAACGCGCCGCCCGGTTTTCTGCTTCCGCGATCCTTGGCGGCCCCTCCGGCGACCCCGCCACGGAGGCTGCCGACCACGCCGTGATGCGCCGGCTGCTCACCCCGGCGTTCTCTGCTCGTCGCATGCGGGCGCTGCAGACACATGTCACCGAGCTGGTCGATACGCTGCTGGACCAGCTCGCTGGCCAGGGCAGTCCGGCGGACCTGCATGAGTCACTGTCTTTTCCGCTGCCTGTGCAGGTGATCTGCGAATTGCTCGGCGTGCCTTTCAGCGACCGGGACCAGTTCCGGATCTGGTCGGCCAGTGCCAGCAATGTCTCCGATCGCAAGGTCGCCACTGACGGGCTCAAGCAGCTAGTCGACTACATGCACCAGCTGATCACCCACAAGCGGGCCCATCCCGGCCAGGACGTGATCTCTGATCTGATCGCCGCCCAGGCCGATGTGCACCTCGGCGACGAGGGCATTGCCGGGCTAGCCGCCGCGCTACTGTTCGCTGGCCACGAAACCACCGTGACGCGCATCGACTGCGGCACCCTGCTGCTGCTCACCCATCCCGGCCAGTACGACGCCCTCCGGCACAATCCTGAGCTGGTCGAGGGCGCGGTCGAGGAGATCCTGCGGATGGCGGCTCCTGGCGGTGGGGGCCTACCTCGCTACGCCAAGGACGACATCGAGCTGGCCGGTGTGACCATCCGCGCGGGGGACGCGGTGCTGCTCAACGGTGTCGTCGCTAACCGCGACGCCGCCACGTTCCCGGATCCCGACCGTTTCGTCATCACCCGAGCCCCTAATCCGCACCTGTCTTTTGGACACGGCCCCCGATTCTGTATCGGCGCCAGTCTCGCTCGCCTCGAACTGCAAGCCGTGTTCACCGCGCTACCCCGGCGTTTCCCTCATCTCCAGCTGGCCGTCCCCTTGACGAAACTTCAACTGCGCACCGACACGTTCATCGGTGGGTTCACCGCGCTACCGGTCAGGTGGTGAGCAAATCTCGGAGTAATGGCTGTACACCTCCGTGATTACATCGCCCGCCACCCGTATCAGTTGGCCGGCAATCTAGACCGTAGGCAGCCGGGTAGGGACCTGCCGTTCACACTCAGGCAAACCGGATGTCCATCTCAAGCAAGCCATATTAGGCAGTATTGCGATGTGGTCAAGCCAAGGGAAAAGCTCACGGAAAGACAGCGAACGCGTCGAGATCCTCGAACGGGCACCTCGCCGCGCCACCAGGAAGCTGACGCGCCGGCTAGGATTCGGCGCATCATCCTTATTTCTGCGGTGTTGGCTCTGGCCGTTGGCTGTTCTCAGGCGAAACCGGCATCGGACTCTTCCAAGCTCACCGCCGGGCAGGTCGCCATCCGGATGTCCGCGCACATCAAGTCGATCGCTGCGGTCGCTGACTACACGGCTGCCACTGACGACGAACACCTGCTCGGCCGTCCCGGTGGGTATCTCAGCAAGACGTTGCTGACCGACAACCGTGTCTCTGACAGCGGCAAGGCCACCACCCTGATTGATCATGGTGGGATCGTTGAGGTGTTCGCCGACGGTGACGCGGCCGCTGCCCGGGTCGACTCCCTTCGCAAGACCGTCACGAACCGTCCGGGGCCCAGCGAATACGACTATCTCCAGGGCCCAATAGTCCTGCGAGTCAGCAAGTTGTTGACCCCCAGCCAGGCCGCTGAATACCAGAAGGCCCTCACCGGCATCGGCTGACGTGCCTGTTTACGGCGCCCCGTGGTTGCGGAGATCTTTCACTTCGAACCGACCTGCGTACTGACGGTACACATACTGTGTCAACTGGATCCTCAGGTCTTGGGGCGGATGGTGACGGCCGTTCCGTACGCCGCGACCTCGCTCATGATGTCACCGATCTCGTTGCAGTCGAACCGCATCGCGAGGACGGCGTTCGCGCCGCGCGCGGCGGCTGCCTCCTTCAGGCGCTCAGTAGCCTGATCGCGGCTGTCCATGAGCAGCTTGGTATAGCCTCTGGCCTCGCCCCCGACAATGGTCCGCAGGCCGGCACCGAGGTTTGAGAACACATTGCGAGCGCGGACGATCAGCCCGTACACCTCGCCGTGCACCTGCACGACTTCATATCCGGGCACGTCATTCATTGTCGAAACCAGGACATCATCGCTCATAAGCGATTAACCTTTCCTACACCATGTCCTCGAGTTGCTTACCCTTTGTTTCCGGCACGAATTTTAAGACGAAAAGAAATGATAGCAGCGCGAAGAGTGTATAGAGACCGTAAGCCAGGCCCAGACTAACGTCGGCCAGTGCGGGGAACGTCGTGGAGACGACGAAGTTGCTGATCCACTGGGCGGAGGCGGCGAGACCCAGGGCGGCGGCTCGTATCCGGTTGTTGAACATCTCGCCGAGCAGCACCCAGACCGTCGGGCCCCAGGAGATACCGAAGAAGACGACGAAGGCATTGGCCGCGATGAGGGCAACCGTGCCGGTTGCGGCGGTGAGCTGCGGTTGCCCGTTGATGACGGGAGCGGTACCGAAGACGTAGCCCAGCGTCGCCAGGCTGATGAACATGCCGGCCGAGCCGATCAGCAGCAACCGGCGCCGGCCGATCTTGTCGATCATCGCGATAGCCACCAGCGTGACGACGATATTCGTCACCGACGTCAGCACCGTGATGATCAGCGAGTCGGCCTCGGTGAACCCGACCTGCTGCCATAACGTCGACGAGTAATAGAAGATCACATTGATGCCGACGAACTGCTGGAAGACCGAGAGCAGGATGCCCACCCAGACGATCGGTAGCAGGCCGAGTATCGGTCCCCGGAGGTCACGGAAGGACGACCGGGTGTCTTGGATGATGGTGCGGCTGATCTCGCGGATCCGGTCGTCGACCCCGCTTTTGAGGACCTGGGACAGGACGGCCCGAGCCTCGACAGCGCGCCCGCGGAACATCAGGTACCGCGGTGACTCCGGTATCTGCAACGCGAGGATTCCGTAGGCCAGCGCGGGGACGGCCAGGGTGATGAACATCCACCGCCAAGCCGCTAACCCCAGCCATAGCTGCTTGGTTGCGCTTCCCGCGCTGGTGGCCAGGAAATAGTCCGACAACAACGCCACGAAGATGCCGGAGACGATGGCAAGCTGCTGCAATGAGCCGAGCCGGCCGCGTATCGAGGCGGGGGCGATCTCTGCGATGTAGGCGGGGGCGATAACTGATGCTGCTCCGACACCGAGGCCGCCGATAACTCGCCAGAAAGTCAAGTCGAATGGTGAGTAGGCGAGCCCGGAACCGATCGCGCTGATAAAAAATAACGCGGCTGCCAGTACCATCACCCGGATACGGCCCACCCGGTCGGCCAGCCTGCCGGCGAGCCAGGCGCCCACCGCGCAGCCCAGCAGTGCGGAGGCGACCACGAAGCCGGTCAATCCGGGGCCGATCCGGAAGGTTTCGCGGATGGCCAGCACCGCACCATTGATCACGGCGGTGTCGAAGCCGAACAGGAATCCGCCGAGCGCCGCGACTGCGGCCAGCAAGACAGCCCGCGCAATGTCGTACCGCTCTGCTGCCGGTTCGATCGATGTCATGGCACCCCCGCACCAATTCTCCCACCCGACATGGGAAGTGTCGGGTTTTGCGGGTCGCAAAACCCGATATGTCTCGTGTCGGGATTGCTGGTGGCGAGGTTACGAGGGCGAGCGGGTAGGGGGATGCAGTTGCGGGCCGGTAATTCCGCAGTGCGAGCAGCGCTCTACAGGGATGCGTTCGGTAGGGGTGGCAACGGGTGCTGGGCGCGGCTCGTGCAAAAGCACAGCGGCCAGCAAGGCACCCAGTGCCAGCAGGGTCGCGCTGATCAGCATCGCGGTGTGAAAGCCGGGGGCGAAGGACACCGGGTCGGTGTAGTCAGCCGTCGCCAGTCCCGCCGCCACGGGTATGACCGCAACCGCCAGCAGGCTGGCCGAACGCGCCACCGCATTGTTGACACCCGATGCGGTGCCGGCGAAGCGGGGATCGGCTGAGCTGAGCACGGTTGCGGTGAGTGGCGCCACGGTCAGTGATAGTCCCAACCCCAGCACCACCACCGCGGGGAGCACATCACTCAGGTAAGACGCCCCGCGGCCGATCCGCAGCGTCAGCAGGAAACCTATGGCGGCCACCAGGGGCCCCACCGACATCGGCAGCCGGGGACCGATCCGTTCGGCCAGTGCACCGGCTCGGGCGGACAGCAGCAGCATCAGCACAGTCACCGGAAGCAGGGCAGTGCCGGCGACCAACGGCGAGAACCCGGCCACGATCTGGAGGTGCAGCACGAGCAGGAAGAAGAAGACGCCCAGCCCGGCGTACACGACCAGCGTGACCGCGTTGGCCACGCTGAACCGGCGATCACCGAACAGTGCCAGGGGCACCAAGGGATGCGGCGAGCGCCGCTCGACGAGCACGAAGGCGACCAGCGCCGCGATGCCGCCGACTCCGGCGGCGACCACGCCGGCACCACCGCCGGCGGTGCTCCCGAGGCTGGTCAGCGCGTACGTCACCCCGGCCAGCCCCGCCGCGGCGAGGATCGAGCCGATCAGGTCCAGACCCGGGGGGCTTTGCGTGTCCGAGCTCTCCGGCACGTGCCGCAACGCCACGACCACGATGAAGGCGGCGACCGGCAGATTGATCAAAAAGACGGCCCGCCAGTCCAGCTGGACCAGGTAGCCGCCAAGGAAGGGGCCGACCGCGCCGGCAACCCCACCCAGCCCGGACCAGGCTCCCACCGCCCTAGCCCGGTCAGTGGCCGCAAATGACGACGAGATGATCGCCAGACTGCCCGGGGTGAGCAGGGCGCCCCCAATGCCCTGCAGCGCGCGGGCAGCGACAAGGACTTCTGCGTTCGGTGCCAGCCCGCACAGCAATGACGCGGCAGCGAACCACATCACCCCGACGATGAAGATCCGGCGCCGCCCGAAGTGATCTCCGAGTGCCCCAGCCAGCAGGATCAGAGCAGCGAGCGTGAGCGCATAGGCGTTGACGATCCATTGCAGCGTGCGGAATCCGGCACTGAACTCATGCCCGATCGCGGGCAGTGCGATATTGACCACGGTGGCGTCGAGCATGGCCATGCCCGAGCCCAAGATCGTCACCAGCAGCACCCACCGTCCGGCGGGCGTGCCCATCCTCGCTCCCGTCGAGGGAGGAGTCGTCACCATCGCGTTCCAGTCTCGCGTAGACGCGCGGACTCCGGTAGGCAGAGGTGATGACCGCTAACCACCCACGGCCACCGAGAGCAGGGGAGTGATCGGCGATGAGAGTGTTCACCGGAGCTGATGAGTTGCTCGCTGCAGCCGGCCAGCAGCTGGGCACGAGCGAGTGGATGACCATCGATCAGGAACGCGTCAACGCTTTCGCGGATGCGACTGAAGACCACCAGTGGATCCATGTCGACCCCCAGCGTGCTGCTGACGGTCCGTTCGGCACCACGATCGCGCATGGATTCCTCACCCTGTCCTTGCTGCCGTACCTGGTATTCCAGACCTACCGTGTCGAGGGTGCCGGGATGACCATCAACTACGGGCTGAACAAGGTGCGTTTCCCCGCTCCCGTGCCGGTCGGCTCCATGGTGCGAGCCGACGTCACCCTTGCCGAGGCCAATGAGGTGGCCGGTGGCGTGCAACTTGCGCTGCGCGCCATGATGCAGATCAAGGGTGAAGAAAAACCAGGCTGTGTAGCCGATTGGGTCACCCGGGTCTATTTCTGACTGCGTTGGCCAGGTCGTCTGGCCGTAACCGGAACACCTGCAATGACTGTCCGTGGTATTTGTCGCTTTCGCCGACCCACTCCATGCCGATCCGCTGCGCGGTGGCGGCCGCGCGGGTGTTATCCGGCGGGACGAGCGCGAAGAGCTCGACCAGAGAGTGCTCGAACGCCCATTGGGCTAACGCCCAGGCAGCCTCGGTGATATAGCCGCGTCCCCAGTACTCCGGTGCCAGCTGGCACTCCATCTCGACGTCTGCCTCGGGTACCGGCATCGGCAGCAGGCTGATGGCCCCGACGAGCGCGCCCCCGTCGAGCGCAACCAGTGCCCATCGCCCCGTTCCCGGCGACATATCACGTTGTTCGGCGGCCCAGCGCTGCAGCACTTCTTGCATGACAGTGGCGTCGGGGCCGTCGGGGATGCCCGGGAGGTCAGCGATCTCGGGTGCCCAGCGCCGAAGGGCTTCGTGACCGAACAGTTTCAAAGCTGCCTCGGCATCGGCGGCGGACCAATCTCGCACGAGGAGCCGATTAGTCCGCAGCAGCTCCGCCATGAGCTGAATTTACTCCCACTCGATGCATCACGGGGTGGCTGAAACGGTCACGGTTTTCCCAGCATGGCCGGTTTGATGTTTGCGTTCGTCTGGAACACGTTGTCCGGGTCGTAGCGCGCTTTGATCCGTGCCAGCTGCTGATACTTAGCTGGTCCGTAAGCGGCGTGCACGCGATCTGAGTCGTCATCGGCGAGGAAGTTGAGATAGCCGCCGGTGCCGCTGCTATGCGGAACGAGCACCTGCCACACCGATCGGGCCCAACCCCGGTCGGTGGCCAGTAGGTCGGCGTTCGGGGCGACCGCCACCATATTGACCACATACCGGGCTGCTCGGCTGCAACCGAAGGCAGTGTCCTGGTCCTTGACGGCAGCGAACGCGCCACCCAGTGGGAAGATCTGGATGAAAGACATGGGTGAGCTTTTGCGCGGTACCAGATCGGTGAGTGCGGCGATCGACTCATCGTTGAGCTCCCGCAAGCACAGGCTTTTTTCGTAGGCGTGGCTGCCCCACGGCGCGGATTCGTCGAGGATCTTCTGCAGCTCGACGTAGGGCAGTGGCGTCACGAATTCGAACATCGGAGGCAGGGCGTCTCGGATGGGCGCAATCAATGCCGCATGCTCCTGCGCTGATCCGAACCCGGCGAGGAGCAGCCCGAACCCGGGTGTGCCGCGGTACCGGGCAGGTACATACGGTGCTGCCGGTGCGGTGAGGCCGGCAACCAGCAGCAGCCCCGCATCGCGAGGCAGGGCTGTCGCCACCTCGCGGCCGAGGTGGAGTACTTCGGTGCCCTGGTCTAGCCCCCAGAAGAACACACCGAGGTAAACCAGCGGTCCCACCTCGTGCAGCCGGAACTCGAAGCCGGTGACGACGCCGAAATTGCCACCACCGCCGCGAAGTGCCCAGAACAGATCGGCGTACTCGTCGGCCGACACGCCCAGGATGCGCCCGTCAGCGGTGACGACCTCCGCGGCCAGCAGGTTGTCGATGGTCAGCCCGGCTTTATGGACAAGCCAGCCGAATCCACCGCCTAAGGTCAGGCCGCCGATCCCCGTGTGACTGATGGTTCCTCCGGTCACCGCCAGGCCGTGGCGCTGCGTGGCGACGTCGAGGTCAGCAATCGTGGCGCCGCCACCGCACCAGGCCCGCCGGCTGCCTGGGTCCACCGACACGCCCCGTAACTCGCTGAGATCGATGACCAAGCCACCATCGGGCACTGCGGCTCCCCAGTAGCCATGCCCGCCGCCGCGCACCGAAATAGCCATCGCCTGCTCCAGACCGAAGGCAATCGCCGCCACCACGTCAGCAGGCCCGGTGCACCGGGCAATCACCGCAGGCTTGCGGTTGATTTCTCCATTCCATACCGCGCGTGCGGAGTCGTAGTCGGTATTCGACTCGTCAATTACCCGGCCGCTGAGTTGAGCGCGGAGCGCGTCGATTCCCGGCATACTCGTCATCGCCGCACCTCCACGATAGGTGAAGTGGTGATCTAGCGAGGAGATGTTTTACGCAGAAACCCACTTCGAACTGCTTGGAAAGCACATCAGATTAGGCCGTCAGGGTTGCCGACGCGTCAGTCTTTCGGGTGAAAGGCTGGCCGACGTGATAGGTGCACGTTTGTCACTCTGCGCAATTCTCGATCGCAGCTTGTGCTCATTTGATCACTATGCTTACGTTGATGACCGAGCGCAGCCGGATCATCCCCGGTAGACTTTTATCCATGAACCAAGAGCGGAACCAGGCGCCACATCACGACAGCGCTCCCGCTGTTTCAAGTCAGGATGAGTCACCGATCGGGGCCATGCGTGGCGGATTCGACGGCTGGACTCGGTGGAGCGAGGACGAGCACACCAAGACCGACATCAGAGAGTGCACGGATCAGCACTGTATGAACGTCGAGGTCAATTGCGGTTTCCAGGGGCTGATTCCCGACTCGCCGCTGTCTCAGTCTGCCGCTGTCAGTGACGAGCTCCGTGCTGCCTGGCGGGCGAAGCTGGCCAGCGAAGGCAAATCCACTTCAGGGGCTCAGAGCCTGCGAGACATCATCTTCGGCGGTAGCCGCTGAGCCTTGCCGTCCGTGACGGCACGCTTGCGGGGTGTCCCCACGGCAGCGCGTGTGCCGCACACGCGTAGTGCATCTGCGCGCTGCCGCACCGACTGATCACGAAGCGTTCCGAGCGTTGCGCTGAACGAGCGACGTGTCTTTCTCTTGTGGGGGAACGTTCATGAGCTGTTCATCTTCTAAATAGCCCATGTCTACCTTAAAACCCCGCAAAATTTTATAGGTTGCGCCCGCGGCTGTTCGCTCGCGGTTGCGCTCAGGCTCGGTTCGGACATTCGGAGGTTTCGTGAAACGTCCACAGCGGCGGGTCGCGCTTGGCTCGCTGATTGGTGCGGGGCTGCTTCTGACCGCATGTGGCTCAGATACCGGCGGCAGCCCAAGCTCATCAACCAATCCCGGTGGCGCCGGTATCACCTGTAGTTCGGGATCACTTACGGCTGCTGGATCGACCGCGCAGCAAAATGCGATGGCGCAGTGGATCAAGGATTACCTCAACAAGTGTTCGGGCGCAAACATCAATTACGGCGGCGGTGGCTCGGGACAGGGAGTGCAACAGTTCACTGACGGCAAGGTTGACTTTGCCGGTTCGGATTTCCCGTTGGCCGCGGGTGCTGAGCAGCAAGGCGCTGACGCGCGCTGCAAGGCCGGTCCCGCCATCAATATCCCGATGGTGGGTGGACCGATCGCCGTCGGTTACAACGTGCCGGGGGTCACGAAGCCACTCAATCTGTCCGCCAGCAACCTGGCCAAGATTTTCACTGGCAAGATCACTAAATGGAACGATGGTGCGATTGCGCAGGACAACCCTGGTGTTGCGCTGCCAGCGCTAGGCATTCAAACTTTCCACCGCTCCGATGGCTCAGGAACGACGTACAACTTCACCAACTATCTTGCGCATGACGCCAAGGCGGACTGGACGTTCGGGGCCGACAAGAACTGGACCGCGCCGGGTGGTCAAGGAGCCAAGGGAAGCCAGGGCGTCGCCCAGGGAGTAAAATCCACTGCGGGTGGTATCGGCTATTTTGAACTATCATTCGCGACGCAGAGCCAGATACCCTACGCCGCCGTCGGTAACGCCGAAGGAAAGTTCGTCTCGCTCACCCAGGATAACGCGGTTAAATTCCTGTCCTACGCCAAGGTGGCCGGTACGGGAAGCGACTTGAAGCTGGACTTCGATTACGCCACTACCGATGCGTCTGCGTACCCGAACCTGCTCGTCACCTACGAGATCGTGTGCTCGAAGGGCAACCCTGCGGACAAGATCCCGTTGCTGAAGAACTTCTTGGGATATGCAGCCAGCCCGGCAGGGCAGCAGGAACTTCCCGCTCAGGGATACATATCGTTGCCGGATAATCTGCGGCAGCAGGTGCAGCAGGCCGTGAATTCACTGGGCTAGAATGCTAGAAATAGGGATGCGGGATGGACGAACCGGAAAGCGCGAAGATATCGATGACGCGCTCGTCCGAGGCGGTTCCGTCACCTGCGGGCCAGCCGCCGAAGACGAACGGAGCCCAATCAAAAGATATGCGCGGCCGGCCTCGCCGCCGGGCGGACGCAATCTTTCGCATGCTAGTCCAGGGTTCTGGTGTGGTGCTGCTCGTCATCATGGCGGCTATCGCGGTCTTTTTGATACTTCAGGCTATCCCCGCGCTTAAAGCAGATACCACTAACTTCCTCACCACGCTGAACTGGGCGCCAGACAGCACTCCGTCATCTTTCGGAATCGCCGCTCTGGCTTTTGGCAGTCTGCTGACGTCGCTGCTGGCCCTCGTGATGAGCGTACCAGTAGCAGTAGGAGTAGCGCTGGCAATCAGTCATTACGCGCCCCGGTGGCTGGCCGGGCCACTTGCGTACGTGGTGGACTTGCTGGCGGCCGTGCCCAGTGTTGTGTTCGGATTGTGGGGATTGATCTATCTCGTACCCAGCATCATAGGGCCCTCGAAGTTCCTCAGCACGTATTTCGGATTCATCCCACTATTTGAAACCAATGGCACATACGGAAAGTCGGTCTTTGCCGCCTCCGTGGTGCTCGCGGTGATGATTATTCCTATTATCGCTGCGATCTCCCGGGAAATCTTCGTGCAGACGCCACGTGATCATATTGAGGCGGCCTGGGCGATCGGCGCGACCAAATGGGAGATGGTGCGCACGGCGATCCTGCCTTATGGCCGGTCTGGCGTCGTCAGCGCCACCGTGCTCGGCTTTGGCCGAGCGATCGGAGAGACGATCGCTGTCGCGTTGGTCCTCTCGGCAAATTACGAGATCTCGCTCCATATCCTCCAACCCGGGGGCAACACCATCGCAGCCAACATCGCCAACCGGTATGGGGAGGCTGGTGGCATTGGTCGAGGGGCACTGATCGCGTCGGGCTTGGTGCTGTTCGTCATCACCTTGATCGTGAACTTCGGCGCCCGCGCAATCGTGCGGCGCGGCGAACGAGAAGGTGCCTGATGGCACAGGCGGTCGAAGTCAAAGCTGGTAATTCGCGCCTGATCCGGGCACAGCTGTCCCGTCGTTTTCTGGCTGCCATCGCCGCTGGAGCGATTGCCGTGACGTTTGCGCTCTTCATTGCGACACCGTTGCACGGTCTGGTCGGCTTCGTGCTTGTCGCAGCGGTACTTTATGTCGTGGCGCAGACTGTCATCTCGAACGTTGTCGAAGGCCGGCGGGCCGCGATGAACCGGCTGGTGACCAGCGTCGTGGTGGTGTGCGCTTGCGCCGCTGTCCTGCCTCTGGTTGCCGTACTGGGATTCACGGTCATCAAGGGCTCGGCGGTACTCGACCTATCGTTTTTGACGCACACTATGCGCGGCGTTGCCGAGCAAGATCCGTATGGCGGCATCTATCACGCCATTATCGGCACGCTCGAGCAGGTGGGTTTGGCTACTTTGCTGGCTGTTCCGTTCGGCCTCCTCGTGGCGATCTATCTTGTGGAATACAGCACCGGTCGCCTGGGTCGGATCGTCAGCTTCTTCGTCGATGTGATGACCGGTCTTCCATCGATCGTAGCCGGGCTGTTCATCTTCGCGCTGTGGATCCTGGCGTTGGGCCAAAGTTTTTCTGGCTTTGCCGGTTCGTTGGCGTTGGCGATTCTCATGTTGCCTACCGTCGTTCGTTCAGCAGAGGAGATGCTCAAGATAGTACCCGACAGCCTCCGGGAGGGCAGCTATGCACTGGGTATACCGAAATGGGTCACCGTGGTGCGCATCGTCTTGCCCACGGCCCTGGCCGGAATTGTGACGGGAGTGATGCTCGCCATTGCGCGAGTCACCGGAGAGACCGCGCCGCTGCTGCTGACCGTGTTCGGTAACCCGGCCCTGAACTTCAACCCTTTCTCCGGAGCGCAGGCGTCGCTACCATTGTTCGTTTTCGGTGAAGCGGGCTTACCGAACGAGACGGCGATCAACCGAGCCTGGGCGGCGGCATTGGTGCTGATTCTGATCGTCTTGGTACTCAACATCATGGCCCGAGTGATCGCGCGTTTCGCGGGTGTCCGTAGCTAGCCGGCGATGTTGGAGCTGCCATGGCGAAAAGTATTCAGATGAAAAACGTTGACATCTATTACGGTAAGTTTCACGCAGTTCAGGACGTGAACCTGTCGGTACCACCAAGGGCGGTGACCGCGTTCATCGGTCCATCGGGTTGCGGAAAATCCACGGTGCTGCGCACAATGAATCGGATGCATGAGGTGATTCCAGGGGCCCGGGTTGAAGGCCGGGTCGAGCTCGATGGTGAGGATATCTACCGGCCAGCGGTGGATCCGGTAGAGGTGCGCCGTGCCGTGGGAATGGTGTTTCAGCGGCCAAATCCTTTTCCTACCATGTCCATCCGGGACAACGTTGTGGCCGGCCTCAAACTGCAAGGGGTACGAAATAAGTCACATCTGGAGGAGGTGACCGAACGATCGTTACGTGGTGCGAACCTGTGGAACGAGGTTAAAGACCGGCTCGGCCGACCGGGTGGCAGCCTGTCGGGCGGCCAGCAGCAACGGTTGTGTATAGCGCGGGCCATCGCGGTGCAACCAGAGATTCTGCTCATGGATGAACCCTGCTCGGCGTTGGACCCAATCTCCACGCTGGCGATCGAGGAGCTCATGGGGGAGCTGAAGAAGGATTATACGATCGTCATCGTTACGCACAACATGCAACAGGCTGCGCGGGTGTCTGACCAGACCGGGTTCTTTAACTTGAAGGCCGCGGGTCAACCCGGAAGGCTCATCGAGCTGGACAATACGGAGAAAATTTTTTCCAATCCAACGGAAAAAGCCACCGAGGACTATATTTCAGGACGGTTTGGCTGATGTCATCATCCGAGAGCTGGGGGACGACGAACACACCGGAGGCAAGCCGCTACTTGCCAGTCGATCCTCAGACTCTCGGCCGGTTGAGGATCTTGAAGATAGGGGATGTGGAGCTCCAGCTCGACGGCCACCGCCTACTTGTGCGAGGAACGCCCGTGCACCTGCCGCACAAGGAGTTCGTGATCCTGCGGCAGCTGATGGACAACGCCGGCCGCGTGGTCTCCCGGCGAGAATTGCTGGACAACGCGTGGGGCCCAGATCGGGCGGACGTCCGGAACTACCTGGAAGTGCACATCCGCCGGCTGCGCACCAAGATCGAAGATGATGTGGACAGGCCTACCCGGATCCGGACTGTTCGCGGGGTCGGTTACATCTTCGACCTACCCCAGGAGAATTAGCATCTCCCGGAGGTTCTCACCGGCATAGGTTCAGCCGGCTGGCGGTTTGTCCTGGTGGTGTGCCTGCGGAGTCTCCGCAGAGGGCGACTGACCGCCCGCCGTCGATGGCAGTTGCCCAGGGTCCTTCTCGCCGGACAGCGCGCGGGTCTCGGCTTTGAAGATCCGCATCGACTGGCCCACGGATCGGGCCATCTGTGGCAGCTTGTTGGCTCCGAACAACAGGATGAAGACCGCCACCACGATCAACAGATGCCACGGGCTGAACTCGCCCATCGCCGCCTCCCTGGTCAGCCCCGCACTGCTCGCTCACGCGATACAGGAGTGAACATACTCGGATGCCGGGATGCCGAGGGTGGCTCCGCGTGGCCCTCCCGGATTCCAGCCATCCAGAGGATACTGCTGCGAATCAGCCTTGCCGCCGAAGGGAAATGTGATCATGGCGCGGGTGTCCGAGCGCAGCGAAGTATCCGGAGCCCGGCCCGGGTTTCGGCGCGACGTGGGCTTGATGGCGCTGATGTTCGTCTCGTTGGGATCGATCATCGGGTCGGGTTGGCTGCTGGGTGCATTGACGGCGGCGACGTCGGCTGGTGGGGCCTCGCTCGTGTCTTGGCTGCTCGCTGGCGTGATCATCGTGTTGCTGGCATTGGTGCACTCCGAGCTTGGTGCGGCCTACCCCCTCGCTGGCGGTACCGCACGTTGGCCGCGTTTGGCGTTCGGGTCGCTGGGTGGGTTCACGGCCGGATGGGTGGCCTGGCTGCAAGCGGTCACGATCGCACCGATCGAGGTTGAGGCTGCGCTGAGCTACCTGGACCACAAGTGGCACGGATTGATCAACGAGGCGGGTGCGCTGACCACCACGGGATTGGGCGTGGCACTTGCGTTGATGTTGCTCTTCTCCATCATCAACGTCCTCGGCGTGCGCTGGCTTGCGGAGAGCAACCGGATCGCGGTGCTCTGGAAAGTGGCGGTGCCGGTCGTCACCGTCGGCGTCCTGATCGCCGTGTCATTCCATGTCTCCAACTTCACCGCGGGTGGCGGCTTCGCTCCCTACGGGGCGCACGGGGTGCTCGCCGCTTTGCCGCTCGGTGTGGTGTTCGCGCTACAGGGCTTCGAGCAGGCGGCGCAGATGGCCGGCGAGGCACGTGATCCGCAACGCAACGTTCCTCGCGCGGTGATCGGTGCCGTGATCATGGGCACGATCCTGTACGTGGCGCTGGAGATCGCTTTTATCGGGGCACTGGACCCCGGCAACCTCGTGCACGGCTGGGCCAACCCGGTGGGCAAGGGTGACTTCGGGCCTTACGCGACGATCGCCACCAGCCTAGGTCTGGCCTGGTTGGCGGCCATCCTCTACATCGATGCGTTCATCTCCCCAGCAGGTACCGGCCTGATCTACGTGGGCACCTCTGCGCGGTTGGCCTACGCGCTGGGCCACTCCGGTTACGTGCCCAAGACCGTCACCCGGATCAGCAGCCGCGGCGTCCCCTACACCGCGATCATCCTGTCATTTGTGGTCGGGCTGATCTGCTTCCTGCCTTTCCCCAGCTGGCAGAGCCTGGTCGGGCTGGTCACCTCGGCAACAGTGATCATGTACGGCTTCGCGCCGATCACCTTGTTGGCCTTGCGCAAGGCTGACCCCAACCGTAGCCGCCCCTACCGGCTGCCCGCCGCTGCCCTCCTGGCGCCGCTGGCTTTCATCGCGGCAAACGAGATCATTTATTGGACGTCGTGGGCCACGGTGGAAAAGTTGATGCTGGCCATCGTCGCCGGCTACGTGCTGTTTGCGATCGCCTATGCACTAGGCCACCCGCTCGAGCGGCCGCCGCTGGACCCGCGGTCGCTGGTCTGGATCGTTCCGTGGTTCGCCGGCCTTGCGCTGATCTCTTACCTCGGTCAATACGGTGGAAGGCGGCTCATTCCGGAGTGGATTGACCTCGGTGTCGTTGCCGCGTTCAGTCTCGTGATCTTCTACGTTGCTGTTCAGTTCAGCCTGCCCAGCCACCGGGTTGCCGCCGCCATGGCCACCGACGAGCATGAAGCAGCGGTGCAGGCCGAGCTCAAGACTGCGTGACCTGGCCGCGCCGCGGGTTTCTGTCCTGCTCGGGTGGGTAGCTATACGGCATGAGCGAAATACCGGCAAACGGTGCCCGGGTCGTCGTGGTGGGTGCGACCGGCAATGTCGGCACCAGCGTGGTGGCCGCGCTGGCCGAGGATTCGAGGGTGGCATCGATTCTGGGGGTGGCTCGGCGGTTGCCGCAGTGGTCGGTACCCCGGACCGAATGGGCCCAAGCCGACATCACACGCGACGACTTGGTTGGCCTGTTCCGCGGCGCGGATGCGGTTATCCACCTGGCATGGCTCATCCAGCCTTCGCACAGCCCGCTGATCACCTGGCGGGCCAACGTCGGAGGTTCGCTGCGGGTGTTCGAGGCCACGGCGCAGGCCGGGGTGCCGGCGCTGGTGTACGCGTCCTCGGTCGGCGCTTACTCACCGGGTCCCAAGGACACCGCGGTTGCCGAAGACTGGCCGACCGATGGCTGGCCCACGGCGAGCTATACCCGGGAGAAGGCCTACGTGGAACGAAGCCTGGATGCATTCGAGCGTGGCCACCCCGATATCCGGGTGGTGCGGCTGCGCCCTGGCTTCATCTTCAAACGCGAGTCGGCCAGCGAGCAACGGCGCCTGTTCATGGGACCGTTAGTGCCCAACCAGCTGGTACGGCCCGGGCTGGTACCGATCATTCCCGACCTACCCGGCTTGCGCTTTCAAGCCGTGCACACCGCTGATATCGCCGAGGCATACAGGTTGGCAGCACTGCGCGACGTGCAAGGCGCATTCAACATCGCCGCCGATCCAGTGGTTGATGCCAGCCTGCTGGCGGACATCTTCGGTGCCCGGACGGTGGCGCTGCCACGCTGGCCGGTACGCGCCGCGGTGTGGCTGGCCTGGCAACTGCATCTTGTTCCCGCTTCGCCCTACCTGCTCGACGCCTTCCTCCGATTGCCCATCATGGACACCAGCCGGGCCCGGACCGAGCTGGGCTGGTCGCCCCGGCGCAGCGCGCGGGAAGCTCTGGAGGAGTTCCTGGGAGGCCTGCGTGACGGTGCCGGCATGTCGACACCGCCGTTGACGCCCAGGATGCCCGGCGGTCGCGGGCACGAAATCCGTACCGGCGTCGGTGTACGACCCTGAGCCGGCTGAGCGCCAGAGCAGATGGACGTGCGCAAGGTGGGAGTGGAAGAGGAACTGCTACTGGTCGACTCGGACAGCGGTCAAGCATTGGCCCTGTCCGCCGCCGTGCTCCGGCGCGTTCCGGCGTGTGACGAGGTTGCTCTCACCTCGGAGCTGACGCGCCAGCAAATCGAGACCAACACCCAGCCCTGCACGTCCCTGGAGGACCTCAGGCGTGAAGTGCGGCGGTGGCGGCGTACGGCGGCTGAGGCCGCCTCCAGCCGCAATGCCGCCATCGCTGCACTGGCCACCTCACCGCTGCCGGTGCACCCGTCGATCACATCCACGACCCGTTACCAGCGGATGGTCGACGAGTTCGGGCTCACCGCGGAGCAACAACTCACCTGCGGCTGCCATGTGCATGTGGAGGTCGAGTCAGATGCCGAGGCAGTGGCGGTGCTCGACCGTATCCGCGGATGGCTGCCCTGCCTGCGGGCGCTCAGTAGCAACTCGCCGTTCTGGCAGGGGCAAGACAGCGGGTACGCCAGCTTCCGGTCACAGGTCTGGGGCCGCTGGCCATCCGCGGGGCCGACTGAGCTGTTCGGCACCCCGGAGACCTACCATGCCACCATCCAGGCCATGGTCGCGACGAAGACGCTGCTCGATCCGGGAATGGTGTACTTCGATGCCCGCCTCTCATTGGAGAATCCCACGGTCGAGGTCCGTGTAGCCGACGTGTGCCTGCTTGCCGACGATGCGGTGTTGCTGGCCGCGCTGACCCGGGCGCTCGTGGAAACAGCGGCCCGGTCATGGCGGGCCGGGGAGCCACCCGCGCCGATCCGGGTGGAGCTGCTCCGACTCTCAGGCTGGCGAGCCGGCAGGTCTGGGCTCGAGGACGATCTGCTCGATGCCGATGGTCGGCCGGCGCCGGCCCCGCAGGTAATCCGCGCGCTACTTGATCACGTTGCGCCGGTGCTGGCTGAGCACGGCGAGCTCGACAGCGTCAAGGATCTGCTCGCCGCCGTGCTCGACCGTGGCACTGGGGCGGCCACGCAACGCCGGATCTACCGGCAAAGCGGTCAGCTGGCCGATGTCGTCACCCACGCGGTCAAGGCCACCATGTCGTAACGGACTGCCCAGCGGAGGGGGAACCGCGTGTGGTGTGCTTAACGTGGTGCGCAGCGGCCTGGGAAGCGGCGGTTGGTCGGCCGGTGCAGCACCAGCACAGCGGGTCGAATGACGCGGCAGGCAGGACGGGAGCTCGGAGTTGACACCGCGATGCAGCGCTTTGGTGACCAACGACGACGGCATCGATTCGCCAGGCGTGACGATCCTGGCGGCCGCAGCTGCGCGGGCCGGACTTGACGTCGTGGTGGCCGCGCCGGCGCAGGAGACCAGCGGCTCCAGCGCTGGGATCATCGCCACCACCCGGGAGGGCCGGCCGCTGATCGACCGCCGGCAGCTGCCCGATCTCCCGGGCGTGGAGGCGTACGCGGTGCAGGCCCAGCCCGGTTACATCGTGCGTGCCGCGGTCCGTGGGTGGCTCGACCCGGCACCCCAGCTAGTGCTGTCCGGGATCAATCACGGAGCTAACGTGGGCCGGGCGGTCCTGCATTCTGGCACCGTGGGTGCGGCGCTGACGGCCGCGGTGAACGGGGTGCGGGGGCTGGCGGTTTCTCTCGACGTTGGCCTGTATCCGGCGCAGCCACCACACTGGGATACCGCCGCGCACCTGTTGCCCAAGGTCGTGGAGATCTTGATCGGTGCTCCGGAAGGCACGGTGCTGTCGCTCAACGTTCCCGATCGGCCGGTGGAGGCGCTACGTGAGTTGCGCCTGGCCACACTCGCGGCGTTCGGCACCGTGCAGACCAGGGTCGATCGGGTTGACGACGGGCACCTGCACCTTGCTCAGATACAGGTGGCCGCCCCCCTGGAAGACGGCACCGACCGGGCGCTGCTCGCCGCCGGGTACCCCACCCTGACTGCCCTGGAGCCGGTGTGCGAGGCATCCGGGCCAGTGCTGTCGGATTGGCTGGCGTCGGAGGTGCAAACCATCGCGTAAAGGAGCAACCAAGTGAGTGACTACCCGAAAATGATCACTCCAGTGAATTCTGTTGAACCGGTACCTCGCCGTATCCGTGCCTTTCTGAGCAACGAAGTAGTCTTCGATACCACCGCAGCGTGGTATGTCTGGGAGTGGCCGTATTACCCGCAGTACTACATACCCATCGCAGATGTGCGCCGAGACCTGCTGATCCTCGAGGGTTCTCACCACAGCAGCCGCGGCCCGGTCGAGGTCTACGGCTTACGGGTCAAAGACGTGCATCGCCCGCACGCCGCCCGGCTGCTGACCGACTCGTCAGTGGACGGGCTCAGCGGCACGGTGCGGTTTGAGTGGGCCGCGCTTGACGCCTGGTTCGAAGAGGACGAGCGCGTCTTCGTCCATCCCCGCAATCCCTACGCCCGGGTGGACGCCCTGCGGTCCACGCGCAGGCTACGCATCGAACTCGAGGGGGTTGTGTTGGCTGAGTCATCCTCGCCGGTCATGGTTGTCGAGACCGGGTTACCTACCCGCTACTACCTCAACCGCACCGAGGTCAACTTTGCGCATCTGATCCCGAGCGGCACCGTCACCGAATGTCCTTACAAGGGCACCACCAGCGCTTACTGGTCGGTACGGATCGGCGAGACGGTGTACCCGGATCTGGCTTGGTGCTACGACTTCCCGACCCGGCCACTGGCTCCCATCGCCGGTTTGGTGGCCTTCTACAACGAGAAAGTCGACATTGTCCTCGACGGCCAGCCACTGGGCCGACCAACCACCCACTTCTCCTGACGACGGTCAACTGCCAGGGGCTGATCCTCTGGTACGCCCTACTGCAAACTTTGCGCCCCCAGCGGATCGAGTCCTTGGTCTACGCCAATACCCCCGGCGGTGCGGTGCTGGTGGCAGCGATGTACACCATGGGCATCGACCAGGTCGACGCCGTTCCTCCCATGCCCGGCGGCTGTCTGACCCAGTGGCACTGCCACACCAACCTGTGCTTTTCTCAGGCCGCGGCGCGGTGGTCGGAGCAACGCGCCAAGGTGCGTGCGCTCCCGGATCGGTCCACCGGGTCACCCAGCCCATGATCCACGTCTGGCTCGCTCCCGTCCCGGACGGCCCCTGACCAGCGACGTTTTATGGCGACAAGTTTTCATCGTCGAAGGCAGGAATCGTGCATGGACAACGGCACCATGTCACCAGGTAGCGCGGCGCACGATCTCTTCGATGGCTGCGCGGTCGGGCGTGGCCTGGCCCGGGTCGTCGGGCCACTGGTTGACCATGGTGGTTGCCCACTCAGCCCACCGCGCCACCATGGCGTAAAAGTCCGTCAAGAAGGCGCCGGCAAGCATGTGTTGGGCGAGTCGGTGCTGGAAGGGGCCCTCGCCCGCAAGGTAGGTGCGCGCCGCGGCCAGGTTGCCCTCGTTGCGTTGCTTGGCCCAGGCACGCGTGGCGGCCAGCGTCGATAGGGCGTCTGCCTTGGTGCCGCACTCGGCGAAGAAAATCTTGAGCAGCTGCTCGAACTCCAGGACTGGGCCCTCGCCTGGTTCCTGCAACCACGCGGCGAGAGCGCGCCGCCCGATCGGGGTGATCGAGTATGTCGTGCGTGGCCGTCTGCCCACCCGTTCTGCCGATGCCTCGGCCAGGCCGTATTCCACCAGCTTCTTGGGTTCCTCGTACAGCTTGCTCTGCGCGCGCGGCCACATCCGGCCCAGGCTGCGGTCCATCTGCCGGGTCAGCTCGTAGGTGCTCCACGACTTCACGGCGAGCAGGCCGAGGATCGCGTAGGAGGTCGTGGTGAGCGCGGAAGCTCTTGACATTTTCATCCCCTTGGGAGCGATTATAATCCCAAAGGGACTATACGAGTAGGGGTTCGCGATGGTGCAGCCGCAGTCCGTACCGGTCGATCCGTCGAATGCTCAACAGCTGACGGCCTGGGATGGTGATCAGGGTGCGTACTGGGCTTCGCATGCCGAGCAGTTCGAGTTCGCAGTCGCCGGGTACGACCGTCACTTGTTCGCCGCTGCCGCCATCAATGCTGGCGAACAGGTGCTCGATATCGGCTGTGGCAGTGGTCGGACCACCCTCGACGCTGCCCGCAGCGCTGCGCCTGGCTCAGCCCTGGGAATCGATCTGTCTGCTCAGATGATCGACGCGGCTCGCCGGGCGGCCGAGCGTGAGGGAATACCCAACGCGCGATTCGTCCAGGCGGATGCCCAGATCTACCCATTCCCTGAGCAGGCTTTCGATGTCGCCATCAGCCGGACCGGGGCCATGTTCTTCGGCGATCCGGTAGCTGCCTTCACCAACATTGCTCGGGCGATGTGCCCGGATGGGCGCCTGGTCCTGCTCGTGTGGCAACCGTTTGACCGCAACGAGTACATCGTTGCCATCACCAGTGCGCTGGCTGCCGGGCGTGACCTCCCGCTTCCCTCGCCCGACTCGCCGGGGCCGTTCTCCATGGCAGACCCGGCCAGGGTGCAGGCCGTGCTGACTGAAGCCGGATTCAGCACCCCGAGTTTCGTTGGCTGTACCGAGCCGATGTACTTCGGCCGCGACCCGCAGCACGCCTTTCAGTTCATGATCGGCCTGGCCGGATGGATGCTGGAGGGACTCGATGATCGTCGCCGCGCCCGCGCTCTGGAGGCGCTGCAGACCAGCATCCAGACCCACCACACCGCTCGAGGAGTGGCATACGGATCAGCAGCATGGCTTGTCACCGCCCGGTGTAAAGCTCAAATGCCGCGATGATTGCGCATTATTAGCGCAGCATTAAGTGGATCAAGTCGTTACCTCGATTTATCGTGATGGTGGTTGCGTACCACACCGACGGTGGGCACGGTGGTAGGTGGACGGCATACCCAGCACCCCGAGAACCCGGGAGCAAACAGCATGTCCACTCAGATCACCAGCAACCGATGGGGCATCGACGCCCACGACGACATCAGTGGGCAGACCCGCGTCGCTGCGGACCCGACCGCCCAGCGAGCGCAAGATTCGATGGCCCAGCTCGTGCGCATGGGGCAAGATACTTCGCTCAGGTCGCTGCAGGTGTGGGCCGACCTGGCCCGCAAATTCGGCACCACCGCACCGGACCCAGCGGTGGGGGCGACGATGTGCTCCCTTGCGCACGATCCTTTCGAGAAGTTGCTCGTGGCTCAGCGGCAGATCGTCAACGAGCTTGTCGCCACTCAGCGTCAAATCACCCAACAACTCGTCGATGCCGCCGCCGTCGTCGACGACCATCCGGCCTGCCGGTAGTACCCCGGCAGGCAACGCCTAGACTCCGGCTGATTCGGCCCCGGGCAACGACGCTCACAAAACCCGGCTTTGCTCGTGTGGCCTGTATGCACTGCGCGGCAAGCTGGCGCCTGCCCGCTTGGACGGCCGTCCTCAAGCGGCTTGTTGCCGCTTGCGCTCCTTGCCGGTAGCGAATCGGCGACCTCAACAACGACTACCCAGAAGGTGGTTCCGCGATGAGTACTCCCCTGCAACTCGCCCATCAGTGGTGGGAAACCCTCGATCAAACCGACCGGCAACGGGTCTGGAACGCGCGCCACAGCTACCTCGCAGGCGACCTCGTCGAGAGCATGGCCAAAGCTGGCGTTCCTGTGGTCAGCGACGGTCGCTGGTCGTGCGTCGGCGTTGGACCTACTGGTTTCACCGTGCCGGTGGCCCTTGAACAGCTCCTCGAGTGGTTGTCCCAGGCGCCCGACAGCGTTGGCGCGGGCGGTTTCCCCTAGCCAGACCCGCCGCAGCTCACCGTTATGGCAGCAATCTGGATGCAGACTGGTGTTTTCAGGCCCGGTTTCGCCGCAGTCTGCATCCAGACTGCGGGGTGGCCGGAGCTCACCGGTAAGCCGGGAGTGCGTTGGTCAGACGATCGAGTTCGTCCTCGGTGTTGTAGTAGTGGACCGAGGCGCGTACCAGTTCAGGCAGGCCTCGGCGGGGTAGGTCGAAGCGTGCGGAGCTGGCGTACGAGACGCTGGTATTGATCCCCGCCGCGGCGAGGCGGCGCTGCACTTCGCGGGCGGGCAGCCCGTCGACGGTGAACGTGACGATGCCGCAGCGACGCCGGCCCTGGTCATGAACCCGCACACCATCGACAGCACGCAGCCGGTCGCGTAAGCCTTCGGCCAGAGCAGTGATCCGGGCTTCGATCGCGTCGACTCCCCAGGACAAGGCATAGTCGGCGGCTACTCCCAGCCCGATCTTGGCAGCGTAATTGGTCTCCCAGCTTTCGAACCGGCGCGAGCCAGGCTGCATCTCATAGTGCTCCGGAGCGGTCCAGGTGGCGGCGTGCAGGTCGAGAAACGGTGGCTCGACACGGTCGAGAACGGAGCTCCGCGCGTACAGGAAGCCGGTGCCGCGGGGTCCGCGCAGATATTTACGCCCGGTGGCGGACAGGAAGTCGCATCCGATGCGCTGGACGTCGAGGTGCAGCTGGCCGACCGACTGGCAGGCGTCGAGGAGGAACAGCACCCCAGCTTCGCGGGCGAGGGCGCCGACCTCCTCGGCGGGGTTCACCAACCCACCCTGCGTTGGTACGTGGGTGATGGCGATGAGCTTCACGTCACCGCCTCGGGTGTCCCGGCCGCCCTGGCCTTCCAGCCGCCGCCGCAGGTCGGAGACGCACAGCTGGCCGTGCTCATCGTCGTCGACGACCTCGACGACAGCGCCGGTGCGGCGCGCGACCTGCAGGAAGGCGATAACGTTGCTGGCGTACTCAGCGTGGCCGGTGAGGATGCGATCGCCGGGCTGGAACGGTATGGCGTAGAAGGCCATATCCCAGGCCCGGGTCGCGTTCTCGGTGACTGCGATTTCGTCCGCCCGGCAACCGATCAATCTGGCTATCGCGCGGTACGTCGCCTCGACCTGCGCGGCGGCCGCTGCGGCGGCTTCGTAACCGCCGATTGCGGCTTCCAGGCGCAGGTGCGCGATCACCGTTTCGGTCACTGGTGACGGTGGCAACGCCGCCCCAGCGTTGTTCAGATGCGCTACCCGGGCTGTTCCGGGTGTTTCACGCCGAGCGCGGGCAACATCAAAGGCCATACAGGGAACGTAATGGTCAATATCTATGTGGGCTGGCCGGCAGCTGTGCCGTGACTGCGGCCCAGGCCATGCGGCCGGCGTGGTCTGATTGCCGGCAGGGCCGGCGCTGCCGGCGGGTGATCGTGATCAGCAGGAGACCCACCGCGCCCAGTAGCGGGCTACGCTAACGACACACAGCTTTCCGTACATTCTCCGGCAAGCCCGGTAAGGCACGCTGGTATGTCCGGCGCGGCAGTGGGGGTGACCAGTCGGACGGACATGGTTTACGAAGAGAGACAGCAGCGGGCTGTGCGGCGTGATGGAGTGCCGCCGCAGCGTTCAGTGAGTCACATCCACCCGCTCCCCGGCGAGGACCGAGGTGGATGGCTGACTCCGCGCCTGATCATGCTGACGCTGACGATCATCCTGCTCGGTGCTGCAGCGGGGCTGGCCGGGGCGCTCGTGTTGCCGAAGACCTACGGCGCCCGCGCAGAGATTCTGTATTCCGCCAGCCAACCCCAGCAAGGCGGTGATCCGCTCCAGCAGGACCGCCAGCTATCGACCCAGCTGGTGTTACTCAAAAGCCGAGCCGTGCTCGGCCCGATCGCGCAGAAACAAGGCCGCTGGTACGAAGACCTCGACAAGGATGTCACCGCATCCATCCTGGAGAACAGCAACGTCATCCAGGTCGAAGTGCACGCCTCCACCCAACCGGCCGCACTGCAGACGCTGCAGGCTGTCATGAATGCTTATCTGGCAGTGGCCGGTCAACCCAGCGGCGTCGCCCGCAACCTGACTACCCAGCTTGCCGAGACTCGCCAGAACACCGCCCAGCTTCAAACCCGGATCCCGCAACTCGTCTCAGCTGTCCTGGCCGGAACTGCCACCCAGGCCTCGCTCGACGATGCCCGGGCCCAGCTCGCCGCGTCACTGGACCGGGAGAAGGCGCTCCAGGCCCGGATCGACGAAATCACCCTCACAGGTCAGGCGGGCCCACCCGCCCAGGTGCTGACACCGCCGTACTCACTGCCGGACCCGGTCAGCCCGCGGCCGCCGATTGCCACCGGCATCGGTGCGCTGGTCGGTGCCGTCGTGGCTGGTGCCATGCTGACGATAGGTGCCCGGCGCGCGCACACCTCCACAACTCCTGGCAAATCCGGCTGACCTCCGTGGCCGGGGGCAGCTCGCGCGGCCGCTCGCCGATCGCCGTGCTCGGGGTTTACGTCCTTGTAGGGTGATTGCTGGCGGGTCCTATTCCTCTGCGAGCCGGTGGGCGGTGACGGTGGATCAGATCGCGAACACCGGCGAGCAGCGCGAGATCGCCTTAGCTCGGGCCGTACTTGATATCTGCCAGGTTGCCTGGGATGCCGAGTCAGTCGAAAGCGTTTACGACGCTGCACTGACGGCACTGGAGCGCGCCATCGGCGTGCAGCGCTCGTCCATTCTGGTGATGGACGGCCAGGGGGTGATGCGGTTCGGGGCCTGGCGTGGACTGTCTGACACCTACCGCAATGCGGTCGAAGGGCATAGCCCTTGGTCACCTGATGCGGCGGATCCTGAACCCGTCCTCGTGCCGGACGTTGCACTCGATCCGGAGCTTGCCCCGTTTGCTTCCGTGTTCGACGCCGAGCGCATCGCCGCACTGGCGTTCATCCCACTCGTGCACGGTGGTCGCCTGCTGGGCAAGTTCATGCTCTACTACGGTGCCCCCCGGTCCTTCGACGAGGATGAGATCCGCGTCGCATCGGCTATCGCGCGGTTCGTCGCCAACGCGATCGACCGCAAACGCAACGAGGTCGACCTTCGCCGCAGCCGCGAACACCTCGCCCTCGCGCTTGCGGCGAGCGCGATGGGAACCTGGGAGTGGGACACGGCAACCGGGGAAGTGATCTGCTCTCCCACGCTGGAGCGGATCTATGGGTTCGAGCCTGGGACTTTCCCTGGCACCATCGAAGCGTTCCATCGCGACATCGTCCCGGAGGATCTGCCCGGCGTGCTGGCCGCGATCCGCCAGGCGGCCGAAGGCGGCACCGCCTACCAGTTGCACTACCGGATCCGCCGTGCAGACGGACAGCTGCGGTGGATCCAGACCCAAGGAATCGTGGTGCGCGACGCAGCGGGCACCCGGGACCGGATGGTTGGAGTGTGCACCGACGTCACTGAGCGGCGGGCAGGTGAGGCGGAACGGGCGCGGCTGCTGGCGGCCGAGCGGGCAGCGCGGCTAGAGGCCGAGACGTCGGCGGCCCGCCTCGACACCCTGCAACGCGTCACCGCGGAGCTGTCTCGAGCCGTGGCGGTGGACGATGTCGTCGCCGTAGTGCTCGGCACGGCGGTACGCGAGATCGGGGGGCAAACCGGCTCGCTGTGCCTGGTCGACGGAGACAACCTGGTCATCGCGCACGCCGTGGGATATCCCCATGAGGTCACCGAGCATTGGGGCCGGTTCCCGGTGGCGGCGGATCTGCCGGCGAGCGAAGCGATTCGGACTGGCCAGGCGGTGTTCATCGACTCGCCGGCGGAGCGCGATCGCCGGTATCCGATACTCGCCAGCGCGCCACTGGTTCCCGACCAGGCATACGCGGTCGTGCCACTGGCTGACCAGGATCCCAGCGGGTGTCTCGTGGTGGGTTTCGCCGAGCCCCGCGAGTTCTCCGCCCAGGACGAGGACTTCTTCTTCGTGCTTGCCAGCCGGTGCGGCACCGCGCTGGACCGCGCATGCCTGTTCGAGGAACGCGAGCACGCTTGGGCGTCCGCCGAAGCATCCCGAGCGGCGGTGGCGTTTCTCGCCGAGGCGTCGGCCATCCTGGTCTCCTCGCTGGACTACGAGCGCACTCTCACCCGGCTCGCGGACCTTGCCGTGCCGCGGTTAGCGGACTGGTGCGGCATCTATCTGACGCGCGACACAGGCGAGATCGAGCCAGTCGCGCTCGCGCATGGTGATCCTGCGCGGGTGAACCTTGCCCGCCAGCTGCTGGAGCGGTTTCCGGTGCGCTCCACCGATGCCGTCGGTGTGGCCGATGTCATCCGCACCGGCTGTCCACGGATCTATCCCGAGATCACCGACGATGTTCTGGTCGCCATGGCCCACGACGACGAGCATCTCGAGCTGCTCCGCAGCGTGGGATTCGGTGCAGGAATGGTAGTGCCGCTGCAAGCGCGGGGACGCGTCTTCGGGGCATTCTCGCTCGGCAACGACCGGGGCCGTCCCCTCAACCCCGACGACGCGTTGCTGATCGAGGATCTCGCGGCCCGAGCCGGCACCGCCATCGATAATGCGCGCCTTTTCGCCGACCGCACCTACGTTGCCCAGACATTGCAGCGCAGCCTGCTGCCAGGCCAGTTGCCCGAGTTCGATCGTCTTGCGCTCGCCGCACGCTACCTGCCCGGTACCCCTGACGTGGCCGCCGGTGGTGACTGGTACGACGTGCTGGCCCTTGACGCGAACCGGGTCGCGATCGTGGTCGGCGATGTCGTCGGTCGGGGCGCCGAGGCGGCTGCGGTGATGGGGCAGCTGCGCACCGCGCTGGCCACCGCGCTGCTGCACGGAGATTCGGCCGCTGCCGCGCTAGAGCACCTGGACCGGATGGCCGCGCGCATTCCCGGAGCGCTGGCTTCTACCGCGGTAGTAATGATCCTCGATCTGATGACCGGCGAGCTGTGCTGGTGCCGAGCCGGGCATCCACCGCCACTGCTGGTCGGCTCCCGGAACGCCTGCTACCTCATCGACGGCGCCGGCGGTCCACTCGGTATCCAGGGCCGGCCGCCGTACCCGCAGGCCTGCACCCATATCGAGCCTGGTGCGTGCCTGTTGCTGTATACCGATGGACTGATCGAGCGCCGTGGCCAGGTCATCGACGAAGGCTTGAATAATCTGGCCTCCACCGCGACCCAGCTCCGTGACCAGCCTCCCACGACGTTGATCGACGAGCTACTGGCCCGCGCGCTGCCCGCCACCGGCCCCGCCGATGACATCGCGCTGATCGCGGCTCGCTACCTGCCCGCGCCGCTGTACCAGCGGCTGCCCGCCGCGCCGGACCAGCTGTCCAGCGTGCGGCGCGCGGTGCATGACTGGGTCCAAGCCGGTGCCTTGCCGGCCGCGCTCGGCGAAGATTTGCAGCTCACCTTGGGGGAAGCCACCGCCAATGCCGTCGAGCATGCCTATGTCAACACCGAGCCCGGCGAGTTCACCTACCGGGTGACCCGCTGCCGCAGTGGCGCGCTTGACGTCGAGGTATGCGACTTCGGCCAGTGGCGCACCGAACGGCCCAACAACTATCACCGCGGGCGTGGCCTGCCGATCATCCGTGAAATCGGCGCTGACGTCGTGGTCACCCCCAGCCCGGCCGGGACCCAGGTCCGTTTCCGCCTGCCCACCCCGACAGCCGGCCCGCCGCAGGGCATCCCAGCTCCGAATGACGCAACTCAGCACAGCGCCGCGCCGCCGCTGGTGGCCGCCGAGCTGCAGGTGCACTCCCAACCCGACGGCGGGCGTCGCCTGGAATTGCGCGGCGAACTAGATCTGGACTCTGCCGGCACCGTGCGTGGGCCGCTACTGGACCAGCTCCGGTCCCCAGGACCGGTGACTCTCGACTTGCGTGCGGTGGATTACCTCAGCAGCGCCGGCATTGCGCTACTCATCGACGCGATCCAAAACGCCGCGAAGCACAACACTTCGTTGCAGCTCCAGCTGGCTCCGCGCAGCCTCTCCGCGAGAATCCTGGCGCTGAGCGGTCTAGAACTCATCGTGCCAATGGTGACTGAGGCCACCCAATCCACAGGCAGCTGATCATGCTTCGTCAATCTCGTTAAGTCTGAAAGACACCGCACCGTGGTGGACATCATCCCTGCGTTGAAACGGTATACCTGCGCCCGAGCGATATCTCCAACTAGGGAGGGGTACTGGTCAGCTGGCCTGCGGCCCTGGGTTTCGCGCCCATGACCGGGTCTGGCGGCAGGCTGACTCGGGAAGTGGAGAGGACTGGTTACGATTCGTTGGGCACTATGGTTCTCGCTGGCGCTGGTGCTGGTCTTTGCAATCACCATGGGATACCACCTTGGCGTGCAATACGCCGAGCATTTCTTCGATCAATGAGCTCGCCACCCGCCGCCTAGTTCCGCAGTCTGGATGCAGACTGCGGTTTTCGGCCCCGGTTTCACCGCAGTCTGCATCCAGACTGCGGTAGTGACCAGACCGCCGGCGCTGGCGGTTAACCGGTGATGAGGGGGAAGAGGTACCGATCGGCCACGAGTGCGAGCACTCGCCGCGCCGACTGCGGTGACTCTACGACAGCGCGCGGCACGCTGGTCCCCACCCGCTGATAGGCACGGCGCGCCAGCTCCTCAAGCAGTCCCGACAGCGCCGTGGCCAGCCGCTTGCGCCGCCCGGGACCCTCCGGGTCCACCGGTCCTTCGATGGTGGACAGCCGCAAGCCAGTAGCCTGCTGCAGCCGGGCGATCTCGACCAGACCAAGCGAGCGTTCGGCGTAGCCGGGAAATACGCCAGCCAGAAACAGGGCGCCGTCGCCGATGCGTCGCCACAGCCCGGGCTGCTCGTCCACCGGCAAGACCTGCCGCAAAGCAGCCAGGCAAGGCAGGTCCAGCTCGTCCCACCGCTGCCGTTGCCAGCCGTGCTCGCCGCGCTGCCACACCCTTCCCGGGGCCAGCCGGGCATAGGAAGCCAGCAGCTCGGCCAGAAACAGGCGATGCTGCGGCTTCGTGGCGAAGGACGCCAGCACCGGCCCGTCGAAGAGCGGCAACCGGGTGCGCGGACGGGTCCGCGCGCCCCTGCCAATTCCGCGGCAATCCGTCCAGCCGAAGGGGCACGATTACCCGATGAAGACTTGCCACCGGGATGACGGTTCGCCTGTCGCCGCCAGGGTTGAGGAGCTGGCCACGGGGGTATTCGCCTACATTCAGCCTGACGGTTCATGGTGGATCAACAACTCCGGCTTTCTGGCTGCGGGTGATCACACCGTGCTCATCGACACCTGCGCCACCGAGCAGCGCACTCGGCGCCTGCTCGACAAGGCCAGGCAGATGACCGGAACGGTGGTGAGCACTGTGGTCAACACCCACCATCATGGTGATCACACCAATGGCAACTACCTCACGGGTGCGGCCACGATCATCGGGCACTGCAATACCCGGAAAGTGATGATCGACACGGGCATCCGGTGCTACGAGCAAGCTTTCGAGGGTGTCAACTGGGGACAGCTGCGGCTGCGGCCGCCGGATGTCACCTTTGACGAGGCGCTCACGCTGTATGCCGGCGATACCCGGGTGGAGCTGCGCTACGTGGGATGCCCCGCGCATACCACCGACGATGTGCTGGTCTGGCTGCCCGAGCACTCCGTCGTGTTTACCGGTGACCTGGTCGTCAATGGCGCAACGCCGTTTGCCCTGATGGGCTCAGTGGCAGGCTGGCGGGCCGTGCTGCAGCAGATTCGCCAGCTTGGAGCCCGCACCATCATCCCCGGACACGGTGACGCGGGTGGCGCCGGCACCATCGATGTTGTCGATAACTACCTGGCGTTCGTCGAGCAGGCCGCCCATGCCGGGATCGCTGCCGGGCTGACACCGTTGCAGCTGGCACAAGACCTCAATCTGGGCGAGTTCGCTGCGCTGAGCGACTGCGAGCGCATCGTAGCGAACCTTCACCGTGCGTATGCCGAGCTTCTAGGCCACCCCGCCGGCGCACCCGTCGATCTGCGGTCGCCGATCCACGACATGATCACCCTCAACGGCGGTCACCGTATCCGGTGCTGCGCCTGAGTCCCACGAGGACATGGCGCAGCCAAGGCACGCTCAGCGGGGATACGTCCCCCCGTCGATGCTGAATACCTGGTTGGTGATATAGCCGTTACGCAGGATGGCGACGGCCAGATCGGCGACCTCTGCTGGGTGGCCGACCCGGCCCACGGGTGTGGTCTTGGCCAGCTGCTGCGGATCACCAGGAAGCATCGCGGTCTCGACCAATCCCGGCGCCAGGACGTTAACGGTGACACCGTCTGCGGCCACCCGGCTGGCCAGAAAATGTGCAAGACCGTGCAGCGCAGCCTTCGAAGCGGCGTAGTCAGGACTGATGATGCCGCCCCGGAAGGCTGCCACCGAGGACATGAACAAGATCCGGCCGAAGCCACGTTCGCGCATCCCAGGCAGTACGCGCCGGGCGAGCAGGAACGGTGCCCGCAGGTTCACCGCGAGGGTGTGGTCGAACGCCGCGGCGTCGACATCTTCATAACGCGCCTGGCGCGCGACGCCATGATTGGCAACCAGGATGTCAACCGGCCCCAGCACCGCTTCAACGTCGTCAATCAGCTGCCCGGGAGCAACGGAATCGGCCATGTCGCAAGCGAACGCCTGCGCTGCCCTGCCGCCGGAGACAATTTCAGCTGCCAGTGCTTCAGCCGGTTCGGCGTTGCTGCCGTAAGCAACGGCGATGCCAGCAACATCCTGAGCGAGCCGCCGGCAGATCGCGCTGCCGATGCCCCCGCTGGCTCCTGTCACTAGCGCGATGCGCCGTGCCAGATCGAGCTCCTCCGACATCGGGCGAGTTTATCGATAGACGACAGTCGCCCGACTTGCGCGGCGGTTCAGCTCGCCACCCGGTCGGAGTTGTCGGCCGGGGTGTCCGACGCGGCTGCGAGCAGGTCACGAGTCACCGAACGGGCGAGAGTCTGATGACGGATCCAGTCCGGCGACATGCCCTCTGCGGTGAGCAGCAATGCCAGCGCCTGCTCCTCCTGGCCAAGGTTCGCGTGCGCACAGGCTCGGTCGGTCAAGGGCCGGCAGCGGGAAGCGAGCGGCAGGCTCGGGTTGGTTGGCATCTCGGAAGCCGCCGCGATGGCCGCCGGGTAGTCCTCGGTAACCACGCTGACGTCCACCGTCTGCATGGTGACCAGCGAAGGGCCGAACGGGATCTCGTAATCGATGCGGTCAGCGGCGGCTCGCTGGGCTACTTCACGGCCCAGCGCGAGGAAGTCCCGGGCGGTGTCGTTGCGACCGCCGCGGGCGGCGGCATTGGCCACCTGGACCAGCACCGAGCCGTACACCGACAGTTCCGGCGGCAGCACGTCCCCGTGGGGTTCGATACTCGCCGCGGTCCGCGCCGCCACCCGCTCGGCCTCGTCGAACCGGCCACTGACCAGCAGATGCCAACTCACCGACCCCTTCAACACCGCGGCGAGCAGCGGATCGTCACCCTCGCCGACCAGATCCAAGGCGTGGCGCATCGCGAGGAACGCTGCGTCCGGCTGGTGAAGATGAGCCAGTGTGGACGCGGCCACCGAGTAGCACCACGCCAGCTGCTCGGCGATCCTGGGCCTGGCGGTCACGTCGGCGGCGTGGAGGGTGGCGCGAAGCCCACGCAGCGCCTGCGGAAGCAGCCCGGCGAGCTGGTCCCACTTGCCGCTCCAGTACGTACCCCACAGGTAGGTGACCGACCGCTCGGCCTCCCGCAGCGACAGCGGCTCGCCCTCGACGTCGCCGAGGAGGTCGCCGACGTCGGCGACCGCCCGGCGCAGGGCCACCACGCCGGCATCCGGTGCCGCGCCGGGCATGTGATCCCGGCCGAGCAGCTCGCCGAGGTCGACATCGAGTGCGGTCGCGATGCGATGCAAACTGCTGATCGAGGCCGTGTGCCGCCGGCCCTGCTCCAGCTTGCGGATCAAGTCGGTGGACACCTCGGCCGCCGCGGCTAAGTCATCCTGAGTCATCAACACGTCGTTGCGCAGTCGCCTGATGTGTTCGCCGATGGTCGACTCTGCGCGGACGTCGTCCGTGCCAGCCACAACAAACCCATTCCCTCGCCGGATCCCCCGCTGATGCCCCCGGGAGCGACCGGGGGCCTATGTACCAGCGAGGGGGTACGCACACCAGGCTAGACCGCCAGGGGGAGCAAGACAGCGCACATGTGGTCAACTACCCGGAAAACGGGGCTCTGAGTGTCTCAAACACATTTCACCCCGTGCCGCTCCGGTGTGACCTGTGAATATGCGTATTCTGCATGCCGCATAGGTTACTTAGAGTCGCCAACGAGCTCGATGAGCACTCGGCGCCGGTCCCGGCGGCTGTGCGCACGGTGCACGTAGTCCAGCGTCATCAACACCATCCCCGCCGTGCGGCGATGCTGCGCAACCTGACGAACTGAGCGCGCGACGTGCCGAGTACGGGCATCAATCAGTCAGGGTTCCTCGATCGACGCGATTCGGTATTTGTACACCTCGGCGCTGAGGATGCGCGCTTGCGTTGCCGCGTCGGGTCCCGATCCACGGAAGTTGGACAGCTCGGTGTCGGACGCCCACCGCTCATAGACGTTGACCCGTGCGGGGTCGAGTGGGTCGGCGGTCACGGCGAAATCCAGGCAGCCGGGAGCTCGCCGTGCTCGTTCAACGGCAATCGCGCAGTCGGTGACGTAACGGTTGCGGTCGGCTAGATCGACGATCAGGTGGCCAGCGATGATGAGCATGCTGTGAGGACCATTGCCGGGCCCGGAACTCATCGAATGACTCGGCGTCTAGCAGAAGCCGTGATGGGAAGCTGATCGAGGCCGCGGATGACGAATCCGGGCCGTTGCCGGGGCTGGCCGGCTAATTCGAGAGTGGGCAGGTGGTGGCATAGGGCCAGCAACGCAGCTTGGGCTTCGATGCGGGCCAGCGGAGCTCCGATGCAGTAGTGGATTCCGGCTCCAAAGCCCAGGTGGGGATTGGGGGTGCGGCTGATGTCGAGGCGATCCGGTTGCACGAAGGCATGCGGGTCTCGTCCGGCCGAGCCGAGCAGGGCAGCGATTTTGCCGCCGGCCGGTACGGGGTAACCGGCGATAGTCACCCCAGTAGTGGCGGTGCGTTCGAACAATTGCAAGGGGCTGTCGTACCGGATGAGCTCTTCCACAGCGGATGCGGTCAGGCCTGGGTTGTCGATCAGCCGCTGCCACTGATCGCGGTGGCGCATGAGCGCCAGCACTCCGTTGCCGACCACATTTACCGAAGCCTCGAACCCGGCCATGAACAGCAGGACCACCGTGGCCACGAGCTCATCCTCACTCAGGTGGCCCCCGCCAACGTCGGTGACCGCGACCAGGTCGTTGATCAGATCGTTGCCGGGCTGGTGGAGCTTGCGTCGCTGGGTGAGTAGGTCGCGCAGGTAGGCGGTGAAATCAACGGCGGCTTGCTCGGCGTTGCGCTGGCCGGAGGGGTCGAGGTCGCTCTCATACATCTTCACGATGCTGTTGGACCACAGCTGCAGCATGGCCCGATCGGCTGCGGGGATGCCCAGTAGTTCGGCGATAACCTCGATCGGCAAGGGTGCCGCCAGGGTGGCCAGCAGGTCTGCGCAGTCCCCGGCGGCAATCTGCTCAGCCAGCTGGTTGACCAGTGTCTGGGCGCGCTGGGTCACCCAGGGCCGCAGACGTTCCACGTGCCCCCGGCTAAACGCCGCAGCAACCAGCCCGCGCAGCCTGCCATGGACGGGCGGCTCATTTTCCAGCAACGAGTTGCGATGCAGCAGGTTGAAAGCGGTGAACTGCTCCACCGGACGAGCATCCGCCCATACCCGGCCCAGTGAGCGGTGACGCAACACCGCCGAGCACGCCGCATGCGTCACCGCGACCGCGTACCCCAGCCGGGAATGCCAATGAACCGCAGCCTCGTGGCGCATTGCTGCGAATGCGGGATACGGATCAGCCAGGAAGCTGCGATCAGCCGGATCGAACGCTGATCCGTCTGGTGTTGACCGCAGCGGCTTGCCGACGGTGTGGCCCATTGCCAGCGACGGTACCCAGCGGGGGGCAAGCGGTACGGCGGTGTGTCGAGGGCACGGTTTGGCAGGGTGGTCGGCGTGAGCATTCGCTACCCCGCCCCGCTGCAACCGGGCGACCGGATCGCCGTGACCTCACCGTCGTGTGGTGTGGGTAGCCAGCTGCGGCCGCGGCTGGAGTTCTGCATCAAATACCTGCGCGATTTGGGCTATGAGGTGGTTGTTGGCGACTGCATGGACGGTGCGGGCGTGACCAGTGCCCCTGCGCCGGATCGGGCCGCTGAGCTCACCACGATGCTGGTCGACCCGGCGATCCGCGCCGTGGTGCCGCCCTGGGGTGGCGAGTTGGCCATCGACTTGCTGCCGCTGCTGGATTTCGAGGCGATCGGTGCGGCGCAGCCGACCTGGTTGGTGGGTTATTCCGACCTTACGACGGTGATGGTGCCGTTAACCCTGCTTACCGGTATCGCGACGCTGCACGGCAGCAACTTGATGGACACCCCGTGTGCAGTCCCGGAGCCATTGATGCCGTGGTTGGCAGCAGCCACCGCACCCGCTGGAAGCACACTGCGGCAAGGCGCCGCCCGGGCATACCGCAGTGGCCGGCATAAGCACTATGCGTTCCACCCGCGGGCGCAGGAAATGACGTTCAATACCCCGGGGCGGTGGAAGCTGCTCGGCGCACCCGGCGAACCGGCGGCGCAGGTATCGGTGACGGGACGGCTCATCGGCGGCTGTTTGGAAACAATCTCGATGCTTCCCGGCACTCCCTATGGTGACGTTGCCGGTTTCGTTCTCGAACATGCACCTGAGGGGCTGCTTTTCTACGTCGAAGTCGCCGAGGCGGAGGCTGTCGCGGCAGCGCGGATGCTGCACCACTTGCGCCTGGCCGGATGGTTCGGTCACGCCAACGCCGTGCTCGTCGGGCGCTCGGCCGGTCCACCGTCTGGTCATTTCAGCCAGCATGATGCGCTCGTGCACGCCCTTGGCGAGCTGCCGATACCGGTGCTCTACGACCTCGACCTCGGACACATCCCCCCGCAGTTGGCGATCGTCAACGGTGCGGTGGGCACTGTCGAGCTCACGCCTGCCGCCGCCACCTTCGTGCAGTGCCTCAGCTAAATCCGCACCACGAGGGTCAACTTCAGCAGGATCGTCAGATCTGTCCCCGGCAGGCTTCGTCGACTGGCCAGTTGCTGAGCCGCCAAGCGTAAGCTATCGAGATAGATATCTCGATAGCCCCCTGATCGAGCGACGGAAAGGTGATCGACGATGACGCCCTCGCCCGAACCCACCCGTGCGGTGTATGCGCGCGTACCGCCACAGGTTGCCGACAAGCTGGACCGTGCGGCCGCGAGGCTGGGCCTGTCCAAACGAGACGTGCTGGCAACCCTGGTCAGCGACCACCTCGACCTCGAGGGCGAGAACGTCGCCTGGCATCCACGCCCGACACCCAGAACCAGGATTATCAGCGGTGAGCTGCACGATGCAGTGCTTGACCTCACCGAGGCTGCTGAGCTGCTGCGCGTATCCGAAAACGACCTTTCCGCACTGGCGGAGTCCGGAGAGATTCCGGGACGCCGGATTGGCGGCGCATGGCGCTTTTCCCGGGAGGCGCTCCTGAACTGGCTGGGCAGAAGTACCTGACGACCTAGCTGTGCCAGGCGAGCTGCGCCCCATAGCCGCCGGTGGATGCTGGGCTCATGGTTGAGCGGTACCCAGCGGTGCCACCGCCGAGCCCCGCACCGGGCCTGGCCGGGTAGCCGGCTGGTGGTTGTGGAGGACGCCGGCCACGGCTGTGGGAGATTCACCAGCGAGCTCATCACCGCGTTGAACGCGTACCGCATCCTGACCTGAACCGCCCGTGCTGTCGCGGACCGATAGGCAGGAGGAAGCGGCATGAGTGTGGCTGGTTGGCTGCGGATCTCGGTCGACCATCTACGGCAGCGGTGGTTGCTTGTGGTCGAGTCGACCGCTGCCGCCACCGGTGCGTGGTTTTTGGCTACCCGGTTCGTTGGCCATCCCCAGCCGTTCTTTGCGCCGGCAGCGGCGATTATCGTGCTGGCGCAGGTGCGAGGTCAGCGGACACGGCGAGCAGTCGAGGTTGTCCTCGGTGTCGCGGGCGGCGTCCTGGTTGCCGACGTGGTCATCCAGGCTCTCGGTGCTCACAATGCGTGGACCATCTTCACGGTCATCCTGCTGACGCTCACCGTCGCGGTCGCGGTCGGGGCGAGCACGGTCGCGCTCGTCCAAGCAGCGGTATCTGCCGTGTATCTCGTGGTGGTTGTGCCGCCGACGCCGACCGCGGTGCCATTGCGGTTCATCGACGCGCTGGTGGGTGGTGCGGTTGCGCTGCTGGCGAGTCAGCTCGCCGCAGGCCGGGACCCGGTCGCGCCGCTGGTCCGTGAATCAGGGCAAATCTTCGACGAGCTGGGTAGCGTGCTTGAACAGGTTGCCGCCGCGCTCGATCGGCAGGACGAGACCGCAGCCCGGGAAGCACTGGACCGCGCGCGACGTGCGGAGGATGTGCTCGAGCGGCTGCAAACCGCGGTCCTGGCGGCGGGGGAGACGCTATCGCTGCAAGTATGGCGACGGCGGCGGCTCGGTGGGATCCATGCGGTTGATGCGGCCACTCGTCAAGTGGACTATGCCGTGCGCAACGTGCGCGTGCTGGCACGTGCCGGAGTGACGCTGACCCGGCTGCCAGCAATGCCACCGCCGGCCCTGGGCGATGCACTGCGCTCGTTCGCCGCTGCGGTGGGTGCTGTCCATGATGCGCTGGCGGCTGACCTGATGGGGCCGGATGAGGCGATAAGGCGCCGTACCGAGGAAGCCGAGACGACCGTGTTGAATGCTCTCAGGGTGGCTGTGCGTGCGCTTGCCGGGGACCCACCGTTACCGGTTGTGATGATCGTTGGCCAGTTGCGCTTGACGGCTATCGACCTCATGCGGGGAATCGGTGCAGACGACGTCGACATCCTGACCCGGGTCGACGAGGCGTTCGGCCTCCCACCGGTGTAGTCCGCACCCTTCAACTGGTCCCGCGGTCGGCACGCGTGGCCCGGTACT
Source organism: Actinomycetota bacterium (assembly GCA_021324675.1). Classification (GTDB taxonomy): domain Bacteria; phylum Actinomycetota; class Actinomycetes; order Mycobacteriales; family Pseudonocardiaceae. Next base: position 46,346 of record JAJPIR010000132.1, read on the forward strand.
GAGCACGCGTAGTTGCGTGACAACCGGGCAGCCGGCGTAGAACGATCGTCGGCATGGAGGTCGACGACATAGCTCAGACAGCACAAGCGCTGCGGACAGTGATCGCCGCCATTGACGCTGGCGAGGTGGCCGCGAGCGAGACGCAGCGTGCATACCTGGCGAGCGCAGTCGACGTGCTGGCTGCACTGGCTGTACAGGACAGCTGATTCGCTGCCGCGTTCAATACGGAAACCACCGTTGGAGGGTGCACGATGGGCTGGTCCGGGTGGTGATGTGCATGTTCGCTGTCGTCGGTGAGGCACTTGTCGATCTGGTGGGTCAGCGGGGAGGTCGGACATTCGTGGCGCATCCGGGCGGTAGCCCGGCTAATGTTGCACTCGGTTTGGCGCGGCTCGGTGTTCCGGTGACGTTGATGACGCGCCTCGGCCAGGACGGGCTTGGCCAGATGGTGTTGGAACATCTGCGGTCCAGCGGCGTCCGGGTTAGCGCAGATCGCACCCAGGGAATGTCGACCAGCCTGGCCATTGCGACACTTGCCGCGGGTGTTGCGTCGTACGACTTCCGGATCGAGTGGGACATGCCCGCTCTCGCGCCGCTGCCGCTTGAGACTCGCTGCTTGCACACTGGTTCGCTGGCGACCGCGCTGGCGCCCGGCGATGCCAATGTCGTGGACCTGGTCGAGCGAGAGCGCAAAAGGGGCCGGGTGACGATTTCTTATGACCCGAATGTACGGCCAGCGCTGCTGGGTGACGCGACGCAGGCGCGTACAGGTATCGAGCATTTGGTTGCCCTTTCCGACGTTGTCAAGGTCAGCGACGAAGATCTTCGGTGGCTTTACCCCGACCAGCCCGATGAACTCGTGGCACAGGATTGGCTGCAATCAGGACCGGCCCTTGTGGTGGTGACTCGCGGCGGGATGGGGGTCTACGCCGCGTGCGCCGGCCTTGAATTGCACCGACCGGCCGTCCCGATCGACCTGGTGGACACCGTTGGCGCAGGCGATTCCTTCACCTCAGGGCTTCTCGAGGCGCTCTACCGGGCCGACCTGATCGGCGGTTCGCGCCGGGAGGCAGTAGCGGCGATCGACGAGTCGACCCTGGCCAGCGTCGTGGACGCGGCGGCTCTGACCGCAGCGATCACCTGTTCCCGGCCGGGCGCCGACCCGCCGACACGGGCCGAGGTGGACGCGTTGCTCGCGGCTCGGGGCTGCGCCGGCGACTCGACTGGCGCTGGACGCGGCGGTATGCCGACCATATGAGGTCCGCCACCGACGTCGGCCAGCGGGCGCGACCCTGGCACGGCAGGCGGCGAAGGGAGAGCCGCGATGAGCACAACCCAGCAGCCGGTGAACTCGAACCCGGCGACCGCTCAGCCGTTTGTCTACAAGAACATGTTCGTGCTGTTCGCCGTCGTCGTCTGCTGCTTCACTGCCTGGGGGATTGCCGCGGACTTGACTGCTCCCATGGTGGCGGCCTTCAAGCGGATCTTCACGATGAGCACTTTCCAAGCTTCGCTGGTGCAGTTTTCGTACTACGGGGCCTACTTCGCGCTTGCCCTTCCAGCGGCGTTTATCAACCAGCGGTTCGGCTATAAAGCCGGGGTGCTGACCGGGCTCGGACTGGCATCGCTGGGCGCACTGTTGTTCTACCCAGCGAGCAAGATTATGACCTACTCCGTGTTTTTGGTAGCGCTTTTTGCGCTCGCCGCAGGGTTGTCGATTCTGGAGACGTCGGCGAATCCTTATGTCATCTCGATGGGTCCGGAAGCCAACAGCACGCGGCGGCTGAACCTGGCGCAGGCATTCAACCCGGTCGGCACCAATATCGGGGTCTTGCTCGCGACCGTTCTGGTGCTGCCCAAGCTGAATTCGCCCATTGACCGTGCATCGGTGACGCCCGGGCAGTTGCGCACGATCCAGGCCGAGCAGCTGAAGGCGGTGATGGTGCCCTACATCGGGTTGGCGATGTTGTTGTTGGTGATCTGGGTGGCCATCGCGGTCCAGAAGGCTCCGACGATCCGGGAGGAGTTTCCATCGGCGAGCCGCGGCGTAGGTTCGCGCGGCGAGATCATCGGGCGGCTCTGGGAAAACCAAGGCTACCGGTTCGGGGTCATCGCGCAGTTCTTCAACATCGGCGCCCAGGTGTGCACCTGGACGTTCATGATCCAGTATGTCGAGCAGGCCCTCCACGGGAGTCTTGAGCTAGGTGGTTTCGTACTGCAGATCAGCCTGCTTGTCTTTCTCGGCTCCCGGTTCCTGATGACGTGGTTGATGGGGTATTTCCGGGCCACGGCGCTCATGGCGGCCCTGGGCGCCTTGGCGATACTCCTGTGTATCTACGCGATGGCCAGCCCGAACCTCAGTGGCGTCGTCGCGGTGGCCGCGCTGTCGCTTTGCCTGTCGCTGATGTTCCCCACCATCTACGGCGTTGCGTTGCGGGGACTGGGGCCGGCAACCAAGTTCGGCGCCGCCGGTCTGGTCATGGCAATCGTCGGTGGTGCGCTGATGCCATTGGTCCAGGGCAAGATCATCGACTGGACGAGCCCGGCGTTTTCGTTCATCGTGCCGGCCACCTGCTACGCGGTGGTGACGGCCTACGCGCTTTATGACCTCAAGGCGGCACAACCGGTCCGGTTCCGTTCGCCGCAGCCGGTACCTGCCCATACCTGACCCATCGCGGTTTCTGCCGTCCCGAGGAGGATCGACCGTGACCTGCAAACGCCGCAGCGGCCTGGCGGTCCTGGCTGCCGGCCTCGCGCTCCTGCTCGCCGGCTGTAGCGGTCCAGCCTCAACGGCTACCAGCGGCTCCACCCGGAACCTTGAGATTCTGTCCTGGTGGACGTCAGGATCAGAGCGCGCTGCGCTGAACGTACTGTTGGGCGACTTCCGAACGGCTCATCCGGGCGTCGACGTCCGCAACGTAGCAGTCGCCGGCGGCGGAGGCAGCAACGCACACGTCGTCCTAGCCAACCGCCTGCTCGGTGGTGACCCACCCGATGTGTGGCAGACCCATCCCGGCGCCTCGATCAGGCAGTACATCGGCGGCGGACAGGTTGCCGACGTGAGCTC
>JAJPIR010000128.1 GCA_021324675.1 Actinomycetota bacterium
AGACCGCGTAACTCCCTGCCGTCTGAGGCGTTGCATTGCGTGAAGCCGAAGACACAGGGGGATCTCACTGTGATCAATTTCCTGACCAGCCCATCGACGCTGATCACAGCCCGGTGCTCAACTGGCCGTGTCATGGTGTCGATCGGGCTGGTCGCCGCGTTGGGTCTGGCGGCTGGGTGCGGTACTGAGCCGACGCCGCCACCAACCGGGCGCGTGGAGCGCGGCACCGTGGTGACGAGGGTCTCGGCGTCAGGGTCGTTGTCTGCGATCAAAGAGCTGAACGTGGGTTTCCCGAAAGGCGCGCAACTCAAGGAATTGCTGGTCAAAGTCGGGGATCGGGTGACCCCGGGCCAGGTAGTGGCTCGGGAGGATGATTTTGCGTTCCGGCAGGTGTTGAACCAGCTGCAAGGACAATTGAACGCCCAGCAGGCGTTGTTGGATCAGGCTATAAACGATCCCACAGCCGCAGGGGCGCACGATACCTTGGAGCAGGCGCGTCAAGTTTTGGCTGCCACGGAGAAGTCAGTTCAGGCACAGTTGCAGGCAGATGAAACGGCCGTCGACCAAGCGCATAGGCAGCTCGATTTCGACAGTTTTTTGCTTGATAAGGCGGAGCAAGCACTGCGTGCCGATCAGGCTTCCTGCGCGGCTACCGGAGGTATACCTGCTACTCCTGCCACCCCCGGTACCCCCGCAACGCCAGGCGGAGTTGCCCGCACCGGGCCTGGTAGCGGGCCCAGATCGTCGGTCGGCGTGGGGCCAACTGAGGCCGGGGTGGAAGACCCTGCCCGTGTCGGTCCGGTGTACGCGGGCACTACGGGCACCGGAGGTGCAAACGGTGGCGGCGGTACTGCGGGCGGTGGCAATCCGGCGTGTAACCGGGTCGCAACGGACCAGACCAATGTCGTCAGCGCTCGCCGCACGGTGTTGGCCGACAAGTCCACGTTGACCGCTGCCCAGCAGAGACTCAACGTCGATCGTGCCAGCGGGCAGGTCTCGATCGAGAACGCCCGCCAAAGCGTCGTCACCGCGCAGAACTCCCTGGTGTCCGCGGCGACGAACCGTCCATTCACCATTGACCAGCAGGTGGCACTGGTAGCGAGCATCCAGGCCCAGGTTGCGGCCGCGCAAAGAGACGTGGAGAACACCGTGCTCCGCGCGCCCGTTGGGGGCACCGTCTCGGTCATCAACGGTACGGTGGGCGAGTTCCTGCAACCGAGTTCCGGTGTCAGCCCGTTGGCACCCGGGAGCACCGCGCCTATTCCTGGGCTTAATGGCGTGACCTCGAACAGCAGCACTTCGCTGGGTAACCCCGCGACCGGCGCAGCGCGTCCCGGTGGGACGCAGTTCATGGTCCTTGATGACGTCAATACTTTTCAAGTGGTGGTTCCCTTCGAAGAGTCCGACGCCGCCAAAGTGGCTCCGAACCAAAAGGTAAATGTTACCTTCGACGCTATTCCCGATCTCACCCGTGCTGGCACTGTCGTTTCAGTGGCCCCGTCGGGCAGCAATATCTCTAGCGTTATCAACTACTATGTCACCGTAGTTCTCAACGAAATCGATCCTCGGCTCAAGAATGGTCAAACCGCTCAGGCTCGGGTGACAACCAACGAAGTCGATGATGTACTGACCGTCCCCAATTCGGCCGTCCGCAAGCGCGGTGACCAGAGCACGGTGACCGTTATTGATGCAGCCGGAAACCAGCAGCAGGTCAGATTCCAGCCTGGCCTGGTTGGTGATGACCGCACTCAGGTCATCTCTGGACTACGCGAGGGCCAGCAAGTCGTCCTGCGCCAGGGTGTGTAACGAAGTCTTCGTCCAGTTGTTTAGCTAAGAAAACCGGGAAGATGCCGTTCCTGGTGGGTTGAAGACACCTGGTTGGGCATCAGGGTTAGCCACGCAGACTTCACCTTCCAGGCCGTCCGGATCCCGGAAGAAAATGCTTAACACCGGTCCGAAATCGGTGACGAATCCGTCACTTGCGGCGACGTCGATGAGCCGTCGGCGGATCTCGGTGAATGCGTCCAGCGACGCCGCTTGGAGGCCTAAGTGGTCGATGCGGCCTCGCCCGAACATAGGCTTCTGGCGTTGCGCCTCGGCGTTACCGTCAACCTGGAATACGTTCAGTTCGGTGCTGGGTCCGATATCGATGAACGATAGGCGCACACCCGGCGCGACCTCGTTGTCACGGGACACGGTCGCGTCGAAGATCTCGCGATAGAAGGCGTGCAGGCGATCGGCGTCGTTGGTGAGAAGGGCGACGTGGTTAACCCCATCGAGTAGCATGCGCACCAGCTTACGTGTCTGCGCTGCGCACCACGTGTGTCGATCAGGCCGGACTGTTACCGTTTTGACGGAAGCCGGCTCGGGATGCACCATCGACGTCCACGGTGGGCACCTTGCTAGCAGTAGTGTTGTCGGTCACGGTACAGCCCGTCGAGCCATCGATGATCAGGATGGCCCGCTTGAGGTTGGGGCCCGAAAATTTGTTGCGCATTATTGTGACATTGGGCCAGTGACGGAGATTAATTGCCTGTGCCCCGTTAGGTGCGCATGTATTATCGACGAATGTGATCGACGGGACCCCGAAGGGCGCACCGCTGCTGCCGGGCTGGTCGTCGGTGGCGATCAGGCATTGCGCGTCAACGTTCTCACATGTATTGCTGGAAATGACGACATCGTAGGTCGACACGTTGTGGTCAAAGGTTTGGAAACAGTCGGGGTGCGGTGGTGCCCGGTAACCGCGCTCCGATATATCGCGGATTGTGTTGCCGGTGATCCTGTGACCGTTGCCGAAAAAGCGCATCCCATCGGCGTCGCCATCGTTGACCGCGACGGTATTGCTCACCGTATTATCGCTGACCGTAATCCGCTGGCCAGAGATGTAGATGCCGACCGTGGAGACATGTTGCACGGTGTTGGCAGTGATGGTCGAGTCAGTACACGGCGCACAAGCGATCCCGCCGCGCTGGGTGTCATGAACCGTATTGTGCCGTGCTGTAAGCCCGGTACCCTCAAGCGTTATTCCACCACCGCCGGCAACCGTGAAACCTTCGACGACGACGTTATTGGCTGTAACGTGGATATTCTCGACGCTGGCGCCGTCGGCGATGAGTTTGATCGGGGAGTCGGGGGTGCCTGACCTGCTCATCAGCAGGTTGGCATCGGTGAGGTCACCACCGGTGAAGCAAACTGTGCTGCCCGGCGAAGCGGCATTGAGCGCCACACGCACATCTTCTGATCGCATGATCGTCTGGTTACAGTCCGACGGCAGCGACGGCAGCCCTTGGCGTTGTTCCTGGCTGGGGACTGACGACGTCGTGCACGCTGCGGTGAGCATTACGCCCAGCGCGACGGGCGTGACGGACCACATCGACAATGTTCGGGTGCCGCCTAAAACTGTCACGGTGCCAGGATAGGCATCCGTCGCGTTCCGTGTTCGCCGGATGTCACTTTCGCAGCAGGGCGTTACGATCGGCCTAGACATACAGGGGCGGCCCAGCCGCTGAAGGAATGGTTTACCCAGGCAGCCGTCAGGCTCATCGTCTGGCGTAGGTGGCTCCAGCTCAGCGCCGGCAGGCGCAACGGTGTCCGCTGGCCTCCCATCATCACCTCGTAGCCCGCCAGCCACGTGTAGGGCACCTTATCGCCGTCCATGGCCCGGACCCACCGCGGGAAGTGCGCGGCTGCCGCGAGCACCTCGGCGTGCGCCGAATTCGAGCCACGTAAGGCAAGGGGACGGACGTGGCGTCCGGGTATGTATCCGGCGCCGAGATCGATGGTCACCCGGCGGATGCCAGGACGATGCACCAGGCCGTCGATCAACCGCACCGGCTTGGGAATGTCCTGCCAACTGTCGCGGTACCAGTCCCACGACCAGGTATTCGGCTGCTGTTCGGCAGCCACAGCCCACAGTTCCTGGCAGGTTCGTAACACCCCGTTGCACTCGGCTGTGTCCGGGAGATAGACCGCAATAAGATCAACGACGAGTGGATCGTGCCTAGCGTGCGGCGTGAGATCAACAGACCGGAAATCGGCAGGGCGAAAGCCCCAATGCCGCTCGTCGTTCCACCGCCGGACATTGCCTAATTGCTCAGTCAGAGACGAGAACATGACCGCTGGCGGCCGGAGCGCGACCAGCGCATCGCGTACCGTCACTTGGCCGTTGCTGACCGTGGCCATCAACCTTGCTCGCTTTTCCCATCGATAAACACACAACTCCAGCGCGAGCGTACGGTTCTTGCGCCCATGGCGCAGCACCGCTGGTCAACCGCGCGGCGTTGTCAGGTTCTCCAATCTCCCTGCACCGGGAGCAGCGTCTGCCCAACTACCTGGCAGCGTGATCACGGCCAGGGAGGATGTCTTGAGCGACTCGGTAGCCCCGGTCAGCAGGGTCAAGAAATCCTCGAGCCCAGGATTGTGGCCCACCAGCAGCGCGGTTGATATTTCCGGCGCAAATTCCTGGATGACCGCCAGTAGGCACGCTGCGGAGGCGCCGTAAAGCCGCTCGTCAGAACAGGCGGGCGGGGCGGTGGCCAACTGGGCTGCGGCAAGGTCCCACGTCTGTACCGCACGCAGGGCGGGAGAATGCACGACCTGGTCGATTGCGGGGATGTGCGCACGCAGCCAGCGACCGACGGCTGGGGCATCGCGACGCCCGCGGGCAGCCAGCGGGCGTCGCGTATCCGCAGTGCCCGCCGGCCATGCAGATTTGGCGTGCCTGAGCAGGATCAGCGTGCGCACGGGCATTGTTCCAGGGGTCGTCAACGTCGAGGGTTCACATGGGGGTCACTCCAGAGCGAGCGTGCGCAGCACGAGCCGTGCCGCCTCTCCACCGGACTCCTCTGCGATCGCCAGGGCAGCGGGCACATCCAGATCGTTGAGCAGCGCAGCGACGACCGCATCCGTCGCGGTGTGCGAGGTCCGTGCCCTTCCCGCAGCGGAGTACAGCCGCTCCAGGGTCTGGGCCTGGGTACCGATGTCTGCCGTGCGGAATTCCCAGCTCTGGTGCCATGGCCGGTTGAGCAGTAGCAGCCGCACTGCCGCGGCAGGGTAGCGCTGGAGCACGTCAGACACCAGCACCAGGTTGCCCGCCGATTTCGCCATCTTCGCGCCGCCGACGGTGACTGTCCCGACGCCGAACTCAGCGCGCGCGAAGGGGCCAACGCCGGTTGCCGCTTCCACCATGGCGGCCTGGTACGCGTGATGCGGGAAGGTCAAATCTGCGCCACCGGCCAGGACGTCGACTGCGGGGCCGAGCACGCCCAGCGCGATGGCGGCACATTCCGCGTGCCAGCCAGGCCTACCACGGCCCCAAGGGCTGGGCCATCCAGGGGCCTCATCCGCCGACGGCCGCCACACCGGTACGTCGAACGGGTCGTCGCGGTCCTGACCGTCAAGTCGATCCCCGAATTCCGTTGCCAGCTCTGTGGCCTGGTCCAGCGTCAACCCACTCTTTTCCAGTACGCCGGCGCCGCGGAAGTACACGGCACCGCCGCGGATGTAGCCGTGGCCCGTCGCCAGCAGTGCCGAAGCCAGCTGCACGACACGCCCGACGTGGTGGCGGGCTCGCGGCTCGTGCTCGGGGCGGCGCAACCGCAGCGCGGCCATATCCCGCCCGAACAGGAACTCCTGCTCCAGTGCGAATTCGTCGTAGTGCCGGCCGCGCTGCTCGGCAGCGAGGGTGAGCACGTCATCCACGTCGGTGACATTGCGGGAAGTCACCGTCTCTGCCCCAGCCAGCCGGAACATTGCAGCAGCTGCGTCTGCCCAGACGAACGTGCTGGCATGCCCAAGATGCGTCACGTCGTAGGGCGTGATGCCGCAGACGTACAGCCGAGCCGGACTGATGATCGGCAGCGGGGTGCCGCCCAGCCGGATGCGGCCCGTGTGCTCCTGACCGCGATGGTGATCCATGACCCCTATCCTGCCCTGGCTGCCACCCTGCTGCCTCGACATGGAGACATTTCGGGGTGAAAGCGGGCCGGGGAAACCCGCCTATGCCCCCATACCGGGGGTCGGAATCGGTGAGTGTGGGGGCATCATGCTGGGGTGGGTGACCGGGATCGAGACAGTGCGGGCAGACCGCGCAACGCGCGTCCGCGGGATGCCATGGGGCGGCCATTGCCGTACGGTTCGCCCGGCGTGGACCGGGTTGCCGAGGATATCGCGCTCAGCCCAGATGAGGCCGTCCGACAGGCCCAGCGGTTGATCGACGAGGGCTACCCCTTCCACGCCCACGAGATCTTTGAAGGGGTATGGAAAGCGACTGCAGGCACTTACCGGGAGCTGTGGCGGGGCCTGGCGCAGCTGGCGGTCGGCCTGACGCATCTCCAGCGGGGGAACGACAAAGGCGCCGTGGCACTGTTGCGCAGGGCGGCAGAGCGTCTCGATCCGTACTCCGCACAAGCGCCGCACCAGTTGGACATTGCGGGTCTGGCCAGCCATGCCCGCTGGCTGGCCGATCGGGGTAGCCCCGTTACAGGCGCGGACCTTCGGCCGCGGTTGCAACGGCAGCGATGATCTGGTCAAGGGAGCTCGCTGGGTGGTCTGAACAGGCGAGGGAGGAGCCCCGTGCGTATCGGGCTGGTTATGAACTACGGCGGGGGCTTCACCGAGACCGTTGCCGAACTGGCCGATTACGAAAAGGCCGGGCTCGACATCGTGTTCGTGCCCGAGGCTTACAGTTTCGATGCCGTCAGCCAGCTGGGGTTTATCGCTGCGCGTACCGAGCGGCTGGAGATCGCGTCCGGCATCTTGCAGATCTACACCCGCACCCCGGCGCTGATGGCCATGACAGCAGCGGGGCTGGATTACGTCTCTGGCGGCCGGTTCACCCTCGGTATCGGAGCTTCAGGGCCACAGGTGATCGAGGGTTTCCACGGGCTGCCCTATACCGCGCCGCTGGGAAGGACCAGGGAGCTGGTGGACATCTGCCGCCTGGTATGGCGCCGGGAGCGGCTGGTTTACCAGGGCAGGCATTACCAGATCCCGTTGCCCGCGGAGCAGGGCACCGGGCTGGGTAAGCCGCTCAAGCTGATCAACTACCCCGTGCGGGAACGGATTCCGATCGTCATCGCGGCGATCGGACCCAAGAACGTGGCATTGGCCGCGGAGATCGCCGAAGGCTGGCAGCCGATCTTCTATCTGCCTGAGTTGGCCGCTGATGTGTGGGGTGACTCGCTGTCCGCTGGCCAGGCCAAGCGGGATCCGTCCCTGGGCGATCTGGACGTTGTCGTCAGCGCACCGCTGGCGATCACCGAGGACGAGCACGTCGCCCAGCAGTTGATCGACGGCATCCGCCCGATGCTGGCGCTGTACATCGGAGGCATGGGCGCCAAGGGCCGCAACTTCTACCACGACCTGGCCTGCCGGTTCGGATTCGAAGCAGCCGCTGATCTGATTCAGGACCGGTACCTGGCGGGTGACAAGGCCGCCGCTGCCGCTGCGGTGCCTGATCAGCTGGTTCGCGGCAGCTCACTGATCGGGCCGGCCGGCTACATCCGGGAACGCCTCGAGGTGATACGCGCTTCCGGCGCCAGCACCCTGATCGTCACCCCGCTCGCCAATTCCGCCGCCGACCGGATCCGTCTCATCGAGCAGCTGCGGGCACTACTGGCGCCCGTTTGACCGGGCTCAATGCGGAAGGCCACTGTGGACGCTCGGGCCTTGGGCCATTGTGGACAAGGGATGGGGTGGGGTGGCACCGTGAGGTGGTGCGGGAGCTAAATGCCACCTCGGCCGCCTTGCTGGGACTGCTGCACACAGGACCGATGACGGGCGGTCAGCTGGTGGCGGCGGCCGGTGAGCGGTTCGGGTCCTTTTTCAGCGTCACCCGTAGCCAGGTTTACCGGGAGTTGCCGGTGCTCGCCGAGGCCGGCCTGCTCCGGCTCGGCAAGAAGGGAGCCCGGTCCAGCCAGCAGTATGTCCTCACTGCCGCTGGCAAGCGTGCGTTCAAGTCCTGGTTGAACTCCCCCTGGGGGGCGGACAACCTCCGCAGCCCGCTGATCTTGCGTTTGATGCACGCTGGGCAGCTCACGGCAAAGCAGCGGGCCAACCTGGTCAACAGTGCCCGGGCCGATTACCTCGATCATCTCGACGAAGCCAGGGCCGACGCGAAAGCCGCCGGTAATCCCTACGCCAAAGCAGTGGCGGAGTTCACCGTGGCGCACCGGCGCGCGGTACTTAAGTTGCTCGATGCCATCCCCACGGACTGAGCGTCCCCACGGACTCCAGCGATAGGGCGACTACCCTGGCTGGACGTGAACGCCGACGTCGCTGCCGACCTCAAAGATCTAGACGCCACCCTTTCTGGGATTGAGGCTGCGCTGGACATCGACCAGTTGCGGGCTCAGGTGGCGGAGCTACAGGAGCAGGCGGCCCGGCCCGACCTGTGGAACGACGTCGAGCATGCGCAACAGGTCAACAGCAGGCTCGCCCACAAGCAGGGCGATCTGCGGCGCGTGGAGGGTCTGCGCCAGCGGCTGGAAGATGTGGCGGTCCTCTACGAATTGGCTGAGGAAGGCGCTGATGAGGGCGCCCGCAATGAGGCCGAGACGGAGCACGACCGGCTGCGCAAGGAGATCGCCTCGTTGGAGATCCGGACGCTGCTGTCGGGTGAGTACGACGAGCGCGACGCCTTGGTCACGATCCGCTCCGAGGCCGGGGGAGTGGATGCTGCCGACTGGGCTGAGATGCTGATGCGGATGTACCTGCGGTGGGCCGAGCGGCACGGATACCCCACCGAGGTCTACGACATCTCCTTCGCCGAGGAAGCCGGTATCAAGTCGGCCACGTTCGTGGTGAAAGCGCCCTTCGCGTACGGCACCCTGTCCGTTGAGCAAGGCACGCACCGGCTGGTGCGGATCTCACCGTTTGATAACCAAGCTCGCCGGCAGACGTCATTCGCTGGCGTCGAGGTGCTGCCGGTGACCGAAACCGCCGACCATGTGGATATCCCCGAAAACGAGATCCGGATCGACGTATTTCGATCTTCCGGGCCCGGCGGGCAGAGCGTCAACACCACCGACTCTGCGGTACGGATCACCCATTTGCCCACCGGCATCGTGGTGTCTTGCCAAAACGAGAAATCGCAGATCCAGAACCGGGCTGCGGCGATGCGGGTCTTGCAGTCGCGGCTGCTGGAGCGCAAGCGTCAGGAGCAGCAGGCGGAGCTGGACGCGCTTAAGGGTGAGGGCAGTTCGTGGGGCAACCAGATGCGGTCCTACGTGCTGCATCCTTACCAGATGGTCAAGGACCTGCGGACCGGGTATGAGGTCGGCAACCCTGCTGCGGTGCTTGACGGCGACATTGACGGCTTCCTGGAAGCCGGTATCCGGTGGCGCCGCCAGCAACAAGCGCGAGTCGCCGGCTGACGTCTTTTTGGCCCCACCGGCACGTCGGCGTTCGGTTGGTTCCATGGATGGGTACACTCGCCGGTCGTGATCCGGCTGCACCATGTCAGCAAGTCCTACCGGACTTCGACCAGGCCTGCCCTTGACGACGTCACGGTCGAAGTCGACAAGGGCGAGTTCGCGTTTTTGATCGGACCGTCCGGATCGGGTAAGTCCACATTTCTGCGCCTGTTGCTGCGTGAGGAGGTGCCCAGCACGGGCGATGTTTATGTGGCGGAGTGGAATGTCGGCCAGCTTCCCCAGCGCCGCATCCCGCAGCTACGGCAGCGGGTGGGTTGCGTGTTCCAGGACTTCAGGTTGCTGCCGAACAAGACCGTTACCGAGAACGTCGCATTCGCCCTCGAGGTGATCGGCAAGCCCCGGCGCACCATCCGCAAGGTGGTACCGGAGGTACTTGAGCTGGTTGGGCTGGAGGGCAAGGCGGATCGGATGCCGCACGAGCTGTCCGGTGGCGAGCAGCAGCGGGTGGCAATCGCCCGGGCATTCGTCAACCGGCCACTGGTGCTGTTGGCCGATGAGCCCACCGGAAACCTGGACCCCGACATCAGTCAAGAGATCATGCTGCTACTGGAAAGGATCAATCGCACCGGGACCACGGTCCTGATGGCCACCCACGACCACGCGATCGTCGACTCCATGCGCCGCCGCGTTGTGGAGCTCAACCTGGGACAAGTTGTCCGGGACGAGGCCCGCGGCGTGTACGGCGTCGGCCGCTGAGACCTGCTTGCAGGGTCGAGGCATTAACCCTGAGACCTGCTTGCAGGTCGAAGCGTTGCCGTAGTCACAGCATCAGTGCCAGAACCGTTCACCACCGACCGAGGAATGCTCACTGCCTATGCGTGCCAGCTTCGTGTTGGGCGAGGTCGCGACCGGCCTACGCCGCAATGTCACGATGACCGTGGCGATGATCCTCACGACGGCCATTTCGCTCGGTCTGCTCGGCAGTGGTCTGCTCGTGGTTCGCACCATTGACCGCATGCAGCAGGACTACTACCAGCGCGTGGAGACTGTGGTGTACCTCAGTGCAGACCTCAGCGCGAACGACCCCGGCTGTACGTCGAGCACCTGTTCGGCCCTGCGCGGCCAATTGGAATCCACCCCTGGCGTGCAGTCGGTGATCTTCGAGAGCAGGCAGGCCGCGTTTGCCCGGTTCCAGCGGATCTTCCAGGGGCAGCCCGAGTTGCTTCAGCTGGCCAGGCCCGAGGCGTTACCGGCGTCGCTGCGGGTCCAACTGTCTGATCCAGCGCGTTTCCCGTCCATCGCCAAGGCGTTCACCGGGAAGCCTGGCGTGGACCGGGTCACCGATCAGGGTGAGTATCTCCGGCAGCTGTTCCGGGCCCTCAACGGGCTGCGCAACGCCACGTTCGTCATCGCGCTGATCCAGGCGCTTGCCGCCTTACTGCTGATCTCCAACACCATCCAGCTGTCCGCGTTTACCCGCCGCACCGAGGTCGGCGTGATGCGGCTCACTGGAGCCTCCCGCTGGTACACCCAGCTGCCGTTCCTCCTTGAAGCAGTGGTGGCCGGCGTCGTCGGTGCCCTGCTGGCAGTCGTCGGCCTGGTGGTCGGCAAGGTCGCATTCGTCGACCGGGTGCTGGCCGGGGTATTCGAGGCGGCAATCGTGCCGCGGTTGGGTTACGGTGACATCTTCTCGGTCGCGCCGATACTGCTCCTCGTAGGCGCAGCGGTCGCGGCGCTGACCGGTTACTTGACACTGCGGCTGTACGTGCGGACGTGATAGCGGTGTGCTTGGCACACAGTGCCCATTGGACGCGATGAAAGAGCGTGGGCGCAAGGTGATCGTGTCGAACCGGCGGGCGCGGCACGATTACGAGATCGTGGACACCTACGAGGCCGGCATCGTTCTGACCGGCACGGAGGTGAAGTCGCTGCGCGCAGGGCGCGCCTCGCTGGCCGACGCCTACGCCAGCGTGGACGACGGCGAAGTATGGCTACGCGGGGTGCACATCCCGGAATACACCCAAGGCAGCTGGACCAATCACGAGCCGCGGCGGACCCGCAAGCTGTTGCTGCATCGCAAGGAGATCCTCCGGCTGATCGGCAAAACCAGAGAGCAGGGGTTGGCTCTGGTGCCGTTGTCGATGTACTTCGCTGACGGCAAGGTGAAGGTGGAAATCGCCCTGGGCCGCGGCAAGCGGTCCTACGACAAGCGAGCCGCGCTCGCTAAAAGGGATGCCAATCGGGAAATGGCGCGGGCCTTGGGGCGGCGAGCCAAGGGCATGGGGTGAGCCGCGACCCGCTGACCGTGCTACCGGTCGACGATTCCGATGTCGCGGCGTGGACTGCTGCTCTTGGCTTGGACGGGCTGATCGACCTGCACGTGCATTTCCTGCCCAACCAGGTGATGGCCAAGGTGTGGGCGTTTTTCGACCGCGCCAGCGAGCACTACGGGATTCCCTGGCCGGTGCATTACCGGCTGCCCCAGGATGATCGCCTGGCCGTGTTGCGCGCGCTGAACGTGCGGGTCTTCGCGCCGCTGGTCTACCCGCACAGACCCGGGATGGCGGACTGGCTCAACGGCTGGGTCGCCGACTTCGCCACTGCCGTCGCGCCGGCCGTGCAGACCGCGACGTTGTTTCCCGAACCAGGCGTCGTCGAGTACCTGGAGCGAGCGCTCGCCGGTGGCGCCCGGTGCGTCAAGGTGCACGTGCAGGTTGGTAACTTTGATCCGCGGGACGCGGTGCTGGACCCGGCATGGGGCCTGCTGGCCGAGGCAGGGATACCGGTGGTGGTGCACTGCGGGGACGGCCCAGTGCCCGGGCGCTACACCGGGCTGGACGTGTTCGACGGAGTGCTCGCTGCTCACCCCCGGCTGGTCGCGGTGCTGGCGCACGCCGGGCTACCCGACTACGCCGGAGCTCTGCAACTGGTGCGGCGTTATCCCCGGGTGCACCTTGACACCACGATGGTCGGTGTGCCGTTCACCGAGGCGTTCGCGCCGCTGCCGCCAGACTGGCCAGCTCGTCTGGTCGATGTGGCGGATCGCGTGGTGCTCGGCACCGACTTCCCGAACATTCCCTACGACTACGCCACCCAGCTTCGTGCCATCGCGGGCTGGGCGGTCGCTGATGACCGGCTGGGAGTCGGCTTCCTGCGTGCTGTCCTGCACGACACTCCCGCCCGGCTACTGCAGGGATGAGTAGCGGGGGTCTGGGCGTTATCCTGTGTAGGTTGTCCAGCCCGCCAAGGGGGTGAACGGTTTCGACTCCGAACGTTGAGTCAGTGGGAAGCGTGCCGGTGCAGGCGAGAGACCAC
>JAJPIR010000222.1 GCA_021324675.1 Actinomycetota bacterium
AAAGGCTACAAGTTTTCCACCTACGCCACCTGGTGGATCCGCCAAGCCATCACCCGAGCGATGGCCGACCAAATCCGGACCATCCGCATCCCCGTGCACATGATGGAACTCATCGACAAACTAGGCCGTGTCCAGCGGGAACTGCTCCAGGACCTAGGTCGCGAGCCCACGCCGGGCGAGCTGGCCACCCAGCTAGACCTCACCCCGAACAAGGTGCTGGAAATTCAGCAATACGCCCGCGAACCCCTCTCTCTGGATCAGACCGTTGGGGAAGAAGGCGATTCCCACCTGGGTGACTTCATCGAAGACTCCCACGCGGTGGTCGCCATCGAATCGCTGTCATTTACCCTGCTGCAAAAACAGCTACACTCCGTACTAGCCACGCTATCTGACCGGGAAGCCGGGATCATCCGCTTGAGATTCGGGCTCACCGACGGCCAACCACACACACTGGAAGAAATCGGCCATATTTACCGGATCACACGCGAGCGCATCCGGCAAATCGAGAACAAGACTCTGGCCAAGCTGCGACACCCCTCCCGGTCCGAACCGCTGCGCGACTACCTCGACTAAGACCACTACCGCCCGCCGGAAACAGCCGATAACAAGCCACCAGGGCAGCTGCATTCGGTCGCAACGCCATGTCCTAGGTGTAGGGACACTGTTGCCCTCAGCGATCGACCCACCCGCGCTGATCACACCTCCCCACCCAGAAGCCACGCAGCAAACCTCGGATGCCGGTTCGTCATGGTTCTCCAGGGGCCCGTTGAGCCTGCTTTGCTGCTTTAAACGTTGACGAGGACGCCTTTCGCCTTAATGCAACAGTGCGCGCTGTGTTGGTGGCGCACCTAAGCAGTCCCTGGCGTTGCCCTGCCGGTCACGATCGAATAGCGATCACCGGGGTCATCGATGTGGTGGCCTAGGCCGGCTATTTCGCTGATCCTGAAGCACTGGGCCGCAGACACCGCAGTGCGTGCGTTCCTGGTCCCAAGATCATCTAATTTAGGCGCGGCGGCCCAGGTGGGAATCGCCGTTTGAGTGCTGCTGTACGGCATCGTGCCGTTCCATGGTCGGTGGTTGAGAAAAATATCCCTGGCCACCTCCAGCGCTCGGGATACGCCAATCACGCCGTGCTTTGGGCGTCGCCCACGGTGACATCGTCCAGCTTGCCAAGACCCGGCCAAGATCGTTGCCCATGCGCGATCCGTCGCGGCGGGGCGACGAAAGGGCCTTGCCACGCGACGAATGGCAACCGGAAGCAGTTTGCGGTGAGCCCGAAGGTCCGCCGCGTCTGGGCTTTTTGACGCCTCAACGCAGGACAACGGCCAACCGGCGACCTTATACGCATTCGTGGTTTAGGGCCGGTCGAGATGCGGTGTTGAGTGGGGCCGGAATGGTTACTGCAAGGGAGTCACCATGGATTGGACAGACGCCTGGAGGGATGCCTTCCGCATCGAGCTGCGGGCCGAGGCTATCAATTTCGCTGAACACGGCTGGCCGGTGGTTCCCGGCAGCTACCCCCGTGGTGACCACTGGGTCGGGGCACCCTACGGGCAGCGCGCCGGGACCGGGGCGCACGGATTTGTGCCGGTGCACCGAAACTGGCGGCACCTGGCGGGTTGTGGTGTTCAGCGCGTTGCCGCGCTGTGGTCAGGTCAGCCCTTTAGCGTGCTGTTGGCCACCGGGATGGGCATCGACGCGCTGGAGGTTTCTGCCGCGGTGGGACGCGCGGGCGCGATCGGGCTGCGGGTGATGGATATCCCGGCACCCATCGCTGCCACGCCGGCCGGGCGATGGCTGTTTCCGGTGCTGGGCGGCGGCAGGTTATCGAGCAAGTTGGCTGAGCATCCCGACGTGATGCTGCACGCTCACGGTGGCTGGATTCCGCTGCCGCCTTCACTGTGTCTGTCTGGTGTCGTGCATTGGCGGGTCAAACCCGCCACCTGGGGTTGGAAGTTGCCCAACCTTGCCGACGTTAGCGACGCCGTGCTCGGCGCGCTCCAGGACGGACATTCACTCGCAGCTCGGTGAGCACGGCGTGCACCACGGTCATTGGCGTGAAGCGGCAATGGGGATATCCGCAGCGTTGAACTAACAAGGAGTGAACTAAGGACGAGTGTGGTCAGTGGCAGGCATGGCAACTAGTTTTGCTGTGCCGATGTGTCGGGTACTTCCACTTCCAACGAGATGATCCGGGACTAGGAGCTGACGGTCACTGGGGATCACGTGACTGTCGGGCCGAGTGTGGAGCAGTCGGAGGTGGATGCCTAGTGACCAGCGAGAGACAGTCAGCCAGCGAGGGACAGTCGATCAGCGGGAGCCGTAAGGCGATTCCGGCAACGTGCGCGTTGCACCGGGGCGCGGCAGGCTTTACCAATTTGATGGTGAAAATGAGTGACCGGATGATCGTGCTGGATCCCCATGTTGATGGCTGTTGTGTGATCACGCTGAACGAGGCAGCGGCCCGGGCGCTTTATGACGTGCTCACGGAGTGGCTACAACAAACCGGGCGGTTGACTGGCCAGGGACTCGCCGCTTCTGCCGATCATGCTTCGGGTTAGGTTGGCCTGATCATGTCCAGGTCGGACGAGCCACCTGACACGTCGGCTGCTGATGACCGATGGGGTCGGATCGAGTCGGTGACCGATGCAACGCTGGCCCACCTCAACGTTGAGGATTTGTTGGCTGAGTTGCTGGAGCGGGTACGGGGTCTTTTTGAGGTCGACACCGCCGTGGTGCTGTTGCTTGATGCCTCCGCAAGGGATCTCATTGCTACCGCCGCGAGCGGAATCGAGGCCGAAGTTCGTCAAGGGGTTCATATCCCGGTAGGGGAGGGGTTCGCCGGGCGGATCGAGGCGGACAAGAAACCCGTGATCCTGGAGCAAATCGATCACACGACGGTGGTCAATCCGATCCTTCGGCAACGAGGGATCCGGGCCCTGCTCGGGGTGCCGCTGCTCAGCAGTGGCAGGGTCATCGGAGTCCTGCATGTGGGCACGCTCGGTGCCCGCCGGTTCACCCACCAGGATGTCAAACTGCTGGAGGTCGTGGCCGACCGGATCGCCTCGACTATTCAAACCCGGCGGGCTGACGTGGAACAGACGGCGGCCAGGGTGTTGCAGCGCAGCCTGCTGCCAGCACGGCTACCGGTGGTGCCAGGTCTGGAGATGGCTGCCCGCTACGTTCCTGCCCAGCGTGGTGAAGTGGGCGGCGACTGGTATGACGTGTTCG
>JAJPIR010000031.1 GCA_021324675.1 Actinomycetota bacterium
CGGCGCGGTGCTCATCTTCGACGAGATCACGGTCGGCTTTCGCCTCACCGCCGGCGGCGCGCACCTGGTCTACAACGTCAACCCCGACATGGCCGTGTTTGCCAAAGGCTTCGCCTGACGATCATGGCAATAGCTGGTTTGCCGTGGTGAGTTGCCGGTTGGCGCCGCGTCAGCGGTGCTCGTTCTCTGCTCAGACCTCCTTTCCTCGCGGGCTGCTCGATGGCACGTGCTGTGCACCTCCGCGGCGTTGGCGACCTGTGCTCAGCGCATGCCGAACTGGATATAGAAGCGTTTTTGCGCGGCATCGATCGCGCGCTGCGCACTATCGAGCGCCTGGTCAACGCTCGCCCGACCGTACTCGATCTGCTGCCAGGCATTGGCCAACTGCTGGTTGTAGGTGTCGCTGGCCACGTCGTTAGGGCCGTAGGAGCGCGCCAGGGCGGCGTCTTGCATCACCAACTGGACCGCCGTGGCCATGGGGTTGCCGCTCAGGTGACGTTTGGCGCGCACCTGCGCGTCGGCCTGGATCATCTCCTGCGCCCATTGCTGCCCCTGGTTCTTCAGGACATAGCCGTTGGTGGTGGGACCCTGGAGGTAACCGTAATTCCAGAACGTGTAGGTCGCGAAGTCAAAAGCAAGCTGGGGGTGTTTCGCGCCGGTCGGGATCGAGACCATCCATTGGGTGATAGAGTCGTTTCCGGCCCGTTCGGCCAGGGTACCGTGGGGTGTGGGAGGCGGGGCCAGGCGCCAATCGACGTTCCAGTAGTTGTCCATCTGGAAAGCGGTCCAGTAGGCATCAATGGGAAAGACGACGCGGCCCGACGGGATGTAGGCTTTGGGCGTATACCCACCCCACACGCCTGGGTCGCCGCTGACAAACTTGGTGTATTTCTGCACGCCACCATAGAAATCCAGCAGGCGTTTCTCGTAGCGGAAGTAGTCCTTGATGCAGGGACTATTGACATGGTACGTGCTTGTTGCGGGATCGTACGTGGCAAACCGCCCACAATAAAGGTTCGCGTGAAAAGGCATGCCGTTGATGCCATCAACCCAAGTACCGATACGGACCAGGTTGCCCTTAGAATCCCACCGCGTCACCTTTTTGGTGGCCTGCCACAACTGGTCCCAGGTGAGGGGCATATGTGCGGGATCCCAACCCGCCGCGCGCACGACCTGTGGGATATACAGGATCTCCTGCGCGGAGGGGCCGCTGGCGGCTGGGATGCCGTACCAATGCCCCTGCACACGTGCGTAGTCCGCCATGACCGGCAGAAAGGCACTGGCCTTCATGCCCGCACGAGCATAGTAGGCATCAAGGTTCTGCACCGCCTTACGCGCCACGAGCAAACCGAGATCGGCGTTTGTGTCCACCAGATCGGGAGGGTCGCCCGCGTTCACAGCCAGGAGCAGCTTTGTATTCATCTCTGGGACGGTCTGAACGTCGATCTCCTTTATCTGCAAAGTGGGGAACCGCTTGTGCCAGACCTCCTTGTAGTAGTTGATGTAGGGGATACCGGACCCGGCGATGGTGGCCTTGGTGAACCCCGCCCACATCCCGCAGCACGTCATGATCGTCAACGTGTTGGCGTCAGCGCGTGCGGACGAGGCGAGTGTGGGGTGAGTTATCGCACCAGATGAGCAGATAAGAGCCAGGCCAACCGCCAGTAGGAAACGGCGTGTGCGCCACATCGGTGTCATCTCCTCGTACAACAGCTTTACTCACGTGCAAATATCAGAACGCCCATCGCCACCGGACTATGATGGCCTTCGTGCGAGGGGTTCGTCTGGTCTCTAGCGCGCGAAGAGCCGGTCGCGACAGCAGGGGCGATGCAGTGGCCACGATAGCGTTACCACGCGTCACACTAGCAGATGCAATCCACCGTACCCAGACGAGTCAGCTCACGCTGCAAACGGTCGAGAGGCCGGACCGACTCCGCGAATGCGGGGGCTATCAGCTTGAGCAAAAGCGGCTCATCCGCTGCAGCAGCATGGGTGCGCAGCGCGTGGCCAGCGGGCAGTGGCGGAGGCATCGGCAACTCCGCCAAACTAAGTTGCCGCATGATGAACTGGCTCACGCGAGTTCTCCCGTTCTCCCACTGATTGGTGGTGACATCACCGTAGTGCCTGGGTCGCCGGTGCTGCGTCGCGACTCCCTGCTCGCCCAAGCAGGGCCACGACATGGAGCGTTGTGCGAGCCCCGGGCGGACACACGCTCCCTGACTAATCGTGGTGGGACCGCCAGCGCGAACTGTCTTGCCCCAACTCCCTGGAGGTCGTGCAACGAATGGCATCACACGTCGGCACCTATGGGGAAGCCTGAACCACACCTGGTCATGTAAGCGGACCTATGCAATGCGGCATGCGGTATGCCACACTATAGCACCTGCCCGGGCAAATTGCAAGGTTGTCAGGTAGGGTCGGTGCCGTCCATCTGCGCAGGAGTTGCGCTGCGTGTCCCATTGTGCTATCATTACACCTACTGGGCGGTATGCCGCATACCGTTTGACCTAGCGTCAGGAGGGTCATCGGTGCAGTGTTGTGGCGTTCAGTACGCCTATCTCACGCCGGCGCCCACTTTGTCCTGTCCGTGCTGCTGGATTTATGTCCCCAGAGTGTCCTGGCGGTCCTGGGGCGGGCAGTAGGGGCTTCTCGCGCGGACCTATGACTAGATGGGCTAAGGCGCCATGGCAACACTCAGAGTACAACCGGTGAGAGGACAATTGAAGAGCGACCGGCGGCGCGGGATGAGCCCGGCCACGCGGCGCAACCTGCGCAACGGGCTGCTCTTCATCTCACCCTGGATCATCGGGCTGCTGCTCTTCACGGCCTACCCGATCATCATGACCTTCTACTACAGTTTCACCGACTACGATGGCGTGCGCTTTCCGCCGCACTGGCTGGGCCTGGAGAACTATGTGACGTTGTTCACCAACGATCCGCAGTTCTGGCCGGCCGTCGCCAATAC
>JAJPIR010000064.1 GCA_021324675.1 Actinomycetota bacterium
GCCTTGGCGACCGTCCGTGGGGACAGCCCGACAGTGATGGCGATCATCCGATCTGACCACTGTGGATGACACCGGATGATCCGTACCGCCGCAGCGGTCCGCTCGGCACGGGTCAGGGGCAGTCCGTGGGCTATGTTCAGTCGCACCGCGAGCATAAAAGCGTCGTCATCCGTTCCATGGTAGACCGGGAGGGCCGCTGAGCGTGGTAGTCATTCTCTGCTCGGCGTGGCGCGGACAGTGCCTCAGTCGATGCCACAATGTGGCAACGGGAATCTGTCGAAGTTGCGAAATCCGTCCCTGGCGCACTTAACCTGTTTGTTTGGCAGGTGTGGAGATACCGGCGGGGACTGTGCTGGTGCACGTGGGCGGTTCAGGTGCTGGACGCTGCTATCGGCGTAGCGGCAGTGCGCCGCACCCCAACCGGGCTTTGCTGGCTGTGCTGGCCGCATCGTCACGGGCACCGGGGACGTGTAAGCGGTATCCAGGTTGGTCCATACGTCCATGAGATTCGGCAGTACCGGTCAATGCCCTTACCGAACTCCAAGATGTTGCCATGATCAGGTCAGTTGAGAGGTTCGACCATGGGGTACATCGTCGGAATTGGGACGTTGGATGCAGCCTGCCCGGGAGGCGCTAGGTAAGGTGCTCGCAGTCACACAGGTAAAGGACCAGAGGGCGGGCCTCGGCGTCGAACTCACTGCTTGCCTCGGCCCAGCGTATCCAGCTGCACAAACGTGCCTAATTTCACGGTAAAGTGGTCACGAGGCAATGAAACGTGCTTGCTGTCTGGTGAACTGTACGCAGAGGTGTCGATCATCTGTGCTGTTACTTGTGTGTGTCAGATGTCTATGGGATCCCATGCCTACCCAGCTTGACGTGACCTCGCTGCCACCGTGCAGCAGTAGCAGGAGGATGAGCTTCTGAAAGATTACTGACAATCCGTCACCCGCGTCCCCCGGCTGCATCGTCGGGCGGTTGCACTCCTGTATTAGTGTCAGCACAACAGCTGATGACATCATCCTACGGAGGGACCATAATGGCCGATACCATCCGTACCGCAGAACTAGAGCGTTTGCGCAGTGAGATTGATGAGGTCAACGACGCACTCCTCGCACTATTGCTGAAGCGGATCGAGTTGTGCCGGAGCGGCGCCGAGTACAAGCGCGATCATGGTATTCTCCCGAGGCATGAAGCGCAGGAGGACGCAGTACGGACAAAGGTGCAGAAGTTTGCGCAAGAACATGAAATCGACTCGCCACTCCTAGAGGAAATCTTTGATCTCATCACGGCCGAGGCATGCCGGCTGGAAAAGAAGATCATGGGAGTCGCCGACGAACAGGGCCCAACTGTGCTGGAAAACTGTGCTCGCCGGATCGACCACGTCGCCATCGCTGTTAGAAATGTGGACGAGGCTGTGGCCACGTTTGAGCGGTGTTATGGCTTTAACCTGGTCGAGCGCCGTAAAGTCGAGGGGGAGTTCAGTGGCATGACCATGGTGACGATGCAGGCTGGAGGAGTCACCTTTGTGCTCTGCGAAGGGGATTCGCCGAAGTCTAATGTCTGTCAGTATATCGAGCACTACGGGCCAGGGGTACAACACGTCGCCGTCGAGGTGTGCGATCAATCGCAGCTGGTGGATGATCTACGCAAGCGTCAGGCCGATCTACTCACAGGAATTGTCAGTTCTCCAGGGCTCGATCAGACGTTCACCAGGCGCGACGGGAACACCGGCATGCAGATTGAGTTCATAACACGTACGCAAAACACCGGGTTTAACAATGTTAAGGAACTGATCGATGCCGCAGAACGAGAAAATGCCTTCTGACCTTTCGGTGGCCGCTCACCTTCATTCCGACCGCAGGCGGCCAGTCCGAACACCGACGTGGTGGTGCCGCTGAACTCCTCCCGCCGGGATCAGTAAACGACGGGCAAAGATACGAGCCCGCGCAGGCGGGGGTTCGGTCGCCACTGGACAATGTCGGTGTCAAGTCTTAGGTCCGGCAGGCGCCGTACGAGCCTTCCGATGGCGATCTTGCCTTCGAGGCGGGCCAGCGGTGCGCCCAGGCAAAAGTGTGGCCCATTGGCGAAGCTGAGGTGCCGGTTGTCCGCCCGGGCGATGTCCAGCCGGTCCGGGTCTAGAAACTGTGCCGGATCCCGGTTAGCTGCTCCGAGGATCGGGAATAAGACGTCACCGTCATGCACCGTCTGTCCCCCAATCTCTACCTTTCCTACGGCGAAGCACATGGTCATCTGAAATGGGCTGTCGTAGCGCAGTAACTCCTCGATAGTGCTGCTGATCAGCGAGGAATCGTCCTGCAGCCTGCGTATCTGATCGGGATGACGCAGCAGCGCGAGCATGCCGTTGCCGATCAGGTTGACAGTCGTCTCATGGCCG
Source organism: Actinomycetota bacterium (assembly GCA_021324675.1). GTDB lineage: Bacteria > Actinomycetota > Actinomycetes > Mycobacteriales > Pseudonocardiaceae. The sequence goes on from JAJPIR010000064.1 coordinate 2,396, forward strand.
GCTAGGAGCAGCAAGAAGCACGTGCCCAACAGCTCATCTTCGGTAAGGCGATCACCGCAGTGCTGCATTGTGATGAGCGCGGTGATCAGGTCGTCACGTGGTTGCGCGCTCCGGCAGCGGATGAGTTCTCGCAGATAGTCTTCGAACGCACGGACTACCGGCGCGTAACGCTGGAGGGACTCTCGGGTGGGGACGTAACTTGCCTGGTCTATGAACTCGCGGCTCCATTCGGCGATGCGTTGATGGTCGGTCTCAGGCACGCCGAGCAGCTCGCAAATGACCATCACCGGCAGCGGCTTGGCTAGGGCTGCCATGAGGTCCATAGATGGTCCCGCCGCCACAGCAGCGTCCAGCAGCTCGTCCACGATCGTCTCGATGCGCGGACGCAACGCCTCCACCCGCCGGGCGGTGAACGCCTTGTTGACCAGCTGGCGCAGCCGGGTGTGGTTAGGCGGGTCAGTAGTGAGCATAGACTGGCTGAGCGGTTGCTGCAGGCTATTGTCCTCTGGAGTAAGCCCCAGCTGCGCTTGCCAGCGTGCTATGCGTTCGCGGTCTCTCGACATGTGTGGGTTACGCAAGGTGGTGTCAACGTCGGCGTAACGGGTGAGGTACCAGGCTCCCTGTGAGCTGCGGTAAACTGGGTGCTCACGGCGCATTTGTTCAAAAAGCGCATAAGGATTCTGGCGAAATGCCGGACTGGCCATTGCGTGCGTGATGTCATCGAACCCACCGTCGTAGTTGGTAGCTGTTGTCTGCTGCGTATTGCTTGACACTGAGGGCCCCAAAAATTGTTCGCTGGTTACACTCGTCAAGAGAATGATCAGGGTCGTCCTTGCGCGATCGAGAAGACTGGAAAGCCCATCGGGACCAATGCCGCGGAGGTGTGCGCCCAGTAGGGCAGGAAGTGAAGCCGTGAGGTATTCGCTCGTCTGCCGTTCGCAAGTTCGTGGTTATTGTTGGTGCGAGTCTGTCCTGCATGGCTGCCAGGGGATTCGGTAGCCGACCGGTGACGCAGGTGCAAATCGAATGCTCAACTCGCATTTTTGGACCAAACAAAGTAATATCTTTCTGCCGCCTCGGCACTACCTTCCCATTGCACCGCAGCCTTCTCAATCATGGGCTTGGCATCGAAACTTCCTATCCATTGCAAGCCGGCCTTCTCGATCATCGGCTTGAAATCTGACGGGTCGGAGTACCGGGCGTCCTCGATAATGAGGACTGATGCCTCCGGGCGTAAGAAGCGAGAAATTTGGGAGTAGAACCGGTGGTGGGCAGACCAATCTTCATCAAAATAAATTATAGAAGGCAGTTCGGGCATGACATCGTCCACTTGCGAATGTGGTGGATTCGCCACCACTAGGTCCCATGAATCATGCGTGGGTATATCGTCTAGGCAATCGGACTTGTACACGCTCACGGCACGCGTAAGGCCGTTCACGTGGGCGCTCGTCATTGCCGCATCAACGGCGGCTTGCTCCTTGTCGGCAAGGGCGAGCGAATTGCAGAGGCCGTGAGCAAGAAGCGAGAATCCGATAAACCCTGGTCCTGCGCACCACTCGAAAACACGGTCTACCTTGCCAAGGTTTTCCTTCACGAAGGGAACGAATGCCTGACCAAATGATGTTCCCCCGCCGATCAGATCCCGCGTGAAGGCCACCAATACTTTCTCGTAACTAATCCACTCGTACTTCCCAAATTCAACAGCATCGAGCTCAGCCATCGACTCTCCTAATCAATGTGTGACATGAATATCTTTACCGGTCGCAAGCCGATCGACTCCATCCCTGATGGCCGTACCCGGCCGTGGGGAAAGTTGTCCATGTGTCGTTTGATCGACCCGCTGCCCAGGATAGTCAAAATCATCACCAAATATGGCACAACTCCCAAATTGCCATAGTTCCCCAATGGCCGCGAATGCTAATTATTATCATTTATGTGACCATTAGCATACATTTTATAATCAGACAGTGTCAACGAGTGGGACGTCAGGACTTCACGTGCATCTCCGAACGTCGGTACCAAGGTGGGAAGCCACGCTCTCCGCATGAGTGAGGTGCTCGGCGTGTAGCCATCGGTGGCGATGACCGAGCTGGTCGATCGCCTGCGCCTGCGGCTCAGCGCGGGAAATTCAGGAAAGTGGGAGCGTCCACACGCGGTCGACCAACCCGGACGCGTCAACATGGCCGGTAGCCGTCTTGACAGCTCAGCGCTGGACCAGTCAGCCTGGACAGACTTCGAAGTCGCACCGAGTGTTCTTGATCGAGTTCGTGTGGGTGTTGACAAAAAAATTCCTGACCTGGGGGAATGGGGTTTGGAAGCTTTCGCCACGATCACCGAGTAGCACTTTTCAGGCGTAAACGCTAGCTCATAAGCTAAGGGTGGGCAGTTTACATCATTGGCCGTCTCAGGCTCGAGCGTGCCGGAATGGCGGCGCTGTGGCTGTTGGCTGACCGCGGCGGTGACATCGGAGATTAGCCCGCGGCGCACGCTTACGTGTTCCGCCGGGTACGGAGATGCCGGTAAATCGTTGTTGGGCTAACGGCGAAGGTCTGAGCAATCTCCGCCACGGCGTAGCGACCTGAGTCGTACATCCGTTGAACCTCGTCGACGAGCGCGGGGGTCATCTTCGATGCCCGGCGTGCGGACACACTGCGTGGTCGGGTGCTGGCTAGCTCGCTTGGCGCAGACTGCTGCGCCACCATGGCGCGATGCGATTCCGCGGGAATTCCCGTGTGGGCAGTGCCGGCGATTCCGAAGGCCTTGACCATCTGCGCATCTGCGGCTCGAGCGCCGCCGAGCTGGTCTTGTCCGGGGTCGATCTCGCCGACAGTATCGCCCCCAAGGTACTTGGCTTGTTGACCCTGATCAGTCGCACGTTCAGCGAGGATGCGGTCCCGATCGATGATTCCCTTCCGGATGGCCGTATGGACAGCTTGTTGCACGTCACTGACCGCTTCCTCGGCTACATCACGGACTTTTTCCAACTCGGCGCGCGCGGCACGCGCAGCAGCCTGAGCCTGCTCGGTAGACTCCTGACACGCTGCCAACTGCTCGGCGGTCAGGATCCGAATGCGCTCCAGCTCTTCTAGGGCTTTCAGGGTGGTTTCCTCGGCTTGAGCCCTGGCTTCCCGCAAGGCCGCGGCTCGTCTACGGGCGGCGCCAGTCTCGGCGGCGTATGCCTGTGCAATGACGACCAGAACGGCCGCCGCGATCACAACCATAATGGTCTCTCCCTCGTCCGCCGGAGCACTCGGGCCAGGACACAACCTTCCCATTGGCTGACGCGCGACACACAACCTGCCCAAACTGGTACCCCCCACCAGTATGCGATCGAAGTGTCTGACACGACAGCCAGTGCGCCAGGTTCTAACAGATCAACCACAAAAACTGGCCTGCCAGCCGGGGCACGTAGACACCTACCTGTTGGTGGACCGGGCGCGGCCCTTCCAGCATAAAGTTTAATCGCTAATAGCGACTGCACGATGATCGAGTACCCGATGCCGACCTTCGCCGTGGGCAACGAGACGGAACATGCGTTCGATGGCGACAGGATCCGTTATCACCGCACCTACCTACCCACGACCCGTCATATCGATTGGATCTACTTGATGGCCGAAGGCGGAGCCGTCGCCGAGAGGCCCAATGATATACGTTCGTTGCGGGACGAGCGAGGTCATAACGCCTCCTTATAGCGGCCGCAGACTGGCGAAGAAGCGTGACTCGGCAAGGAATGTCTATCGCCACTGCGGCAGTTCACGTTGGTATAGACCTGAGATGTTCCAGCTTGTCGTCTTGCGGAACCTTGGCAGTCCGCTATATTGTGCCCAGGAGCAGTTTCAGCTACTGTCATGTTCTATCGGTGCTCTGATCGCGCCTGAAGTCAGGAGTTGGGGACATTGTTATGGTCAGCATGGAATGGACCCTGGGCGCCAAATTGATGATGACGCCAGAACGGGCGGGTTTGGCATATGCAGGCGGGCACTGTTCTTCAGGTTATAATATGCATGAGCTGAGAGATTGGGGGCCGGCCCGATAATCTGACGGGAGCACGGAGAATCTCTTATCCCGGTCGGCTATCGGTGCGTTGTAACGTAAGCGTGATCGGCTGCATGGCAGTATTTCCCCATACGTCAACCGGCCAATCCAACTGTTATTCGTAAGGGTCAGTTTGCCCAGAAGCGGCAATCTGGGAGGTGGCGTTGCCTGATAGCGATAATACTGTTCTGCCGCTGTCTGCGGCGCAGCGCGAGATTTGGCTTGCCGAACAAAAGTTAAGCGGAGAAAACCGGGTCTATAAAATTGGGGAGTACCTAGCTGTTTACGGTCCGGTTGACCCGGTATTGTTTGAGGCGGCGCTGCGGCGGGTTGTCGGGGAGACTGACGCGTTGCATGTTCGGTTTGTAGAGGGTGCTGATGGGCCACAGCAGGTCGTCACCCGGTTGTCCGAGTGGCCGATGCCGTTTGTTGATATCAGCGAAAGAAACGATCCGCACGCAGCGGCGCTGAAGTGGATAACGGCAGATATAAAAAGGCCAATGCTTTTGGATCGTGGCCCGCTGTTCGGCTACGCATTGATTAAGCTGGCGCCCGATTTATTCTGGTGGTATCAAAGCTATCATCACATTGTGATAGACAGGTTTGGTTTTGCTCTTATCGCCCGCCGGGTAGCTGAGGTCTACAACGCACTTGCCCACCAGCGGTCGTGCCCGGATAGGGTGTTCGGTTCGCTGCGACAATTGGTGGATAGCGATGTGATTTATCGCGCATCGGACCAGTTCGGACAAGACCGTCAGTATTGGATGAAACGCTTCACTGATCGGCCAGATCCGGTCAGCCTCGCGGGCCTGCATTCGGGGATGCCCGCAAATTCTCCGCATCGCACAACTTCTCTGTCGCTGTCCCGCGTGGATCGGTTGCAGGAAGCGGCGCGCCGGGCCGAAGTGCGATGGTCTCGCCTGGTGATTGCAGCGGTGGCGGTTTATGCGTATCGGCTGACCGGTGCACGGGATGTAGTTGTCGGATTACCGGTGACGGCTCGTACAGACCCGGTGCTGAAGCGCATACCGGGCTTGGTATCCAACGTGTTACCACTGCGGTTGTCAGTGCGCCCAGACATGCGTTTGTCCGAACTCATACGGCAAGCTGCGACAGAAGTCCGCGGGGCGCTAAAACATCAACGCTATCGAGGGGAGGACCTTCATCGGGATCTTGGCCTGCCGGGCAGTGTTGGAACACTTTTCACGCCAGTGATCAATATCATGCCCTTCGACTACGATCTTTGTTTCTCTGGATATCGTACCGAGACGCACAATGTTTCTCTGGCGCTGGTCAGCGATCTTATAATAGAGGTTGTGGCCAGAAAGGATGGCTCCGGAATACGGATTTGCTGGCAAGCGAGCCCAGAAACCTGTAGCGCGGAAGATCTGACCGCACATCAGAAGCGCTTCATAAATTTATTGGAAAATTTTGCAGTGGCTGATCTAAACCAGCCGATTGGTCGGATCGATATTCTGTCCTCGCAGGAACTTACCCGGTTGTTGATTGATTACAACAACACTGCCGTGGAGCTTGCGGAGACTACATTTTCGGCGTTGTTTGAAAGTCAAGTGCAGGCCTCGCCCGAGGCCGTGGCGGCAGTATTCGAAGATACCACTATAACCTACAGCCAACTCAACAAGCGCGCGAACAAACTTGCCCACACGCTGATCGCGAAGAGGATAGGCCCCGAGCAGATTGTGGCGTTGGCGTTGCCCCGCTCACCCGAACTCATAGTGGCCATCATGGCGGTGCTCAAGGCCGGAGCCGCCTACTTGCCGGTCGACCCGGATTACCCCTCGTCACGGATCAGTTTTCTGCTCCGTGACGCGCGACCAGCGCTTCTGCTGACCAACATCCAGACCGCAGGCAATCTGCCGTGCACTGACCCGGCTGCCCGCCTGCTGCTCGATGACCCCGATACCCTTGAACTGTTGGAGGGTCACGCGGATACCGATCCCGCCGACGCCGACCGCGTCACTCCCCTCACACCTGCGCATCCGGCCTATGTGATCTATACCTCCGGCTCTACCGGACAGCCCAAGGGCGTTGTGGTCTGCCACCAGGGCATACCCAACCTTGCCGCAGCCCAAATCAAACGCTTCAACGTGCGCCCCCACAGCCGGGTCCTGCAGTTCGCCTCACCCAACTTCGACGCATCCTTTTCGGAACTGTGCATAGCCCTGCTAGCCGGCGCCGCGCTAGTCGTAGCCCCTCGAGAAAAGCTGGCACCCGGTGCAGCGCTGCCTGCGCTTGCCGATCACCAGCGGGTGACACATCTGACATTGCCCCCCTCGGTGCTGGCAGTACTCCCCGCCGTAGACGGGTTACCGCCAACACTGACGTTAATCGTGGCAGGCGAGGCTTGCCCAGCGCAGCTGGTCATGGCCTGGTCACCGTTCCGGCGAATGATCAACGCCTACGGTCCCACCGAGGTCACTGTGTGCGCGACCATGAGCGAGCCCCTGTCACCAGCAACCCAGATGCCCCCGCCGATCGGTCGGCCGATCAGCAACATGCAAGCTTATGTGTTAGATAAGGGTTTGCAGCCAGTGCCTGCGGGTGCGGTGGGGGAACTGTACGTGGCGGGACGGGGATTGGCCCGCGGCTATCTGTATCGACCTGGTTTGACCGCAGCGCGTTTTGTCGCCAATCCATTCGGCCCGGCCGGAAGTCGCCTATACCGCACCGGGGATCTGGTCTGCTGGCGTGCCGATGGGAACCTGGAATACCGGGGCCGGGCGGATAATCAGGTCAAGGTGCGGGGATTCCGCATCGAGCCTGGGGAGATCGAAACCATGCTCCTATCGCATCCTGACGTCGCCCAGGCAGTGGTGATTGCTCGCCATGATCGACCGGAGCAGCCAGAAGATAAAAAGCTGATTGCCTACGTGATTCCCGCCACCTGCGGTGATTGCCGGCCCGAGGTGTTACGAGACTTCCTGAACCAACGACTACCGGATTATATGGCGCCGGCGGCGGTGATGGTATTAGATGCCTTGCCGTTGACGCCGAACGGGAAACTCGACCGGGCCGCATTGCCGGCACCCGAATTCATGACTGGAGCCGGGCGAGCGCCACGCACGCCGCAAGAGCAGATTTTGTGCGAATTGTTCGCTGATGTGCTCGGGCTGCCAGCGGTCAGCGTCGATGACGACTTTTTTGATGCAGGTGGCCATTCGTTGTTGGCGACCCAGCTAATCAGCCGGATCCGGGCCAGTTTGGGTGTCGAACTGGGATTACGCGTCTTGTTCGATAGCTCAACGGTGGCCGGGCTGGCTGCACGGTTGGACCAGGCAGGGACGGTTCGGTTAGCACTGACCCGCCAGCAACGCCCGGATCGGCTGCCGTTGTCGTTCGCCCAGCGCCGGTTGTGGTTTCTGCACCGGCTAGAAAATCGCGGTGCGACCTACAACATGTCATTGGCGCTGCGCCTATCCGGGCAGCTGGACCGCCCGGCGTTGCACGCTGCGTTCGGTGATTTGGTGGCACGTCACGAAAGCCTGCGCACGATCTTCCCTCACATTGACGGTGTGCCTTATCAGCACGTTCTAGACAGCCGGGCAGCCCATCCCGAACTACTCAGCACCGTGGTCAGCGAGAGGGAGTTGCCCGATGCGCTAGCGGTTGCTGCTCGATACCGATTCGACCTGAGCGTCGAGCCGCCGGTGCGCACCCACTTGTTCCGCCTGGGCGGCCAGGAGCATGTGCTGCTGGTGGTGCTCCACCATATTGCTGGTGACGGGTGGTCGATGGCGCCGCTGTCCCGAGATCTAGCCGCCGCCTATACCGCGCGTTGCCAAGGGCACGCACCGGACTGGGCGCCGTTGGCGGTGCAGTATGCCGACTACACGCTATGGCAGTACCGCCTGCTTGGTGACCACACCAACCCGGACAGCCTGGTCGCTGCGCAGCTCGCGTATTGGACCGAGGCGCTGGCCGGGTTGCCCGAACAGCTCGTGCTTCCCGCCGATCACCCGCGCTCTGCGGTCGCCTCCTACCGGGGCGACCGAGTGACTTTTCGGTTAGACGCGGTGTTGCATCAGGGCTTGATAGGTCTGGCCCGGCGTGGCGGGGCAAGTATGTTCATGGTGTTGCATGCAGGGCTGGCGGCATTGCTGTCCAGGCTTGGTGCGGGCAGTGATATCCCGGTAGGGAGTCCGATCGCGGGGCGTACCGATCAGTCGTTGGACGAGTTGGTCGGGTTTTTTATCAACACGCTGGTGTTGCGTACCGACGCTTCCGGTGATCCCACCTTTATGCAGCTGCTGGCGCGCGTGCGGGGAACCACGCTGGCGGCCTGGGCCCACCAAGATGTGCCGTTCGATTACCTGGTCGAGATCCTCAACCCGCCCCGGTCGTTGGCGCACCACCCGCTGTTTCAAGTCATGCTGTCGTTGGCGAATACCCCGCCCGTCGACTTCAGGCCGCCGGGGTTGCGGGCGTCCGTCATGCCGGTGACGAGTGGGACGGCCAAGTTCGATGTGGACTTCAACCTGTCCGAACAGCATGACGCCGATGGCGCTCCGGAGGGTATTGACGGGGTTGTTGACTATGCCACCGACCTGTTCGAGCGCGAGACCATCGAAGTGCTCGTCGCCCGGTGGGTGGGAATGTTCCAGGCGGTGGTGGCTGACCCAGACAGGCCGATCAGCCGGATCGATCTGCTCACCGCTGAGGAGCGCCAGCGGATGCTGGTCGACTACAACAACACGACTCGCCCAATCTCTCCGGCCACCCTGCCGGTGTTGTTCCAAACCCAGGTGCAGGCTACGCCGCAGGCGGTCGCGGTGGTGTTCGAACACGCCACCTTGACCTATGAGCAGCTCAACGCAAGTGCGAACCGGCTTGCGCACGCGTTGATCACCCGGGGGGTGGGTCCTGAGCACATCGTGGCGTTGGCCTTGCCCCGGGCACCCGAGCTCGTGGTGGCGATCCTGGCGGTGCTCAAAGCCGGTGCCGCCTACCTGCCAGTGGACCCCGACTATCCGGCGGCGCGGATCGGCTTGCTGCTCCGCGATGCTTGCCCCGCGTTGTTGCTGATCTCCGGCCAGACAGTGGGATGTGTCGGTGAGGACGTCGCCACACCGCGGCTGGTGCTCGATGATCCGGACACGGTACTGATGCTGGCCGGATGCCGGGACACTGATCCCACTGATATCGATCGCGTCGCGCCCCTGGCGCCGACGCACCCGGCGTATGTGATTTACACCTCGGGCACCACCGGCATGCCCAAAGGTGTCGTGGTCTGCCAGCAGAGCGTGGTGAATTTGTTTTCCAGCCATCGCGACCGGGTGTTCGCGCCCTCGGTCGCCAAAACGGGAGGGCGCCGGCTACGGGTTACACAAGCGACGCCATTCTCCTTCGATGCGTCCTGGGATCAACTGTTGTGGATGTTCGCCGGACATGAGTTGCATATCGTCGATGAGGTCACGCGCACTGATGCGGATCGGTTGTTGGCCTACATCGCCCGCCAGCGCATCGACTATGTCGATGCCACGCCGTCATATGTGCAGCTGCTGGTGTCGAAGGGGTTGCTGGATAATGGCAGGTGGAGCCCCATGGGGATTGCAGTGGGCGGAGAGGCAATTTCCCGGCAATTATGGGACCACCTGCGATCAGTGATTGGGGTTGAGGCGTTCAACTTTTATGGCCCTACCGAATGCACCGTCGATGCGCTCATGGCGCGGGTAGGCCACTCACTCCGTCCGGTGGTGGGCCAGCCGGTCACCAACACCCGCGTGTATGTGCTGGATGGGCGACTGCAGCCGGTACCTGTTGGAGTGACGGGCGAATTGTATATAGCTGGGATGGGGTTGGCGCGGGGATATCTGCGTCGGCCCGGATTGACGGCGCAACGATTCGTCGCGTGTCCGTTCGCAGAGCCGGGCGCTCGAATGTACCGGACGGGAGATGTGGTTCGCTGGCGCGCCGGGGGCGAGTTGCAGTTTGTCGGCCGAGCAGACGACCAGGTCAAAATCCGCGGATTCCGGATCGAGCCGGGCGAGATCGAGGCGGCGCTGGGCGCGCATCCAGACGTCGCGCAGGCCGCGGTTCTGGCACGCGAAGACCGACCCGACGACAGGCGGCTGGTCGCCTACGTTGTGCCTACTGCGGGCAGCACTCCTCAGCCGGAGGCACTCCGCGAATTTCTCCGGGCACGGTTGCCTGCCTACCTGGTGCCTGCGGCGTTGGTGGTGCTCGACGGCCTGCCGTTGACGCCCAACGGGAAGCTGGACCCTACCGGGTTGCCCGCCCCTGAATACGGCGGAACTGGCAGCGGGCGAAGTCCACGCACCCCGCAGGAGCAGCTGCTGTGCGAAGTGTTCGCCGAGGTGCTTGGTGTGCCCGCGGTCGGTGTCGATGATGATTTTTTCGACGTGGGTGGACATTCACTGCTCGCGACCCAGGTGGTCAGCCGAGCGCGGGCGTTGCTGGGCGTGGAATTGGCGGTGCGAACCATCTTTGAGACACCGACGGTGGCCGCGTTGGCTGCACGGTTAGACCAGGCGGGGCCAGCTCGGTTGGCGTTGACCTGCCAGCAGCGCCCGGATCGGCTGCCATTGTCGTTCGCGCAGCGGCGGGTGTGGTTCCTCCAACAACTAGAAGGCCCCAGCCCCACCTACAACATGCCGTTGGCGTTGCGCCTGTGCGGTCCATTAGACCGCCAGGCGCTGCAGGCCGCGCTGTGTGATGTGGCAGCTCGGCACGAGAGCCTGCGCACGGTCTTTCCTGAGATTGACGGAGTGCCTCACCAGCAGATCCTGGATGCCGACGCGTGGTGCCCACAGCTCGTGGTCTTGGATACCAGGGAGGTAGACCTGCCGGAGATGCTGGCCGAGACGGCCCGGTACCGGTTCGACCTTGCTACTGAGCCGCCGATACGGACGACATTGTTCGCCCTGGCACCAGATGATCATGTGTTGTTGATCCTGATGCATCACATCGCCGGTGATGGCTGGTCCATGGCCCCGCTGTCCGCTGACTTGGCCGCCGCATATGCCAGGCGCTGCCGAGGCGAGGAGCCGGGGTGGGCACCGCTGCCGGTGCAGTATGCTGACTACACGTTGTGGCAGTACCGGCTGCTGGGAGACCGCACCGACCCGGGCAGCCTGTTCGCCAGGCAGATCGCGTATTGGACTCAAGCCCTCACCGGGCTGCCCGAACAACTGTCGCTGCCCACCGACCGTCCCCGTCCGGCAGTCTTCTCCTACCGCGGTGCTCGCCTGAGCGGCCGGTTGGATTCCGCCTTGCATAAGGGATTGATGGATCTGGCCCGCCGCGGGCGGGCCAGTGTGTTTATGGTGCTGGAAGCCGGGCTGGCCGCCCTGTTGAGTCGGCTGGGCGCCGGCACGGATATCCCGATAGGCCATGCAATTGCCGGGCGCACCGACCAGGCGTTGGATGATCTAGTCGGGCTTTTCCTCAACTTGCTCGTGTTGCGCACGGACACTTCCGGCGATCCTACATTCATTCAGCTGCTCGCCCAGGTACGAGAAACCGCATTGGCCGCTTACGCACACCAGGACGTACCCTTTGAGTACCTCGTCGAGGTACTCAAACCTACTCGGTCACTGGCTCGCCAACCACTGTTCCAAATCGCACTCACATCACAAAACACTCCACCAAGCGATTTCAAGCTACCCGGATTGAAAACGAGTCAAGTGCCAGTGTCGCTCGGAACTGCCAGGCGCGATATGGTTATACTTGCATGTGAGGAACGCGGGGCAGACGGCAGCCCTCAAGGCATCGACGTGTTCATCGAATACGCCAGCGATCTGTTCGACCACGCCACGGTCGAAACGCTCGTCGCCCGCTGGGTGCGCCTGTTCGAAGCAGTGGTCACTGATCCCGACCGCCCGATCAGCCGGATCGACATCCTCACTCCTACCGAACGCCATCGCCTACTCGCCGACGACAAGACCATCCACCCGGTGGATCAGACCAGCCTGCCAGTGCTGCTCGAAACCCGAACGCAGGCCACCCCGCATGCGGTGGCAATGGTGTTTAACGACATCACGCTGAGCTACCAGCAGCTCAACGCCAAGGCCAACCAGTTAGCCCACGCGTTGATCAGCCGCGGTGTCACACCCGAGCAAGTCGTCGCAGTGGCCCTCCCCCGGTCACCTGAACTCGTGGCGGCAATCCTGGCCGTCCTCAAAGCCGGTGCCGCATACCTGCCACTGGACCTTGACCACCCCGCCGACCACCGGGCACTCACGCTTCAGGATGCCAAAGCGACCTGCCTGATTACCGTCTCCACAGCGTTAGGCCAGCTACCGGACCTCGGAGAGCTAACCCGTTTGGTCCTCGATGATCCCTCCACCATCGAAAAAGTCGCGACCCTGCCATCCCACAACGTCAGCGACGCCGACCGTGCGTCGCCGCTGCGCCCGGATCATCCTGCCTATGTCGTCTACCCCTCCGCACCGACCAGGCAAGCTCACACCGGCGCGGTGATCACTCACCGAGCCGCAGTTAACTACCTGCAATGGATGCGCCAGACGGTACCGCTGAGCACCTGCGACACGGTGCTGCACAGTACGCCATTCAGTCTCGATGCCTCGGTCTGGGAACTCTTCGCACCACTGATTGCGGGCGCACGGCTGCTGCTTACACCTCACAGCGCCCATCACAACATCGAAGCAATCGCCCGGCTGGGTGCGCAAAGCAGCGTCACTGTGGCACAACTGGTACCCTCCCTGCTCCCGCCGCTGCTCCGGCAACCGGCCCTCGAGAAATGGCAATCCCTGCGGCGGCTGCTGTGCCACGGCGAGGCCTTCACGCTACACATCGCAGAACAATGGTATAAACACCTAGGTTCAGCCACCATCTACAATTTTTACGGCACCGCCGGAACCTGTATCAACGCCACCTTCTACGCCTACCGGGACACTGACGTCACCACCACAGTGCCACTTGGCCGGCCAATCGCGAATACTCGCATTTATGTGCTGGATGCTCGCTTGCAGCCAGTACCCCCCGGAGTAGTAGGCGAACTGTATATCAGTGGGACGGGATTGGCGCGAGGTTACCTGCATCGACCTGGATTAACCGCGCAACGGTTCACCGCTGATCCCTACGGCCCGCCGGGCGCACGGATGTATCGGACGGGAGATTTGGTCCGCTGGCGCACCGACGGAAACCTGGAATTCGTCAGCCGCGCGGATGAGCAGATAACGATCCGGGGAATTCGTATCGAACCCGCAGAGATCGAAACCGTGTTGACGGCGCATCCGGACGTGACACAAGCCGCCGTCATAGCACGTCAAGACCGACCCGACAGCAACGAACTGGTCGCTTACCTCGTAATTGCCAATGGTAAAGGCTGCCAACCGGACTCGTTGCGCGAATACCTGTACCAACGCCTGCCTAACTACATGGTCCCCACATCACTGGTCATGCTAGACGTGTTGCCGCTAAGATCCAACGGCAAACTCGACCGCGAAGCACTGCCCGCGCCCGAACTCGTTCCAGGCCACCGTGGTCGACTCCCCAGAACCCAGCAGGAAAAGCTGTTATGCGAATTGTTCGCCAAGACGTTGGGTATACCTTCGGTTGGTATCGACGACAACTTCTTCGAACTCGGCGGGCACTCATTTTTGGCCACCCGCATGGTCCCCCAGATACAAGCCACGTTGGGTGTGAAGTTGACACTTCGAACCCTATTCGAAGCCCCAACGGTAGCCCACCTGGCACATCGAGTCCGCAGGGATACCTGATGAGCAACTCAGCCGGCGATCGCCTTGGTGTTCAGGTATAAGCAGCGTTGGCGCGGTGGCGATGTGATTGGTGATTCATACTTCGATCGCGTCGCGGCGAGCCGCGACAATTACAGTGGGACGGACGGTCATGACACGTATGGGAGCGATCAATCGTGCCGCCCGCCATTTCGACTGCGGGGATTACTTCACGGACCTCCGCCGCCGCATCAGGTACCGCACCGAAAGCCAGGATCCGGATGCGCTTGGCGTGTTGCACGACTATCTTCAACAAGAAATCGCACCCGCGGTCCGACGACTTGGCTGCGAATGGCGCATCGTGACCAACCCGGTAGAGAGTGCTGGACCCGTACTCATTGCGCATCGACACGAGAGCGACTCGGCGACTACCGTGTTGATCTACGGGCACGGCGACGTCGTTCCGGGCCAGGAGATGTTCTGGCGCCCTGGCTTGTCGCCATGGGACCTCGTCATGGAGGGCGATCGCTGGTATGGGCGCGGCTCTGCGGACAATAAGGGCCAACACAGCATCAACTTGGCAGCACTGGAACAGGTCCTACACGAGCGCGGCGACTGGCTCGGCTTCAACCTCAAGGTTCTCATGGAGACCGGTGAAGAAATTGGCTCTCCTGGGCTTCGAGAACTGTGCACTCGCCACCGCGACGAGCTTGACGCCGATGTCCTGATTGCCTCCGACGGCCCTCGGGTGGCCGCAGCACGGCCGACAGTCTTCCTGGGCTCGCGTGGTACCGTCGATTTTACGTTAAGCCTCCATCGGGCCGATGGCACGCACCACTCTGGCAATTGGGGCGGCCTCCTACGCAATCCCGCGACGGTTGTGCTGAACGCCGTCGCGAGCATCGTCGACGGACAGGGGCGAATACTCGTGGACCGGCTACGGCCGCCTCCAATTCCGGGCTCTGTTAAGCAGGCGGTGGCCGATATCGCAGTCGGTGGCAATCCCGGCGACCCCGCCATTGACGAGAACTGGGGCGAACCGGGACTGACCGCCGCGGAGCGTCTGGTGGGCTGGAACACGGTCGAAGTGCTCGCCGCGGCCGCAGGCACGCCCGATCGGCCGATCAACGCTATACCCGCATCGGCGTGGGCAAAGTGCCAGCTCCGGTTCGTCGTCGGCACCGATTATGGTGACCTTGAGACGACACTCCGCGAGCATCTCCACTCCCAGGAATTGGGAATGGTCGCGGTCCAGGTGGGTAGCGTTGTCCCGGCGACTCGGACCGATCCAAGAAACAGATGGGTATCGCGGGTCATCCAGTCCTTGGCGGAAACCACCGGCAAGCGCCCCGCCCTATTGCCCAACCTGGGTGCCACACTGCCCAACGACGCGTTCGCCACCGTGCTGGGAATGCCCACAGTGTGGATTCCACACTCCTATCCAGCCTGCGCCCAGCACGCTCCCAACGAACACCTGCTAGCGCCGGTTGCGCGAGAAGGGCTCCAAATAATGGCCGGTCTGTTCTGGGACCTCGGTTGCTACGCCACTTACCAGTAATATCTGTGTGGAGTTGGTGTGTCAGCTGGGCTATGCCGGGACGTGAAACGGGGGCGGCGACCGACCAGGACGCGCTGATCGCCAACGCGGGTAAGCACAGGTGCGGCGACAGGATTAATGATCTTCGGGTCGTCCAGCTGCTCAAGACGAATCGCCGCCGGGGCCGTGGCTAATGGTGCCACGCATAGGTCTGTGTCCTTGGTGATCTATTTTGTGTAGATCAGGCGATCGGTGTGTCCGGAATCCGATTTCCTCACACTATAGATTCGCTCTCCTCTAGTGCTCACCAATTGCTTCGAGGATCATGCGCTTGCCTCACCAATCTGCAAGCGCCATAAAGATGCGTACATGCCTTTACGCTGCAGGAGCTCATCGTGCGTTCCTTCTTCGATGACCACCCCGCCTCGCCCGAGCACATAGATCCAGTCTGCATGGCGGATCGTCGATAGTCGATGCGCGATGACGATGAGTGTGCGGTCTCTGGCGAAGTCGGTGATAGCTTCGTGAATCGCCATTTCTGTCTCATTGTCTACGGCCGATGTCGCCTCGTCAAGAATCAGGATGGGAGCATTCTTCACGATTGCTCGGGCTAGCGAGATTCGTTGTTTTTGGCCACCCGATAACGTGGCACCCCGTTCACCGATTATCGTATCATAGCGCAAAGGAAGGTCTTGGATAAAATCATCCGCCTTGGCCAATCGTGCCGCGTTGACAACTTGGTCGAAGTCCGCATCAAAAGTTCCATAAGTAATATTTTCATATACGGTTCCATTGAACAGGAACGTGTCTTGGGGCACCATACCGATCGTCTTGCGCAGGTCCTGCAGCCTCACGCTCCGGATGTCATACCCGTCGAGCAGCACTCGTCCCGCCTCGACATCCTGGAATCGTAACAGTAGTTTGATAATAGTTGTCTTGCCCGCCCCTGTAGTCCCGACGATACCTGTGGTCTTCCTGGCCGCGATGTTTAGGGAAAGATTGCTTAAGACAGGCGACCGACCTTCGTAAGCAAACGTTACGTCATCCAGCACTATTTCGCCATGAACTTCTGTCACCTTCAGACGTCTACCGCTTATCCCCGACTCAACCGGTAGACTGCGAAGCTCCGACACCCGCCCAAAGGCATCAATCGTTCGTCGGTATTGGTCGACCGCAACCCCGACTGCCGGAATCTTCCAGAGAACAAGATTCGGCAAGCCGAGCAGCGCGTTGAAGGTACCGAATGGCAGGGTGCCGGTGAGTACCGCGAGGCCTCCGACCAAGAGATATCCGCCAAATGACAACTGAGCGCACAACCGTACCGACTGAATGTATGCCGTGGTGTCTTTATCGATCCGGTGGTTGCTCCGGCGATACTCATTGCTGAGACGGTCAATGCGGTCGGTCTCGTACGCTTCGGCGCCAAAGCTCTTGACCGTAGCAATTGCTTCCAAATTATTAGTCAGCTGACTATTCAATATCGACTCGTTCTCGCTGTTAGTAGCATAGGCAGGACCTGTGCGTTCTTGGTTGGAGAATGACAACCAAGCGATAATTGGCACCGGCAAAAAGGCAACCCATGCAATTGTCGGAGCGGCAAGTAGAAATAATGGAATAAGAACAAGGAAGCCGGTAGCCGCTTGTGCGATATCGTTCGCAGAGGTGGCAAAGAAACGGCTTAACTGGATAACATCATTGGTTATAATATGGGTCAGCCTGGTGGTCTGCTCACCCTCCAAATATCGGAGCTTGACTTGTTGAATATGCGTGTACATTGTTGTGCACCACGTATGCCGCACGGACTGGGCGAGATTGCGCCAAAGCATCCCGGAGAGGAATGCTAGGGCCGCGGCGAGGATGCATACAAGGATAGCTGCGCCAACAAGGAACAAAAGCTGGCTATAAACACTCGTCAAGCCGAGGCGTATCAGAATCGCACTCTCGCCAGAGAAAAATAATAACAGTATCCAACCGGCAAACAAGGGAAGTACCATATCCAAAGCCTGTCCAAGGACAGAGAGAGATAAGGCCGCATAAAACTGTCGCTTGTGTGATCCAACTATCTGCAATAGAGGATGTTGTGTCGATCTAATAGGTGTTGCCGCGGCTTGCTGGTTACGCCCGGATCGTCGCCATCCTCGTTTGACCACGATCGCAGTGGCCAGAAGTATAGATCCCACACGTACCCACGGTGACTGGCGAAATGATGAGCTACTCAGAGCTAACGTCCCTGCCGCGCAGCCAGCAACAAGGAAAGACGGGCCAGTACGGTTTCGGTGCTCAGATCGAGCCGGCGTTACGCTAGGCCGAGCTCTCGATGTGTCCGTGAATGTCGCGACCTGTTGGACGGCTAGCGCAACGGCTTCCTGGATAATCAGATCTATATCTTTCTGCCTCATTTCTACGTCATGGTAGATCAGCAAGCGACCGGTAACAGGGTTCGCATACGCTAGTTCTACGCCTGGCAATGCCCGTAATCTTGCCTCCAAGAGGGCGGCAACACGGGGCCGATTGAGCGCCATACCAACGTCCCAACGCTGACGCCCGGGAATGATTGATCGCGGCCTTAGGCCATTTGCCTGCCTGCGAAATCGCGGGCTAGAAGCTGCTATTGATGGCATACCCTGTCTACCGTCGCTGGGTCGTAATTGGATGGGCCTCGTCCAAAAGATGGACGTCATCTGGAATCTTTATCCCGAAAATTGCCCGGTGCGCCATGCGCTTACTTGGAGTCGGTATAGACTCTCACGTCGGCGTGGGGGCCTCTATCATGCTGCTACCGTGGTAGTCGACGAACGATACGTAATTGCTCGATAAAAAGGTGAGGTTGTCGCCCCGCCTGGACCAAGGTACCTTTGCAACTAGACCAATCAGATCAATAGTGCCACACAAGGTAATCACATCTACCAGCTTCCCCCCGAGACGTAATGTACTGTGCAAATAGCTGTCACGTCGGTACTGACCGCGCAACCTGTGCCAGCTGTACGTGGCCAGCGCAGACTCTAGCTTGGCCGTCGGCGTGGATCAAGGCACGCGGGCTGTCGACCATGTCGTGATCATTTAGCCTCATAAGCATCCGTGAGGATATGCGGCGATCGCAGGCTGCCGCTGAAAACAGCACTCAGTTAACGTTCGTATGCCACCAGCCCGGAGTAGCCCGCCAGGGCTACTGAGACGACGATCTATGAGATCCGCACCGAGTGGGAACGGGCATTCCGGCGTTGCCGGGCCTGGGCCGTGCAAGTCACCCGCGGGCGCGGATCGGCCTAACGGGCGGATCTAGCGGCTGATGCGCCACCGGCCTGGGCGCAAGCCTACGAGCTCGGGGAGGACCACCATCCCAGAGATCGAACTGCGTCGGCGATGGCCGCCCACCGGGGACCAATTTGTCCACCTGACCAAATGGAGTCAGACGGTGATTCATGATTGCTGGTCCGGCGGTCGGTCAGGCAAAGTTAGTACACTACCCGCCTCCACAAATTATGGGAGGACACGATTTCTGGCGTGCTCGCTCAGATTGAGCACAGAGATGAGATAAACTAGCGGACGTCCTTGATCTCGAGCAAGCTCCGAATATGTCTCGACCGCACGTATTATCGGATCCAAGGAGGACGAGAAGATGTCTCATCGTGCGGATAGCCAATACCGGCGCCCTGCAACCCGTATTCCCTTTCCTGATATCGGGGCCGAACTAGTGCATCCTGCAGTATCACCACGGAGGTTGCCATGAAGGGTACTCTCAGCAGTACCAGGGGAATTGCTCTGACGCCGGCTGGCCTCGTGAGAGGTCCGTATATAGTCGGTGACGATGGATGCTACTATGCTTGTACACGGAAAGATCTAAGCGCGCCAGTCAGGGCGTTGCTGAGTCCGGATAGAGACGTACGGGTGGAGTTCGAACCTGTAGACGGACATGCGCAAGACGTACGGCTGACGGACAACGATGCAGACTGTTCATGCGTGGATTTTTGACATACGAGCATACGGGCGGCTGCCGGTGGTTACCACACCGCAGCTAGCTCCCGCTGGCACAGGCTGTCGATCACCGGGGTGTAGAGGGTCAAGACACACGAGTCCACCGGGCATACTCAAGGCTGCCTCATGCAAATCGGGCCGTCCGACCCAACAACGTCGCAGCGGCATTACGCTCGCGTCCTGCCGGGACCTCCATCTTCGTGACTTTAGACACCATACGGTCCCGGAGTCGAGTTCGGGGAGGACTAAAGATCGTGTCCCTCAGCATCGTATCACGCGGAAGACAAGAGCCGGTAATGCTCGAAACTCATGAGGATGAATTTCCTTGCCCACAGGACAACAGGTTGATACCTTTGTTCCGTAGAGATCGGATACCATCCCAGTGGTAATTTGGGAAGCCCCGCACCCCGGGCCTAAAATGCCAGTTGCGAAATGATTCTCCCGGAGCCGATGGCGCCGTCCATAAAGTGCTGCTGGTTGAGTGGCGCGCGGCGGAACCTGCATGCTTAGACGACTGCAATCTAATCACTATTTGCCTCAAAAGCGAGTACTCTCAATATTGAACGGAGGTCATCGTGGCGAAGAAGGTGACGAGGAAGGCGAGAAAGAAGGCGCTCTGCGTCGGGATCAACGACTACGGCAACCAGAACGCCCCAGAGATGGGCATACCGAATTTAAATCTGAAAGGAGCCGTGAACGATGCGCATGCATGGGCCAATCTCCTCGTTCGGCACTACAATTTTTCTGTCGCTGACGTCACGCTCCTTACCGATGCTCAGGCGACCAGAGGAAACATACTCAAGGGGCTTAAGGATCTCGTGGTCGGCGCACGATCCGGCGATGTTCTAGTCTTCACGAATTCTTCGCACGGCATGTTCACTCCCGATGTGAGTGGCGACGAGGAAGAGATTGAATTTGACATAGGGGGGAAACATTTCAAAGGAAAGTTCGATGAGGCCATTTGTCCGTACGACTACCCCAAGCTAATCATCGATGATGAGTTGAAAGAGATCTGCGACGAGATACCGGATGGAGTTAATCTGACGATCATTTCCGACTCCTGCTTCTCCGGCACGCTCACCGATTTCAACTTTTCCAAAGCGGGGACCGACTCGGGAATCCCTGGTGAGCTGCAGTATCGCGCCCTCAGGCATCCCCAAATCGTACTGCTGACCGCCAGCACCGACCGACAGATGTCAGGCGACATGCCGCCCGATGAGAACAAGGGACGGTATGACTATCATGGGTTTATGACCTATAATGCTATTCAGACCATTAAAGATGCCGGCTATCGGCTCACGTATGGCGAGTTGCATGAAAGAATGCTAGAGCGTATCAAGACGACCGACGACCCGATATATGAGAAGTACAGAAGCCAGCATCCCCAACTGGAGGCAAGCGCGCAGAGCAAGCAGCTCTATATCTTCACGACCAAGTTCAAAAAACCTGGGAGCTAAGCTGTGGACACAGTCAGTGGTGGCATCGTGAAGTAGCCCGGCAAAGGCAGTCCGTCCATAAGGAGTCTGTGATCAGCTTGGGTCGGGCGTGGCCGGGAGGACATAGGACAGGGATATGCGGCTACAATGAGTCTCCATTTGACCGCGCCCGCGATGGCCTTTTGATGTTGTCAGATTATCAGATTATCAAGGCTGCTGCCACTGGCCAAATTCGTGTCGTCTGGCGCCGTTTCGTGGTGTCGGTCGGTGGCTAGCACGGTGTCATTGATATCCCTCGGACACGCCGATATGCAATGGGCAGTGACCGATCCGTTGCTGCCGACCCGCGTGGCAGGCGGGCAGGGGCGGCCGACGAGAGGCCAATTGTCGACGCGAGGTTGTAGATGCAATCTTTGTGTAGGGAAGCGCTGCTTCAGGTGCGGGAGGTCAGTTAAGTGCGATGCGTAGTTCTGTGGCGAAGTTCGCGGGTCGGTGAGGTAATCGACCGCCGGGTGACCCCAGTACGGAGCGGTTGAGGTTGATCACCCTGGCCAGCTCGTTCCGGCACCATTGTCGCATGTTCGTTGGCGAGCGCACCGTGCGCAAACTAGTCCGTGAGATAGTCGAAGCGTGGTCGAGATAACCCCCCGGTCAGTACCCGGCAGGAGCGGTGACCAGATCGGTGACATAGCTGATATTGCCGACCTGGATCTGGATCGCAGGCAACGGACTGCCGTGCCGGAGGTTGTCTTCGCTGAAGGTAAGACGGAGGACCAGACGCTGCGGCTGCTGGCCGCGGCGCGGCGTGGTGAACCGGACTTTCCCGCGCTGGCCACCCGGTGCCCCGACGGTGTGCTCCACCGAGCACGGAAGGCGTTTGCTGCCGATCAGGTCATCGTGGACTCGATCGGTCGGACGGTGATCGTCGGTGCACTGCCTTCGGCGCGCGGATGCGTCGTGGTGGTTACTGCGGGTACCTCGGATCTCCCGGTGGCTCACGAGGCGATCGCCACGCTGCAAGCAGTCGGTGCCGGTCACCGGTTGATCACCGATGTCGGGGTTGCCGGCCTGCACCGCATGTTGGCCCACCTCGATGAGATGTCTGCGGCTGACTGCGTGATTGCCATCGCTGGGATGGAGGGCACCCTGCCTGGGGTGGTAAGTGGGTTGATCCGTTCTCCCGTGGTCGGGGTGCCCACCAGTGTGGGCTACGGAGTGAGCGCTGGCGGGCACGTCGCCGCGGGCACAATGCTGGCCTCCTGCGCGCCCGGACTATCCGTGGTCAACATCGATAACGGCTTCGGTGCGGCGGCCCATGCCGTGAAGATCGTCCGGAAGGTGCACGGTGGCTGAGCCCAGGGCGGCGTATCTGGATTGCACCGCGGGAGTAGCTGGTGACATGTTGTTGGGCGCGCTACTTGATGCAGGCGCTGACCTGGGTGCGGTGCGTACCGCGGTGCGTGCGCTGGGAATTGCAGGGTTAGACATCAGCGTGGAGCCGACTCGACGCTGCGGGCTGGCCTGCGCGCAGGTCAAGATCAGCGCACCGGCCGGCCCACAACCCATCCGGGGGCTAGCTGAGGTACTGGCGGCTATCGAAACCGCTCATCTGACCACCGCAGCGGCCAGGATGACCGCCGACACCTTCCGGCTGCTTGCCCACGCAGAGGCCGCAGTGCATGGCATCTCGGCCGAGTCGGTGAGCTTCCACGAAGTGGGAGCGGCCGACGCGCTGGCCGATGTGGTCGGCGCCGCGGTCGCGGCTGAGCAGCTCGGTTTGCTCAGTGACGATGCCGTGGTGACGTGCTCGGCGCTGGCGGCCGGCAGCGGGACGGCGCGCAGCGCGCACGGTGCCCTCCCGGTGCCCGCACCGGCTGTCCTGAGGATCGTGATCGACCGCGGATTGTCGCTGACCGGTGGCGAGTTGGCTGGAGAGCGCACCACCCCTACGGGAGCGGCGCTGGTCGCGATCCTGGCCACGCCAGGACCGCTGCCGGCGATGACAGTCGACGCGGTTGGGAGTGGCGCTGGGACGCGCGACAGCCCGGATCGCCCCAACATCACCCGGCTAGTACTCGGCCGACGCACCCCGTTCGAGCCGGAGTCCAGTCCGGCCCAGGCGGTCACGGTGGTGGAGACGACCGTCGATGATCTCGAGCCGGAGTTGTGGCCAGGAGTGCTGCGAGCCGTGCGGGCGGCGGGTGCGTGGGACTGCTGGACCACTCCGACCATCGGTCGCCACGGCAGGCCCGGGCAGGTGCTGACTGCGCTGTGCGCTGAGCAGATCCGCCCCGCGGTGGTGGATGCGGTGTTCCGCCACAGCACGACGCTGGGCGTGCGGTGGTCCCGATGGCACCGCACAACACTGCCGCGGATTGCTCTACAGGTACCAGTCGGGCCGCCCGGTGCCGAGCAGCAGATCACTGTCAAGGTCGCCGTCGGGCCCGGTGGGTACCGGATCGCCAAGCCGGAGCTCGCCGAGGCCGAACGGATCGCCCGGATACTGGGCTGGTCAGTGCACAGCATATGCCAAGCCGCCAGGACGGCATTGGCACGCCAGTGGCAAACGGTCTCGTAGCAGCCCATGCCACAACGGATAATGCACTGATGAATGAGCTCGCCGGAGCCACACGCGTTGCTCATTGGGCGCCACCAGATTTTTGGGTCAAACGACTCTGGAGCGGTTACTGTCGAGCTATCCACATACCCGGGTGTCGGTGCTGATCCGGTCCCGGGTGAGCGTGGGCTAGCGAGTGGCTCAGCGCACTGCTCCGCAAGGACGTGTTTGCCCGTTACGCGACGCCCCGGTCCCGAGGAGAGTTAGCACTAGTGGTGCGCAAATTCGCCTACTGTCAGCTCACCATCCAAAACGAACACCATGCAATGCCACGCTCGCCGACGCGCTAACCTGTACAAAAATTTGTTGAA
>JAJPIR010000192.1 GCA_021324675.1 Actinomycetota bacterium
GGCCTCCGGTGCAAAAACGCTTTGGTTTTTGCACGAGGCACGCTGGGCCGGGCATGGGTGCGACGCATGCGTCGCACGGGTTGGCCCGCGAGGGACAACCCCGGATTGTGAGCGGGCGATTGCCCGCGCATCGCCCCGATCCAGCGTTTCATATAAGTCATACAAATGGTCCGTTGGATCCAGGCGCGCTGAATCCTTCGAACCGGGAAGCTGGGTCTATTCCGTAACCGCACCGTCTTGACTGAGTCTAAGCGCTCCCAAGGGAGGCGGAACGGAGACTCATCATGGTGATGTACAAGAATTTGATTGCCACGGCCGTGCGGCGCCTGACGCCGGCAGGACTGTTGGCACTGGGCATTTCAGGCCCCATCCTGGCGCAGACCGATCCAGGAGTTCGCGGCGGGGCCATCAACGGGCAGACGGGCGCGACGGCCACCAGCCCGCTACCCCTGGCCTCGGTGACCGCGAACTCGCCGCAGGGCGTGTCGGAGTTCTTCCAGAACGGCCTCACGCGCTTTGTGACGCCGGAGGTGGTTTCCGGTGGCACCAACAATGGCCTGGGACCGCGGTTCAACTTCAATTCCTGCACCGGCTGCCACTCGCAGCCCACCGTCGGAGGCAGCGGCCCGTCGGCCAACCCGGAATTCACGGTCGTGAGCAGCGGCATCGCCAGTAGCTCGACGAACACCGTGCCGTCATTCATTACAGCCCATGGCCCGACCCGCGAGGCGCGTTTCCCGTTCTTCTTCGACGCCGTTGGCGGGGTGGACACCAGCTCTCCGAACGGTGGGGTGGAGGATCTTTACACTGTCTCCGGGCGATCGGATGCAGGCTCCTGCAGCCTGCAACAACCCAGCTTCAGCGCCGCTCAACAGGCGAACAACATCATCTTCCGCATTCCGACCCCGGTGTTCGGCGCCGGACTGTTGGAAAACCTGGATGACTCGACATTGCTCAACAACCAGACCGCCCAGGCCAACAACAGCCTCGGCATCAGCGGTACTTTCAACCGTAACGGCAACGACGGCACCATCGCCCGCTTCGGCTGGAAGGCGCAGAACAAGTCGCTCGAGCTGTTCGCCGGCGAGGCCTACAACGTGGAAATGGGCATCACCAATGAGGTCTTTCAGAACGAGCGGCCGCTGCCGGGTGAGGAGCAGCAGGGCCCCGGCCTGCCATCCAGTTGCCTGAACCTGGGGGGAGCCGGCTATCCGGAAGACGCGACCAACTTCCAGCCGACCAATCCCCAGCAGGCCGGGTCCGATACCTTTGCCTTGAACGCCCAGATTCCCAGTGACACGGTCCAATTCGCAATGTTCATGCGTCTGCTGGCGCCACCGGTTCCCTCGACGACCACCCCGGGTGGTGCGAGCTCCATCTCGCAGGGCTCATCGCTGTTCAGCTCCATCGGCTGCTCGGTCTGCCATACGCCGAGTCTCGGTCATACACAGCCGTCCAACATCACCTCGTCGCTGGGCGGTGCCACGGCCCACGCCTTCACGGACCTGGAAATTCACCACATGGGCACGGGACTCGCCGACAACGTGTCGCAGGGATCCGCCGGGGGCGACCAATTCCGCACGGCGCCACTGTGGGGCTTGGGGCAGCGTATCTTCTTCTTGCATGACGGCCGTACGACGAACCTGCTGACGGCGATCCGCGACCACTCCAGCTCGGGCTCGGAGGCTACCCAGGTGATCGACAACTTCAACAACCTGTCCACGTCTCAACAGCAGGCCGTCCTGAACTTCCTGCGCTCGTTATAGCGGGAGGAGTATCAGGAGCGTCATTCGACCTGTGTTTGCGGCGGCCACGGCCCGAAAGCGGTCAAGGGAAATCGAACATGTGTCATCCGCGCTTGCGCACCTTCTGGATGTTCCTTTGCCTCTGCGTGTCGTCGGCCGCCGCGGGCCAGGCGGCGCCGTCCCCCGGCGGGGATTTCTCGCCAGGCTCCCAGACAACCAAGGTCCCTGAGAATGTCATTCTGGTCAAAGGTGCCTGGGCCAGCGCCAGTGATTCGGTAACGCCACTACCTGAAGCAGGGAAGCTGGATTCTCAGGCCTATGAGAATCGGTATTTTGGATTCAGGCTCAATATGCCCACGGGATGGGCACAGAAGTACGAAGGGCCGCCGCCCTCGGACAGCGGCTATTACGTGCTGGCGCAGTTGCGCCCGGTACAGACCGGTCCGGACAGGCCGCGTGGGACACTGCTCATTGCGGCCCAGGATCTGTTTTTTACCACCACGCAGGCCACCGATCCGCTGCAACTCATCAACTACACGCGTGATCACCTGCAGGCGGATTACCGCGTCGAGAAGCCGCCCCGGGAGATCACGCTGGCGGGCCGGACTTTTGTTCGCTTCGACTACGTTTCACCGGTAGCCGGTCTGCATTGGACGATTCTGGCGACCCAGATCCGCTGCCACGTGGTGGAGTTTGTGATCACCAGCGCCGATACGAGGCTCGCCGGGAGTCTCGTGCGGGGACTGGACGCGATGAGGTTCGCGGCCGACTCCGACACCCCCGCCTGTGTCGCCAACTACGCCGTGCCCGCCAACATCCTCCATCGGAAGGATCCGGTTTTCTCCGAGCACAAATACAATCCTATTCCGGTCCGGGTGATCATCGACCGCGACGGCAAGGTCAGGCACATTCACTTTCTGAGCGCCTTTCCGGCGCAGTCGCAGGCCCTCACCACGGCCCTGATGCAGTGGCGTTTCAAACCGTATCTGCGAGAGGGGCAGCCTGCTGAGGTGGAGACGGGGATTCTTTTCGGGCGCCCTCCGCGAGGAGCACTCTGATCTCGGCAAGACACGAGCCACAGTTGGTCCCGGCGCGAAGCCGCGCACCCACCTGGCGGGTGTCGGTCAGCCCATGCTGCGCAATCGCGCGGCGCAGGGTGTTGCGCCCCACTACGAAGCACGAGCACACCAGCGCACCTGCATCGTCCCGGGCTCCCGGGGCACGGCCGGCCAACAGACTGGCCCGATCCGCCGCGGCAAGCTTGCCGCGCTCGAAGAGCCCTCCGAGCCAGGCCCTGTCTGGAAGGTCCGGACGCCGTGAAACATACACACAGGACTCGAGACGCTCGTCGACGAGGTGAGCGGCACGATAAATACCGGCGGCCGGATCGAGGTAGTCCAGGTAATCGGCATCGGACGCCGCGGCCCCGAGCCGCTCTCTCATCCACATCACCCAGTCGTCAGGTACCTCGCGCCCCGCCAGTTCATAGCGAACAAATCCCCGGCCTTGAACCGTCGTCCACCATGTCACGTCCGGGTCACTCTGGGGGCGACGACTGAGCACGAACCCGTACCAGGTCACCGGGAAGGGCTCGATGCGAGCCGGCGTGTGCTTGAATTCGGGCTCCCCGGAAATCGGATCGACCACGGCCTTTATCAGCGCGCCCGCGCGTGCTTGCGAGGCGTTCGTGCCACTCCAATGGATCGGCGCGAAAGCACAGCCACGTGAGACTTCGCCGCTCGTACGCACACGAGCGACCATCGATCCGCGGGCCGTCGTCACACGTGCCAACTCACCTTCGCGCAAGGCCAGCAGGAGCGCGTCCTGGGCGTGCAAGTCAACGAAAGGCTCGGGTGAATGCTCTGTGAGGCGCGGGCTGCGGCTCGTCCGGGTCATGGTGTGCCACTGGTCGCGGATGCGGCCGGTGTTCAACACAAACGGAAATTCCTCATCGACCCCGCTCCCCGGTCCCGCGGGGTGTGTCGGAACAAACCTGGCCCTGCCATCGGCGTGCATGAAGCGTCGATCATCAAACAGGCGTGGTGTACCCGGGTGTCCGCGATACGGCACCGGCCATTGGATCGGCTCGAGGCTCTCGTACTCTTCCGGAGTCAGTCCCGCCAGACCGCCGATATCGAAACCGCGCGTGCCGCCGTTTTCCGTGGCCGAAAGGCGCGCGTGCTCGTCAAAAATCTCAGCTGGCGTCCGGTAGCTGAACGCCTCGACAAAGCCCATCCGCTGGGCCACCTGGCCGATGATCCACCAATCGGGTCGAGCCTCTCCCGGAAGGGAAGCGAAGGCGCGCTGGCGGGAAATGCGACGCTCGGAGTTTGTGACCGTGCCGTCCTTCTCTCCCCAGGCGGCGGCGGGCAGCAGTACGTGTGCCAGATCGGTTGTATCCGTGCGGGCCACGCAATCCGACACCGCGACAAAGTCGCACTTTTGTAGCGCCTCCCGGACCCGATCCGCCTCCGGCAGACTCACCACCGGGTTGGTCGCCATGATCCACAGGGCTTTGATGCGGCCGCAGTGGATGGCCTCGAAGAGATCGACCGCCTTGAGGCCGGGGCGAGTCGCCATCCGGGGGCTCTGCCAGAACTGCTGGACCCGCGCACGATGCAACGGGTCCGCCAGGTCCATGTGCGCGGCCAACATGTTGGCCATGCCACCGACTTCGCGCCCCCCCATGGCGTTGGGCTGGCCGGTGAGCGAGAATGGTCCCATTCCCGGTTGGCCTATCCGTCCCGTCAGCAGGTGACAGTTGATGATGCTGTTCACCTTGTCCGTGCCGGAGGAGGATTGGTTCACCCCTTGGGAGAAGGCCGTCACGACCCGTTGGGTCGCCGCGAACAGGCGATAAAACTCCTCGATGCGACCCGCATCGATTCCACACGCACGTGCAACAGCCTGCGTGTTGGGTACGGACGCCTCGGCAGCATCCAGGGCGGCCCCAACGCCGCACGTATGGGTGCCCACGAATCCGGCGTCGATGGCGCCGTTATGCCGCAACCAGGTCAGCAGGCC
>JAJPIR010000190.1 GCA_021324675.1 Actinomycetota bacterium
GAACGCGATGATGGCATTCGCTGGGGTACCAGGACTCGAACCTAGACTAACTGAACCAGAATCAGTCGTGCTGCCAATTACACCATACCCCACTGGTTGTCCGTATCGGGCCCTCCCGCCGACCCGAAACCGGCACCGGGCAAGGATGGTAGTCGACCGCCTGGGCCGGCTTCCACCCGGCTGCCCCCTCGTGCGATCTCGTCAGGCGGTGTCAGCAGCTCATCCAGCGCGTTCGGTGACCAGCGCGGGCAGCTCAGCCAACTGCCCAATTACTGAGATCCCGGCCACCTGCGGGAACATCCCGCAACCGGAGCGATCCAACCACACTCCGTGCAGTCCGGCGTCTCGCGCGCCCATGGCGTCGATATCGAGCCGGTCACCGACGTGCATGGCCTCAGCGGGATGCACGCCCAAAGCGCGGCACGCCCTACGGAAGATGGCTTGATGCGGCTTGGCCACGCCGATTTCGCCGGAGATCAGTACCACGTCGAAAGCGGACTGAAGCCCTAGCGCATCAAGCTTTGCCCGCTGGTGTTCGCCGGATGCGTTGGTGATCGCGGCCAGCCGCAGGCCCAGCGTGCGCAACGCCCGAAGGCAGGGCAGCGCATCGTCGAACAGCCGCCAGGCTCTCCTGACGGCAGCCGTCCGGCGTTCCTCGCGCCGGACCACCTCGCCGTCGCACAGGAACTCACCCCGGCGGGCGAAAAAATCCTTGGTGCGTTGCCGCAGCATCAGCTCGAAGCCGATCTCTCCATCCAGGTAGCTCTGGTAGTGCTGATCGGTCAACGCGCACCACTCAACCCACGCGTCATCGGTGCCGAGCAACTCACACAGCCCCGCGCGAGTCGATGCCTCGTAGTCCACCAAGGTGGCGTCCACGTCGAAGCACACGGCGGCGACCTGGCGGCAAGCTAACGGGGTAGGGCTCAGCTCCGGCGCGAGAGTCACTCGGTGCACGTTAGAGGGCGGCCAGCGCACGCCGACTCTGCTGACCCGGTGAAAACACGTAACGATTGCGTTGGCGCATTATAACTGTGTGTGACGACTGCGGCGCAGCGCGTGCTCCGGCACCCGAGCCTTGATCAGAGAACATCCGCTACTGAACAATTCAGGCACAGTTCAGCAGCACATGGTGACTCACTGTGACTGCTGCGGGACATGTGGCCGGTATCACAAACAATCAATAGTCGCCATACCCGCAATGGTGGAATACGCGATTGACATGTGAACCCTCAATACGGTCTCGTGAAGACCGGGCTGCGGTGACGTGGTCTGCGTATCCGCGGCGAAGGATTCTCCATCTGGGTGGAGTGTCGATGTGGACGCAGGTGGGTCGGTGACCGAGGACCAGGCGCAGCCGGCGCCGGTTCCTGGTGATCGGTCCATGCAGTGGCACGCCTTGGGACCGGTGGAAGCGGTGGTCGCCGGCCGGCCAGCTGACCTGGGACCGCCTCGGCAGCGGGCGCTGTTCGGGCTGCTGCTGAGCAGGGTGGACCAGCCGGTGGCCGTGGACACGGTGATTGAGGAATTGTGGTCAGGCGATCCCCCGCCGGCAGCGATGGCCTCGGTCCGGGCCTATGTGTCGAACCTACGGCGGGTGCTGGAACCGGACCGGCCTCCTCGAGCACCGGCAACAGTGCTCTGTACCCGAGCTCCGGGTTATCTGTTGAACAGCCACGGGGTGGATTTCGATGTACACCGGTTCGATCAGCATGCCGCAGCCGGGCGGGCTGCGCTGGGTAGCGGCAATTTCAAGCGTGCGGTAAACGAATTTGAGGCAGCGCTGCGACTCTGGCGAGGAAAGGCTTACGCCGATGTGAGTGACGCCCCATGGGCAGGTCCGGAGGTAGCCCGGCTGGAGGAGTTGCGGCTGTCGGTGGTGGAGGCATGGTGCCAAGCGCAGCTGCAGTTGGGTGAACACCACGGCGCGGTGGCCGAGTTGGAGATGCACGTACGGGCCCACCCGCTGCGCGAACACGGCTGCGAGCTGCTGGCTTTGGCGCTGTACCGCGCTGGACGGCAGGCCGAAGCGCTGGCAGTCCTCCGAGGCACCCGTACCCGCCTCGTCGAGGAATTGGGCATCGACCCGGGGGCCGTGCTGCAACGGTTGGAACACGACATCCTCACCCACGCGCCAGAGCTTGACTGGCATCCTCCCGGGACGGCGCAGACCGCAGCGGCCGCAAAGCGGCCCGTACCAGCAGGGCCTGGTGCTACTCCGGCTCGTCCTGCCGTGGCCACAAGCCCAGCCATGGCGGGCCCGCCGGTGGCGGGCCCGACGGTGGCGGACTTCAACCTCCGGGCCGACCAACGAGTGGTCTCAACCCATGTGCAGGGCCTGTCCGAGGTGCTTGGCCGGCAAGCAGAACTGGCTGCCCTGCGCGCAGCATTCACCGACCCGGAGCGAGCACAGCAGCCGATGGTACGGGTGCTGACTGGACTCGGCGGGGTTGGCAAGACGAGCCTGGCCCGGGCCTACGCCCAGCGCTACCAGGTGCATTACGGGCTGGTGTGGTGGATCCGGGCCGAAGATCCCGAGGCGGTGCCGGGCGAGTTCCGCGCGTTGCTGGACATCGTGGCGCCGGAGTACGCCGCACACGCCCACGACCCGGTACAGGCAGTGCACGCCGTGCTCGCTAACCGAACCGGCAGCTGGCTGCTGGTCATCGACAACATCGCCGATCCGGAGGCCTTGCGTGGTCTACTGCCCGCGGCCGGGAGGGGTGATGTGCTGGTCACCAGCCGCTCAGCAACCTGGCCGCACCGACAACTGGTGCTGCCGGTCCAACCGCTGGCCGCACCCGACGCTGTCCGATTGGTTACCGCGCTGTCGGGCGATACCGACACGCACAGCGCCGCAGTCCTGGGTGAGGAACTGGGCGGCCTGCCCTTAGCGTTGGCCCAAGCTGCCTGTTATGTCGCCCATAGCGCGCTGGATCTCGCGGGCTACCTGGCGCTGTACCGCAGTCGCCGAGCCGAACTTCACCAGCAGGGTCATGCTCCGGACTACCCCGCGACCGTCGCAACCACCTGGCAGCTGGCCTTCGACCAGCTGTCTGCTCGAGCGCAGGCACTGCTCAACGTGCTGGCCTGGTACGCCCCGGACACCATCCCGCTGGACCGGCTGCTGACCTCCGATACGGATCGTCTTACTCTTCATGACTCCGCCCGCAGCCTGCTCATGCCACTGCTGGCCGACGCCCTGCACCGGCATCAGGCCATCACCGAACTGATCTCTTACAGTTTGCTCACGCGAGTCGGTCCTGGCGGATCGGTGACCGTGCACCGGCTCGTACAGGCCGTTACCGCAGACCGGCTGGCGGCCGACGGCAACCACAAGATCTGGATCGATACCGCCGCGGCCCTTCTCGACGCCGCCTGCCCACCCTGGACCGGTGGCCAGACCACCATCACCGCGTTGCCGGACATGCGCACGATGCAAACGCTGCACACCCATGTCCGGGCCATTATCGAGCACCTTGGGGCCGACCAGCCCATCAGCCTGAGCCTGCGCCACACGCTCATAGAGTGGGCCGGACTGACTGGTGACAGTGTGCGGGCGCGCAGCCTGGGCGCAGCGCTGGTCGCAGATTCCGAGCGCATACTCGGCGCCGATGACCCAGCCACCGCGATCGCCCGCAGCAGTCTCGCACGCTGGACCGGCAAGGCAGGAGACGTGGTCCAGGCTCGGGAGCAGGCCGCGGTTGTCGTGGAGAACATGATGCGGGTGCTCGGGCCCGACGACCGGCATACTTTGCTCGCCCGGATCAATCTGGCCCGATGGACAGGAGAGGCCGGCAACGCCGCACAGGCCCGGGAGTTGGCCGCCGCCGCAGTTGACGATACCGAGCGCGTGCTGGGCCCCGATGACCGCAACACCCTGGTGGCCCGGGCGACGTTGGCCCATTGGACCGGAGAAGCGGGCGATGCGGTCAGCGCCTGGAAACTGGCCACTGCTGTGGTCGAGGACGCCCAGCGGGTACTCGGCGACCGCGACCGGTACACCCTGGTCACTCGTTCCGACCTGGTCCGGTGGACCGGAGAGGCCGGCGATGTGACCGGGGCCCGGGAGCTAGCCGCCACGCTTGTCGAGGACCACGAACGGGTGCTGGGACCGGACCACCGGTATACCGTTCTTGCCCGTGCCGACCTGGCCCGATGGACCGGGGAAACCGGAAACCTCGAGCAGGCCAGAGAACTGGCAGCCGCGGTGCTCGCCGACCTCACCCGGCTCTACGGCACTGGCCATCACCACACGCTGCTGGCACGCAGCCGGCTGGCGCCGTGGTTGCTACCGCTCGGCGGCTAGCCGCTCGCGGTAGGAGTTCGGCGCCCTCATCGGCACTCCAACACAACTCCAATTGAGGGCCAAACGCGGTGGCGCACCGTGGGTGTACTCCGAGACCCAGGGAGCGCCTAATGACCACCGCCACCGTGTGCTTCGCCCCCGCCGATGCCCCAGACAGTGTTGCCTGCCTTCTGGACAGGATCCATCAGGGAGATGCCGCGGCCTGGGACGAGATCGTCCGCCGGTACGGCAAACTTGTCATGACGACCGTTCGGTCCTTCCGGCTACAGGAGGCCGACGCGCTCGATGCAGTGCAGATGACCTGGCTGCGACTGGCCGAAAATACCCACAGGATCCAGTTCCCCGAGCGACTCGGCGGTTGGCTGGCGACCACTGCCCGGCGCGAATGCCTGCATATCCTGCGCCAGGTCAAACCCGTGCCGGGCTTGGTCGACGTCACACCGGACACCGTGGCGGATCCTTCGGTGGGTCCCGAACAGCACGTTATCGACGCGGATACCGTGCAGACGTTACGCAAGCTCGTCGCCGAGCTACCTCCTCTCCGGCGGACCCTGGTCCGGATGCTGTTCACCGATCACCCCCGCTCTTACGCCGAAGTCGCCCGGTGCGCCGGGATCCCGCCGGGCGGGATCGGGCCCACCCGTGCCCGAGCCTTGCGGCAGCTGCGGGACAGGCTCTGTGAACAGGGGTTGGGCTTGGATATTGCCTGACGTAGCCGTCACCTGGTTCCTTGTGACAAGGCGACCAGCGCGGCCTTTGCAGGATAGAGCAGGAACGCCGTACCCTTCGTATGCACGAAATCCGGTAGGCTTTTGACCGTCGCTTCACTGCCTACCCCTGGTATGGTGAATTCCGCCCTGCTGCCGGGCATGGATCGGTTACCAAACAAGGGATCCTGCACCCGGCGGTTGCCGTTATAGACGGGGCTGAAGTCGTTTCGCATAACCCAACTCATCAGCGAGTAGACCACCTTGCGCAAATCTGCACACAAGAACATGCCGACAAGTCCCCGGTCGGCCCCATCGTCCGTAACTCCCTGGAGCGGTGCACCGTAGGGCATACCGCGTCGCAGGAGCCGGGGAATCCCTTCGACGACGATCGGGTCCAGCGGGGTGTCCCGCGGGTTCACGATCCTGATGTGCGCGGAGAACGGGCATCGCCGGCCGTCAGGGTCTCCGGTCGCGTAATCGAAGTCATTGCTTCCGGACAGCTGCGGGTCCGGGCGATCAGGAGCCAGCGCCAGTGGCGTGCCATCGCGCCAGCGACCCATCATCTTGGCAGCGAGCAATTCCTCGGCTTCGATAGCTGGAAGGTCCGGAAAAAGCTGCGGGCCCTGGACGGCAAGAAACTGGTTGAAAGCCGCGACATCCTGGTAAATCCAGCGGAACAGCCCATAGGTGCTGTTCCGGGCGAAGTCTGCTGCCGCACCTCTTGCCGGGGCAGACGGGTACTTGTCAGTTGAATAACCAAGCAGGAAGTTACGGAAATCAATCTGCTCAGGTGAGCGTGGCGCATCGTCGTCCCAGCAGACATTGGGTTGAGAGATCCCATCGGTGTAGCCGAAGTGCATTTTCCGCACAGCAAACCAGCGCCCGGACAGGATCGTGCCATCCCGGCGCGGGATCAACTCGGTCAACCCTGCCGAGCCGGCGAGCTGGCGCACTGCTTGCACCGCGTCCCAAGCAGCACCGTCTGATTGGGCGAACAGGTGCACGACGCAGTGCACGTCGTCAGTGGCGAATTGACCCTCCCACCAGTTCGCCGGGTCGCTGCGACTGCCCGGGACGTCGCCCAAGGCCATCTTGACGGCAGGTGGCCCGAGCTTGAAGACGGCGTCGAACTCCCCCACCATGGCTGGGTCCGCTTCCAACGCATGCAGCCCGTTGCAGGTCACGCCGACGTTGAGCAACGGATCCGGTGCGGTGTTCGGATCCTCATCGGCCATGGTGATCTGCTGCGCAAGCTCGCCGAGGAAAGTGCGAGCACCCGCCCCGGTACCGAAGCGGAAAATCAGGTGACGAGAAGTTACGCGCCGATAGGTCCGAATGAGTCCCTGTACCTCGCTGAAGTCGACCGTCATCGTTTTACCTCAGGTGGTCGGAGCAATTTTATCTTTGATCTCCCGGACCGTGGCATCGCCGAACGCCGAGAACAGGTAGCCGTGATCGTATCCGGTATCCGAGGATTCGCCCAGCGCTTTGAGATTAAGTGAATGAGTGTACTCGTAGAAGCCGTTAGGATTATTAATTTCTTGCCACGGTGGGGCGCCCTCCACCAAGGAGAAGATCCGCTCGAAGACCGTCGGCAGCGCGGTGCGGAAGAACTCCGTGTACGCCATGGGGTCGCCGTCAAACTCGGTCAACACCTGAATATATTTGTTGTCAATGATCAGGATGCGCGCGAAGTGGACGAGTTCCGACTTGGCCAGCGCGGCATCGATCTCCGGCTGGACCTGGTCGGCGAATACCGCCGCCAGCTGCCGCAAGCGCTTCTGGGACTCCGGGTCCTGTTTGAGCGGGGCAGTGAAGTTCAGACTTAATGCCATGGTGATACCTCCCGCCGAGTCGCGACATTCCGAGTATGACTGACGCCAGCATGCGGAGGCGCAATGTTGGCTTTTCGCCGGGTGATCCACCATATTCGCAGCATCCGGTCTGGCCGCAGCAGGCCCAATGGGCGGTCCACCAAACCCACAACGCGGATATATGCCACGCTCAGCGCGACGTCGAAGCTGGCGGCAGCGAGCAGCCGCGGCAAGTAGGCATTCGCTATCCGAACCTTGCGAGAGCGAATACCTGGTATGTCAGGTAACGCCAGGTCCGCACTCATGGCAAAGTCCCATGCCGGATTGATTGTCTTTGCGATCGCTCGGAAATAGCGGCCCGGGTCAGGTTGCCTGTGCTGCCCGAGCAGCCGGCGTAAGGCCAGCGCCTGATTGGCGGCTACGGTCATGCCCTGCCCGTAGACCGGGTTGAACGAGCACACCGCATCACCCAGTACCAGCAGGCCATCCGGGAATTGCTGCAGATCCTCGTAGCGCCGGCGCACCGCGGCAGGAAACCGGAAAGCGACCGGGTTATCCAGGGGCTGTGCCCCGGCGAGCGCGTGGGAGATGTCCCCGAAGGGCAGGCTGGCCGCGAATGTCTCGAAGCCGACCGGGTCGGTCGGTGGATGATGACCGAGAATGCCGGCCAAGGTGAGCATGTGCCGGCCATCCTCCAGCATGCCGAGCACGCCGATTCGCGGGTTGTCCGGCGTATGGCCAATGTGGATCATCGCGTCCGGTCCGAGGGCGCCAGGGCGTAGCCGGTACGTGCGGGTGGCAGCACCCAGCCCGATCTGAATCCGGTCTTCGGCCGGTGGCTGGTAGCCCCACTCGGCCAACCAGACCGGTGTCCGCGATCCGCGGCCGGTCGCGTCTACCACGAGATCTGCCGCCAGCCGCACCTGATCCCCAACCTGGTCCTGCAGCTGCACGCCGGTAACCCTGCGTCCGGCTGTGGTGTCCAGGCCTGCGATACGGCTGCCTTCCAGGAACGTCACCCCAGGCAGCGCTCGCACTCGGGCTCGCACCTGGCCTTCCAGGAACGGCCGGCTGGCGATCAGGCCGGGCACACCACCGTCTGCCCGCCGCAGCCGCTGGCCGCACGGCAGCCAGCGGCAGTGCCGCAACATGTCTCCCGCGCCAGCGCCGGCCTGGGCAGCCTGGGCGATCAGACCAGGGAACAGATCTTCGAGCACCGCGCAGCCGCGAGGTTGCAGTGCGTGATGGTGGCGCCCGTGCGGCACACCACGGCGGTGCACCACGCTGCCGGGAAGGATGTCCCGATCGATGACGGTGACCTTGCGGTAGCCATCGGCAAGCACTCGAGCGGCCAGCAACCCGGCCATGCTCGCGCCCAGAACCACCGCGTGGTCACGGGCTTGCGGCGGCATCGCGAGTCTCCTACCCGCGCGTTGCGATGAGCCTCGGGTCATGGCATGCGCGCTCGGGGTGCTGGGCTGCGTGGCGGTGTCATGGTCGACAATCCCGGTCATAGGATCGCCGAAATGGCGGTCAGCGCAACCGGTTTTGGCTTCAGCGATGCACTCGACGTGCTGCGCCGGGTCTTCGGCTACGAGTCGTTCCGGGGTGCCCAGCAGGAGATCATCGACCACGTCACTGCTGGTGGCGACGCACTTGTGCTCATGCCCACCGGCGGCGGCAAGTCGCTGTGCTACCAGGTTCCCGCGCTGCTACGCCCCGGCGTCGGCGTTGTCATCTCACCGCTGATCGCTTTGATGCAGGACCAAGTAGATGCGCTGCGCGCTGTCGGCGTGCGGGCCGGGTTCCTCAACTCGACCCAAGATCCTGCGCAACGCCGGGAGGTGGAGTCTGCTTTCTTGGCGGGCAAACTGGACCTTCTGTATCTGGCTCCGGAACGCCTGCGCGTGGAATCGACCGGCATCCTGCTGGACCGGGGCGCCATCTCGTTGTTCGCCATCGATGAAGCGCACTGCGTGTCCCAGTGGGGACATGACTTCCGTCCTGACTACCTGGCCCTGTCCGCGTTGCACCAGCGGTGGCCCACCGTGCCCCGGATCGCGCTGACCGCGACCGCCACCAAGGCGACGCACGCCGAGATCGCGGCCCGGCTGAACCTCGCCGGCGCCCGGCATTTCGTGGCGAGCTTCGATCGCCCCAACATCCAGTACCGGATCGTGTCCAAGACCGAGCCGAAACGGCGGCTTCTGGAATTGCTGCACACCGAACACTCCGGCGACGCGGGAATTGTGTATTGCTTAACACGGGCATCGGTGGAAAAAACCACACAGTTCCTGATCGATAACGGGATCGAGGCTTTGGCCTATCACGCGGGGCTGGATACACAGACCCGGGCGGCAAACCAGGCACGCTTTTTGCGCGAGGACGGCTTGGTCGTGGTGGCCACCATTGCGTTCGGCATGGGAATCGACAAGCCCGACGTTCGCTTCGTCGCGCATCTCGACTTACCCAAGTCAGTCGAGGGCTATTACCAGGAAACCGGCCGAGCGGGCCGGGACGGGCTACCCGCCACGGCCTGGTTGGCCTACGGCCTGGCGGATGTCGTGCAGCATCGCAAGCTCATCGATAGCTCTGATGGCGATGACATCCACCGGCGCCGTCTCGCCACCCATCTGGACGCCATGCTGGCGCTCTGCGAGACAGTCGAGTGCCGCCGCGCGCAGATGCTGGCCTATTTCGGCCAGCAGGCTAGCCCGTGCGGCAACTGCGATACGTGCCTGTGGCCACCACAGTCGTGGGACGGCACGATCGCAGCGCAGAAACTACTTTCCACGGTGTTCCGGCTCGACCGCGAGCGCCGCCAGCGCTTCGGCGCAGGTCAGGTGATTGACATCCTGCTCGGTAAACAGACGCCTAAGATCACCCAATTCGGCCACCAGTCGTTGACCGTGTTCGGTATCGGCACCGAATTACGCGAAAGCGAATGGCGCGGCGTGGTGCGCCAGCTCCTCGCCCAGGGCTTGCTCACGGTCGAAGGTGACTACGGCACGCTGGTGCTCACCGAGTCCAGTAGCCAAGTGCTCAGCCGCCAACGGCGAGTCCTGCTGCGCCGCGAACCCGAACAGCCAGCCCGAACGGTGAAGGCTGCGAGAACTCGCTCGGTTGCGCCGGTGAACCTGCCGACCGAAGCAGTGCCTGTCTTCGATCAACTCCGTGCTTGGCGCGCCGCCACCGCCAAGGACCAGGGTGTCCCCGCCTACGTGGTCTTTCACGATGCGACGCTGCGCCAGATTGCCGCCGAGGCACCCGCCAGCCTGGCCGAACTGGCCACGGTGAGCGGTATCGGCGAGAACAAGCTAGCCAAATACGGTCAGCAGATCCTCGCCATCCTTACGGCTTAGCGGGAAGTCACGCAGGTCTGTTCGAGGTAACTCATCAACGTCTCGGTCGCTTTGTCAACGTTGTGCATCTCCTTGAGATGATCTTCCACCTGCTGCATGAGAGCCTGTTTGTTGGACGCGCTGTACTGGCTGGAGCACTCCTGGTGACCACATCGGAACTGGTACATCACTGCCCCTCCATCTCTCAAGCGTTGGCCTACCCGAGCGTTCGAAGGAAAGGCGATCGTGGTTCGGTGGCGACCGTACATGAGGCCAGACCATCGGTGATGTCGCCGCTGCCCTGCTCGGCAGCAACAAAGAAGATCACAATTTTTGCACGTTCGGCACCATTTCATTGTCGCTCAACGCACACAAGCGGTGATTAACCGCGCTGATCCTTCGACCTTCTCGATACTTTTACCCAGCAGCAGTGGACAGAAGCATGAACACCATATGAATACGCGTATTATTGTTTGCCCGCCCTGATCGTACAAGGCACTATCAGGCGGTGCCCGCATTATCGCTGGACATCCGGTTCGCGTTTCAGCCACTGGTCAATCTGCATACCGGTGGTGTAATGGCGATGGAGATGCTTGCTCGACCTGCACACGGTGATGCGCAGTCATTGTTACGTTCCGCCGCCCGCGCAGGAGAGCTTGAACGAGTCGATGTAGCACTGGCAGTGGCCGCCACGCATTGCTCTTCCGACTACGAGACGCTGCTGCCGTTGCACCTCAACCTGATGGCCGACACCGTGGCCGCAGCAACGCCGACGCTTGGCCCGCTGCACCGCGCGCTGCGCGGCACGGGTCGGGAGGCTCATCACACGGTGCTGGAAATCAACCCGGCGCACGCGGCGCTCCACGGGGAGCTTTTTAGCGCTGGGCTGCGGCAGCTGCGAGACGCCGGCTACTGCATCGCCCTTGATGGGGTCGGCGCGGGGAACCATTCACTGACTCTGATTGCGGACGTCAAGCCCGATCTGATCAAGGTTGACCGCGAGGTGGTCGCGGGCCTGCCGCAGAACAGCGGCAGTGTGGCCATCGTTGAGGCGCTGCTGCGCCTGGCTGCCCGTATCGGGGCACAGCTGGTCGCGGAAGGAGTGGAACGTCCAGAACACGTAGCTGCCCTTCGCGAATACGGGGTGGGCATCGGCCAGGGCAACCTGCTGGGGCCACCCAACCGCCGCCCGGTGACCTCACTTCCGATCGCGGGCATCGCGGATTTCCACACCTCGGTCTGCCCCGCCCCGCTCCGCGGCCGGTCCCGGATGCAGATCACTGTTTTAATGCATCCGGCTGTCACGCTGCCACTGTCGGCCACTGGCGAAGATGTCCGCAGAGTATTCAGCAACCGGCCGACGGTCAGCGGCGTCGTGCTCGTTGATAACGATGGAAAACCACGATGCACGCTCGACCGCAACCGGTTCCTGCTCGCTGTCAGCGGGGCCTACGGTCACGCGCTCTACGCCCGGCGGGAGGCCGCCCGACTCGGTGACGAGCCACGGGTACTGGACACCGGTGCCAGCGCATTGGCCGCACTCGAACTGGTGCGCAGCAGCGTGGCGTACCGCAGGTACGACGACATTGTCGTGCTGGATTCCGATGGCCGGTGCGCCGGTACGTTATGCGTCGGTGATCTCATCCACGGCGTCGCCCAGGTGCACCTGGAAGAGGCCACGACGTTGCACCCGCTGCCGGACGCGCGGGCGTCTTGACAGGCAACACCCGACTTGAAAGGGCGAATTAGTCAGACCGTGAAGCCAAGGGCGCGCAGCTGTTCCCGGCCGTCTTCAGTGATCTTGTCCGGACCCCACGGGGGCATCCATACCCAGTTGATCCGCACATCATTGACCAGCCCCCCACCGGGGCCGCCGGTGAGCGCCGCCCGGGTCTGGTCCTCGATGACATCGGTCAAGGGGCAGGCTGCCGATGTCAGCGTCATGTCAATGGTGGCGAGATTGCCCTCATCGACCCGGATGTCGTAGACCAAACCCAGGTCGACCACGTTGATGCCCAACTCCGGATCGACCACGTCGCGCATGGCTTCCTCGACATCCTCGACGGCGGCCAGCTCTCCGCTGGATTCTGGTCGTGTGGATTGGGGCTGCGGGGCCTCAGGCATGCCCGCAACACCACGTACTACGTCAGTGTCGTCATTCGAACTCATCGTGCCTCCGCTTGGTGGGCACCATTGCCTTGCTCTGCGGCTCGACCGACCGCATCTTTGAAAGCCATCCAACCCAGCAGCGCGCACTTCACCCGGGCCGGATAACGCGATACACCGGCGAAAGCGACCGCGTCCTGCAGCACGTCCTCGTCAGGCTCTACCTGACCCCGACTCTGCACCATCTCCATGTAGGCGTTCATCGTGGATCTCGACTCGTCCAAGGTGCGACCGACGACCAGGTCGGTGAGTACGGATGTCGC
Source organism: Actinomycetota bacterium (assembly GCA_021324675.1). Lineage (GTDB taxonomy): Bacteria > Actinomycetota > Actinomycetes > Mycobacteriales > Pseudonocardiaceae. The sequence continues at coordinate 12,604 of JAJPIR010000190.1, forward strand.
CGCCTGGCTGATCGAACAGCCGATCGCATCGTAGGAGACGTCGGCGACCCGATCGCCGTCGAGCGCCACCCGCAGCGTGACCTCGTCCCCGCAGGTGGGGTTGATCTGGTAGGACTCCGCATCGAAAGGCTCCCGAAGCCCTTGACGATGCGGGTTGCGGTAGTGGTCCAGGATGATCTCCTGGTACAGCTGCTCTAGCTTCATGCCGGCACCCGGAAGAAACGTCGTACCTCTTGGACTCCGGCTAGCAGCGCCTCAACCTCGGCCGGCGTGTTGTAGAGCGCAAAGCTGGCGCGCACCGTCGCCGCGAGGCCGAAGCGGCGATGCAACGGCCAAGCACAGTGGTGACTGGCCCGGACCGCAATGCCCAGATCATCGAGAACCTGCCCGGCGTCATGGGCGTGGACGTCGCCAATGCTGAAGGACACTGCGCCGCCGCGGTCATGGATGTCAGTAGGACCGAGAATCCGCACACCGGGAATCTCCGACAACCCGGCTAGTGCCCGTTCGGTGAGAGCATCCTCATGCGCGGCAACCCGCTCCATACCCACCGCTGACAGGTAGTCCACCGCCGCGCCAAGGCCCACCGCCTGTGACGTCATCGGCACTCCGGCCTCGAAACGCTGCGGCGGCGGCGCGTAGGTGGAACCCTCCATCTTCACCAATTCGATCATCGACCCACCGGTGATGAACGGCGGTAGGACCTCGAGCAATTCCCGGCGACCGTAGAGCACGCCGACCCCCGATGGACCCAGCATTTTGTGCCCGGAGAAGACCGCGAAATCAATGTCCAGCGCGGCGAAATCGACTGGACGATGTGGCACAGACTGGCAGGCGTCGAGCACGGTCAGCGCCCCGACTTCGTGAGCCCGGCGGACCAGTTCTGCAACCGGTGGGATGGTGCCCATCACATTGGACTGATGGGTGAAGGCCACCACTCTCGTGCGGTCCGAGAGCTGCAGCGAATCCAGATCCAGCCGGCCGGCATCGGTCACCCGGTACCAGCGCAGCGTGGCGCCGGTACGTCGGCACAGCTCTTGCCAGGGCACCAGATTGGCGTGGTGCTCCATTTCAGTCACCACGACCTCATCGCCAGCTGCCAGAGCGAAGCGCTCTAGCAGCTCCTTTCCCACCGAACTGTTACTCAGCGCGTAGGAAACGAGGTTGATCCCCTCGGTGGCGTTCTTGGTGAACACCACCTCACCGGGCTGCACACCCACGAACGCGGCAATCCGGGCCCGGGCCGATTCGTAGGCTTCGTCGGCCTCTTCGGCGAGCTGATGCGCACCGCGGTGCACCGCCGCGTTGTGCTGTTCGACGAACGCGCGCTCAGCGTCAAGTACCTGCCGCGGCCGCTGCGAGGTGGCCCCGGAATCCAGGTACACCAACGGTCGACCATCGCGCACGGTGCGCGACAGGATGGGAAAGTCGGCGCGAATCTTTTCCAGCTCGCTGGCAGTCAGTGGCGCAGCGGCTAGTGCAGTCACGATGACAGCACCCCCGTAGGTTCTGTCCGGCGGGTAAACCGCTCGTACCCACCGGACTCCAGTTCCTCGGCAAGCTCCTGCCCGCCGGATTCCACAATCTGGCCACCGGCGAAAACGTGCACGAAATCTGGAGTGATATGCCGCAAGATCCGGGTGTAGTGCGTGATCAGCAACACCCCGACGTCCCCCCCGGCCCGGTACCGGTTTACACCATCGGACACCACTCGCAGCGCATCGACATCCAGACCCGAGTCGGTCTCGTCCAGCACCGCGATCTTTGGCTTGAGCAAGGACAACTGCAGGATTTCGTGGCGTTTCTTCTCACCACCTGAAAATCCCTCGTTGACATTGCGCTCGGCAAAGTTCGGATCGATATCCAGCTCAGCCATCGCTGCCTTGACTTCCTTGACCCAAGTACGTAGCTTCGGTGCCTCGCCGCGGATCGCGGTGGCCGCTGTGCGCAGGAAGTTCGACATCGACACACCGGGCACCTCGACCGGATACTGCATAGCCAGGAACAGGCCTGCGCGGGCACGTTCATCTACTGACATTGACAACACATCAAGGCCATCGAGCAGCACCTGGCCGGAGGTGACCCGGTATTTCGGGTGCCCGGCAATCGAGTAGGCCAAAGTGGACTTGCCCGAGCCGTTAGGACCCATCATCGCGTGCGTCTCACCCGACCGGACGGTCAGATTAACCCCGCGCAGGATCTCTTTTTCAGGCGCCTGCTCATCATCAGTGGGCACCGCAACATGCAGGTCCTTGATTTCCAGGGTGGTCATGGGTGTGTTCTCGTACTCCTGCTAGCGGTTGGTGGGACGGGACGGATCGACGTACACGTCGTCACCGTCAATGGTCACGGCGTAGGTGTCCACCGGCTCGGACGCCGGTGGTGA
>JAJPIR010000335.1 GCA_021324675.1 Actinomycetota bacterium
AGATATTTCTGGCGCTTCTCGGCAAACAGCGTAATGTGAGGCCCACCGGCTGGCGAGAAGCAGCCGGCCCTTACGGCGACGAGGGGGTCTATCGATCGGTCGCCGACCTGACCGACGCCGACTCGCTGGCCAGAGTTCGCGAGTACAAGCAGCAGGTGAAGGCGGCCGCGAAAGCCAAAAAATAGGAGGTTGAAAGCATCAAACCGGGACGTCAAGCCGCGCGTGATCGGCAAGACCACAGCCAGAGGCGAGATGACGCTGCCGTACTCATCACGGCTGCGGAGCCCTCTTACGCCGAGCAGTATGCTGCCCGGCGACGCAAGTACGCGATCTTGATGTCGGCCCGCATTCCGTGCCTGCTGCTTGCCGGGGTGTTTTATCAGACTTGGTGGCTCGCGCTGGCCTTTGTGGCGCTCTCGGTGCCGTTGCCCTGGATCGCGGTGCTCATTGCCAATGATCGCAGTCCGGTGAAGGCCGAGCACGTCAACAGGTTCGGACACGGCCTCAAAGGTGGGGATCTCCCGCACCGTGAACTGGAGAGTAGGGACCACCCCATCATCGAGGGGTAACCCGCCGACCGGTAGACCGGTCGTGCGGCATGATGGAGTCGTGAGTACGCCGACTCAGACGTTGCCAGACGTCGACACCCGGCCCGAGGGAACTGACAGCACTGGCGACGACACACCCAAGATGTTCCACTACGTGCGCAAGGCGAAGATCGCGGAAAGCGCCGTGCTGGGCTCGCAGGTAGTGGCCCTGTGCGGTGCGACGTTCCCGGTCACTCGCGCGCCGAAGCCGGGTTCGCCCGTGTGCCCGGAGTGTAAGGAGATCTACGAGTCGCTGCCCAAGGGCGGCGACGCAGGCTAGTGACCTGACCGGCGGCTACACGCATCTACCAGACCACGGCTGCCCCGGTTCCCGGGCTCAAGAGGTGGGTTGTCGGTAGGTGCCCTCATGCCGCGCGGGCCCAGCCGCTGTCCGGGGTTACGCAAGCCGGTGTCGAGGGAAGGTGAGGCACTGGGTGGCCGCTCGGAGTGCGTCACCACTCGGGAGCGCTCAGCGGCTGAGCATCGCTGCCTGGCATTGCCCGCCGCTGCCCGCGCCAGCGTTCCCGTCGCGTTGAATCGGCAGGCCACAGTTCCTCGATGGCGCTGTTGAACTCGGCACCGAGCACGATTGCCATGGCGATGAAGAAGCAGAACAGCAGGTATGCGATAGGGGCGGCCAGTGCCCCGTAGGTGTACCCGGTAGCGGTCACCGAGGCGATGTAGAGCCGCAGACCGGCGCTGCTGACCAGGAAGACCACCATGGCCAGCAGCGCGCCCGGCAGTCCGCGGTGCCATGGCGGCTTGTTGGGGACCACCACGTGGTAGAGGGTCGCCAGGCCGACTATCAACAGGAAAGCCAGCCCAGGGTAGTAGAAGATGCCGACCAGCTCAGTCACGGTGGGCCGGATCGCTGCGGGGAGCAACTCGGGGATCAGATCAGGACCCAGGGCGGTGAGAGGGAGAACGAACACCGATCCGACCAGCGCCATGATGTAGAGGAGCAGGGCGAAGATCCGCTGCCATACCGGGTGACGCACCGAGTGCTGATGGTAGGCGGCAGTGATCGAGTCCACCAGGGATGCCAACGCCGAGGAACCGGCCCACAGCGAGAGCAGGAATCCCACCGAGACCAGTGAACTGTGCCCCCGGGTCAGGATGTCGGACACCGTGGGACGGATGATCTGGTTGACGACATCGGCGCTGAACACACCGGCGGCCAGCCGCATGATCTCGCGTTGGGCTGCTGCGCCTGTCTCGGGGCCGAACCAGCTGCTGACGAAGCCGAGGCTGCCCAGCATGCCCAGCAGCAAAGGTGGCAGCGACAGCGTCATCCAGAACGCCGCTTGGGCCGACAACGATATGAAGCTGTCGTCCCAAGCTTTGGTGGCGGTACGGGATACCAGGCGCAGGGGCCACCAGCGAGCCGGCGCGCTGTAAGCGGTCTCGGTCACACCGGGACCGGCATGGTCGGCTGCGGACTCGGCGGAAGCATCCATGTTGCCTCCAGGCTATGGGGCGAACGTCGTGCGCAGTAGGACCCCCGGCTCATGGCTGACAAACCGTGTCGAAGACACTGTCTGCCACTTAACGATGGATGCCACATCAGGAGTGCAGCGACCGGAGGGAGCAGACATGCGGCCGCTGCGCGCCTGGCAGCGCAGAGCGCTGGCCCGGTATCTGGCCAGCGCGCCGCAAGACTTCCTGGCAGTCGCCACGCCCGGTGCCGGCAAGACAACGTTCGCGTTGCGGGTAGCAGCCGAGCTGCTGGCCGACCGCACTGTGCAGGCCGTGACTGTGGTCACTCCCACCGAGCACCTCAAGCATCAGTGGGCCGACGCAGCCGCCGAGGTCGATCTTGCCCTCGACTCCGGGTTTCGCAATTCGGTGGGTGCGACCTCCCCGAACTACCACGGTGTTGCGCTCACTTATGCCCAGGTCGCGGCACATCCGTCGCTACACCGTGCGCGTACCCAGGCTTGCCGCACGCTGGTGGTGCTCGACGAGATCCACCACGCTGGAGACGCCAAGAGCTGGGGCGACGGGGTGCGCGATGCGTTCACCCCCGCGACCCGCCGGCTTGCCCTGACCGGCACCCCATTCCGCAGCGATGACACGCCGATTCCCTTTGTGAGCTACGAACCCGACGGAACCGGTGCATTGCGCTCTGCCGCGGACCATTCCTATGGCTACTCCGAGGCGCTGGCCGACGGGGTGGTGCGGCCGGTGATCTTCCTCGCCTACTCCGGTGAGGCACGCTGGCGGACCAGCGCAGGCGAGGAATACTCGGCACGGCTGGGTGAACCGCTCACCGCCGAGCACACGGCACGGGCCTGGCGCACCGCGCTGGACCCGGCGGGAGAGTGGATCCCGGCGGTGTTCAGTGCCGCGAACACCAGGTTGACCCAGCTGCGGGCCGGCGCGCTGCCCGACGCGGCCGGACTCGTGATCGCCACCGACCACACCGCCGCCCGCGATTACGCGGCAATCCTGCACCGGGTCACCGGTCGAGCACCGGTGCTGGTGCTGTCAGACGATCCGACTGCCTCTGACCGGATTGCCGGGTTTGCCGGCTCCGATGAGCACTGGATGGTCGCGGTCCGGATGGTCTCCGAGGGTGTGGACGTGCCCCGGTTGGCGGTGGGGGTGTACGCGACCTCAGCAGCCACTCCGCTGTACTTCGCCCAGGCGGTGGGCCGATTCGTGCGGTCGAGGTGCCCCGGCGAGACGGCGACGGTGTTCCTGCCCAGCGTGCCCGTGTTGCTGGGGCTGGCCAGCGAACTCGAACAACAGCGAGACCACGTGCTCGGTGCACCACACCGGGCCGAAGAGGGCTGGGACGACGACGCGCTAGCGCGGGCTAATGCGCAGCGGGAAGAACCCGGTGAGCAGGAACGGGCATTCACCGCGCTCGGTGCCAGCGCGGAGCTGGACCAAGTGATTTACGACGGGGCTTCGTTTGGTACGGCCGCCTTCGCGACCACCGAGGATGAGCAGGACTACCTCGGTTTGCCCGGATTACTGGAGCCGGACCAGATGCGAGCATTGCTGCGGCGGCGCCAGCAACAGCAACTCGCCCGCGCGGCTCAGCGCTCGACGCAGGCCCCAGCGCAGCCGTACGAGAAAGTACGGCCGCTGACAATGCGGGCACGTCTGCGCGAACTTCGCCGGGAACTCAACACCCTGGTGGCCATGGTGCATCACCGCACCGGCCGGCCACATGGGGTCATTCACCAGGAGGTCCGCACGGCATGCGGCGGTCCGCCTACCGCGATGGCCACCGTGGAGCAACTCGAGCAGCGCATCACCTACTTACGTTCCTGGTAGGACGTGCTCCAGGTACAACACGACGTCTAGGCCTCGCAGGTTTGGATGTCTGCTGCGAGTTCCTTCAGCTTCGACGAGTGCTGGCGGGCATGGTGGTGGCAAAACAGTAGTTCGCCGCCAGACGGCAGAACTGCGCGGACGCGTGCGGCGGCGCCGCACCGGTCGCAACGGTCGGAAGCGGTCAACTCCGGGCGGGCAAGTGTGCTGGTCATGACTTCTCCCTCCGTCTTGGCCAGGTCAGTGCGACCAGACCCGGTTGAACCGGCTGGGGCAGCTCCGGGATGTACCCCGTCACTGGGACATCGAATCGCAGGGCCCCACTGTTGCAGACGATCGCGGTGCTTGATGTGTTCCCGAGAGAGTCGTTACCTGTCTGGAGTTAGTACCGCACTCCGGAGCAGTAACGCGCAAGAGTGAGTCAGGACCAGGTGCATGGGAACGCTGCGCAACCGAGTGCATCGCAGTACTCCCGCACCGGTCTTCTTCGTCGCCGGCGGGTGCTCGATGTACCTCGGTGCCGCGCTTGCCGTGGAGCTGTTCCAGCAGCTCAGTCCTGCCGGAGTGGCCTGGTTGCGGATGCTGGTCGCGGCATTGGTGCTGCTGGCCTGGCGGCGTCCGGATCGCGCAGCCTGGCGTGCCCAGCGGCTGATCCCTGCGGGCTGCTTCGGATTGGTAACCGGCATGATGAACGTCACGTTCTACGAGGCGATCGCTCGCCTGCCGCTCGGTACTGCTGTCGCTGTGGAGTTCAGCGGACCCGTGGTCGTGGCAGCGCTAGGCAGCCGGACAGTCCGCGACGTTGCCGCGCTGGTGCTGGCTGCAACCGGCGTGGCGCTCATCGCTCATGTGCGGCTGGCCGGCAGCCGTACCGGATTGCTGCTGGCGTTGCTGGCTGCGCTGATGTGGGCGGCCTACATCGTGCTTGGCAAGCGGGTGGCCTGTGGTGGTACCGGTCTGGACGACATGTCGGTCGGTTTCGCGGTCGCCACGGCGCTGCTGTGCCCCCTGGCTGCAGGCACCGGCCCTGTATGGGGAGCACCGACCCTGCTGGTGCTCGCCGCTGCCGTAGGGGTGCTGTCCACGGTGTTGCCCTATGCCTTCGACCAGGTGGTGCTGCGCCGGATCGATCATTCCCGGTTCGCACTGCTGCTCGCACTGTTACCCGCAGCGGCATCGGTGGTCGGTTTCCTGGTGCTGCGTCAAGTGCCGCGACCGGAGGAGGCAGCGGGCATCGTTGCGGTCGCATTGGCGGTCATCGCCGCGCGCTAGCCTGGCCGCACGCATGATCGGGCTATGTCGGCAGGAGGCCAGGAGGCAATGGAGATGGTTGACGCAGCAGCGCTGGCATTGGATCTGGCGGCGGGCGGTGTCGCCGGGGTCACCATTACCTGGGCGGACAACAACGGGATACCTCGGTCCAGGACGGTGCCGGTCGCATCGTTACCTCAGGTAGCCCAACGGGGAGTGGGGGTCTCCACGCTCTTTGCGGTATTCGACACCCACGACAACATCACGTACGCCTACGAGGGCTTGTCCACCCCGGCCGGTGACGTCCGGCTGGTACCGGACTTGCGTGGTTTTACCCGGCTCTCGGGTCAGCCTGCGCTGGCGTGGGCGCCGGGGCGACTCGTTTCCGTAGACGGTTCGCCGTGGGCATACGATCCTCGATCGGTCCTGGAAGCGCAGGTCCAGGCCGCGGCTGCGGAGGGACTGCAGATCAAAGCGGGCTACGAGATGGAGTTCGTGCTCACGGCAGGCGACGCTGACGTTGGCGACATCGCGCAGCCCCAGCCGGCGTACCGGGCCCCCGCCTATAGCCCGCATGCCTTGCTTGCGGTTGATGAGTTCATCGGCGATCTGCTGACCGACCTGGCAGCCAACGGCGTACCGGTCAACCAGCTGCATGCGGAGTACGGGCCGGCGCAGGTCGAGCTCAGTATTGTCGCCTCCGACCCGATCACTGCTGCTGACCGGCAGTTGCTGACCCGCCAAACCATCCATGCCGCGGCCCGGACACACGGCCTGCGTGCCTGCTTTGCGCCCCTGTTCACCGCTGCGGACGTCGGCAATGGCTGGCATGTCCATACCTCGGTATGGCGTGACGGCCGCAACCTGCTGGCCAGCAGCGGGGCCCCCACCGACCGTCCTAGCCCTGAGGGGGCCGGTTGGCTGGGGGGCCTGCTTCGGGACTTGCGAGCATTGGCCGCTATCACTGCACCCAGCGTGCCGTCGCTGGCGCGGCTGCGACCCGGATACTTTTCCAGCGCCTACCAGTTCTGGGGAGTGGAGAACCGCGAGGCCCCCCTGCGCTATGTCGTCGGTTCGGAACTGCTCGGCGCCGACCACGCCAACGTCGAGCTCAAGGTCTCCGATGCCTCCGCCAACCCTTACCTGGCGATGGGCGCACTGATTGCAGCTGGCCTTGCAGGACTACATGACGGTGTCGATCCCGGCGAGCCGATACAAGCCGACCCAGGCGGGTGGAGTGAGCGAGATCGCGCCGCGCGGGGAGTGGTTCGGCTGCCGACCACACCCGCCGAGCAGGAAGAAGCGCTCACTGCGAACAAAAGGCTCACCGCAGTTCTCGGCGACCAGCTGCTCGGTGCCTTCCTGGCTGTACGGCGCTCCGATGCAGCCTGGGCCGCCGATCGTTCGCTCGACGACATAGTCGCTGCCCACCGCTGGCGCTACTGAACTAGTTGGTCGCAAATCGGCAGCTCGGCGGGATTACTACACTCGCCGTAACCCCACTGAGCCTGCTGAATCTTCTGTGGCAGGAGAGGACCAGGCTTGGCTAAGCGCTTCGGGCAGGCCCCACCAACCCAGTGCGGTGAGCCGCTCATGATCGTCTAAAGCGCCCAGCAGCTGCCACAGCTCCACCACCGGTTGGAACCAGTCGGCCAGTACGCCAACATCGTTACTGTCATCACCGTTGTCACCGGCGCCCGCAGCGAACCGGGCCAAATCCTCGGCCGATGCGCCAGTTCCCGGGCCGCCGCGAGCCAGCGCCTCCACCGCCCATAGCCATTCGTCGTGCTCCAGGGCGGTGGCGGACAGCTCATCGAGCGGGATGCCGTCCGGTGGGTCATCCACCGGACGGATTACCCCGGCGGCCAGCTGTAGCCATAGTCGCTGGTCGTCGGGTTCCAGATTGCCCAGATCGACGCCTCCACCGGCTCGGAGCAAGTCGACTGGCCATCCTCCGCGCCGTAACGCGCTGCGCAGGCTCCGGCAGGCAGCGGCGAGTTCCCCGTCTGGACGAGGACGTTCGCCGATATCTGCCAAGATGTCGTGAAGTTCGTCCAAAGCAGCCTGCTCGGCGGCGTTCCATTCGGCGAGGAGGTCTTCATCCGCCTCGTCGAGTAACTCCTCCATGGGCACGCGGCCGTCGGGCAACGACGAGCTCAGCCAACGCTCTTGCAGGGCCCGGTACTGCTCGAGTGCCGCGGGATCCTCGGCGAGCAGCAGGTCCGGATCAATGTCGCCCGCGGCAAGACAGGTTTCGAGATGCGCGACGAGCAGGTCGTGCATCTCATGCCCGAGAGGCGTGCGGTCCGGCTCCTCTTCCCACACGTGTAGCCCGATGATCGCGGTGGGCTCTGTCCCAGTTGCCTCTAGCCAACCGTGCACCTCACCGACGGTGGCATTGCCGAGGGCGATCCGTCTGAGGATGGACTCAGCAGACTCCCAGAACTTGGCCGATAGCGGGTTGCGTGCAGCCAGCAGCTCCCGGCGCAACGCAGGCATCGCCGCCAGTGCTTCCGTCGAGGGCACGCTGAGCATCAGGCGGGCAACGTCGCGCCGGGTGAGCTCGGCTGCCGGGCGGTGCGCGTGGGCAAGCAGCGCGGCGGCGTCAAGGGTCACGCGCCGATGTTAGGGCGCAGCCACGTCATTGCCGGTCAGGGGGTCAGCAGAGTCGGGGTGGCCGCTCTCCGGTGCCGATTCGACCCTGCGAGCAGGTCTTCGGTTTGGATGCTCGACCCTGCGAGCAGGTCTTCGGTTTGGATGCTCGACCCTGCGAGCAGGTCTTCGGTACCCGTTGCAGCTGCCCGGTAGCGTGGTTTGGGTGGTGAGCATGCTCGAGCGGGCCCACACAATCGCTGAAAATGTGCTGTTTCCGGCGGCTCTCGATGTCGACGCCCAAGCAGCAATTCCGGACAGCCATTTCTGGTTGCTTGCAGACCAAGGCTTTTACGGTCTAGCGGCCGGAGAGGCACACGGTGGCGTCGAGATTGACTTCCCGTCACTGGCCGGAATCCTGGAGACGTTATCGAGCGGGTGCCTCACCACAACGTTCACCTGGATGCAGCACCACGGTTTGGTGCGTGCCCTTACTCGCACGACGAACGAGGCCTTGCGAGACAAATACCTCGGCGCGGCCATTCGTGGGGAGGTGCACGGCGGGGTGGCGTACGCCGGAGCGATCCCGCAGCCGCCACGATTGTGGGCAACTGCCACCCAAGGTGGGTGGGCGCTCAATGGCGAAGCCCCACTCGTCACCGGGTGGGGCATCGCTGACCTGCTGCTGGTCTCAGCGCGCAACACGGCCATGGCGGTGGGGCAGGCCGCGGGCACGATCGTCACCGGTGTCATCGATGCCGCAGCCGGTCGGGGCATCACCGTCGAAAAGCTGGAAATGGTGGCCGCTCAAGGTAGCAACACCGTCCGGCTGTACTTCGAGGATTATTTCCTCCCGGACGGGAAAGTCACCAGCGAAATATCGCACGAGGAATTCCTTGCCAACCAGCGCTTCAATGCCCGGCTGAACGGCTGTCTCGCGACAGGAATCACCACCCGCTGCATCCGGCTGATCGATGTGGCCGGAGAAGCCGAGATCGCGCGGCGGCTGCAAGCTGAGTTGGACGCCGTCCGCATCCGCCTGGATGCTGGCCTCGACGATCCGGCGACGCTGCCCGCAGCCCGGGCTGCCGCTGCCGAGCTGGCCTATCGCAGCGCTGGTGCGCTCGTCGTGACGGTGGGCAGCACCGGCATTCTCGCTCGCCAGCACGCCCAGCGGCTGGTCCGGGAAGCGACGTTCACCCTCGTGGCTGCAGGACGGCCACAGATCAAGGCCTGCCTCCTGAATTTGCTCGGTGGGGGCTATGAGTAAGCTCACCTCGCGCAGGGGTCCGGTCGCGCGGGGTGATCATGGCTGTGTGATCATTGAAGTGCGGGGAACAGCGGGTGAGGCGGAGGGTGCTGGGATGAAACGTGGCCGTCGGCTGTCCGTCGGGTTGGTGCTCGCCGGGGTGTCGTTGTCAGCGCTGGGTTGTTCGTCGGCAACCGGCCACACCACGCAGCACGGCCCGGCTGGTCCGGTCCCTACTGGGTTGGAACGATTTTACGGCCAGAACCTGTCCTGGACCGGGTGCTCCTCCTTCGCCACCACCCCTCGGGACAAGAAGGCCTACGCTGACCCTGGCCTGCAATGTGCTTATGTGAACGTGCCGCTGGACTATGCCAACCCGAATGGCCGGGTCATCAAGATTGGCTTGTTGCGGCGACCCGCATCCGACCAGGAGCATCGCATCGGCTCCTTGGTGATCAACCCCGGCGGTCCAGGTGGGTCGGGCATGAGTACGGCGGCCAGCCTGGCCGACCAGATCGCGAACAATGACATCGGACGGCGTTTCGATTTCGTTGGATTTGACCCTCGCGGTGTTGGCTCCAGCGAGCCACAGGTGGTCTGCCGAACCCCGGCAGAACGGGACGCCGAGCGCCTGATGAATCTCAACGTCGATAGCTCACCAGCTGGAGTGGAGCGGACCGAGAATCAGGAAAAGGCCGACGACCAAGGATGTGTCGACCGTACCGGCAAGGATGTACTCGCGAACATCGGCACCCGCGAAGTTGTTCGTGACATGGACATCATGCGCTCAGCTCTCGGTGACGAAAAACTGACCTACCTGGGTTACTCGTACGGCACCCGGATTGGCAGCAGCTACGCTGAAGCATTTCCCCGCAATGTTCGGGCGATGATCCTCGATGGGGCTGTCGATCCGGCGCAGGACCCAATTTCGCAACTCATCGACCAAGGCCGGGGATTCCAGAAGGCATTCGACGCATTTGTCGCATGGTGCGCGACGCGCCCTGACTGTGCTTTGGGCCCGGACACGGCTCAGGCTGTGAGCAAATACCAAGGATTGGTTCGCCCGCTGATCAACCGGCCCGCCACGGTGGCCGATGGGCGCAAAATGTCCTACACCGACGCCACGATCGGCACTGTCCAGGCGCTGTACCTGTCGGACCTGTGGCCAACACTGAACCGTGGCCTGCAAGAAGTGGCCCAGGGCCAAGGGGACACCCTGATGCGCCTTGCCGACGTCTACTACGGACGCTCCCAAGACGGTACCTATTCGACCGAGATGGATGTCTTCCAGTCCGTCCTGTGCGTCGATAATCCGCCGATCAAGGATCGCAACGTCGCCCGCGATGTCGATGCTCAATACCGGAAGGTTGCGCCATTCCTCGACACCGGGCAACCACCCTCGCCAGCCTTGGACAATTGCGCATTCTGGGCAGTACCGCCTACCGGTGGCCCGCACGTTCCCCAGGCGCCCGGACTGCCTACGGTGGTGGTGATTTCCACGACGCAGGATCCAGCGACGCCCTACCAGGCCGGGGTCAACCTGGCTAATGACCTCAAGGGACGACTGCTGACTTACGAAGGCACCCAGCACACCGCCTTCTTGCAAGGTGACAGCTGCGTCGATCGAGCTGGTATCAGCTATCTCACCGATCTACGGCTGCCGGCTGAGGGAACCCGCTGCAAACCTGCGAGCTGAGCCGTTTTTTCAGCGCACTACCGGTTGGCCGAATGAAGCAGGAAATCGCAGAGCGGCGATCGGAGGAGGTCGACTCTGTCGCCAGCCATGGGGTCTAGCGGCAGGCAAGTTCCGCGGCGGTAGAGCAGACTTCATGCCGGCTGGCTCCCGCAGCCAGCATCCGGCGGTAGCGATTGAGCAAGCGGGGGGCGTGGAAGGCCAACACAGCGACGAGATTGTCACCAGCGAAGTAACCGGCCACGGTGCCTTTGACCGTTCCTGGATCGTGCAACACTTCGACAGACGTCGCCAAGTCGCAGCGCCCGACCAGCTGGAGGGTCAACCCGTACTGGTCGGACCAGAAATACGGCGTGGTGTCGGCCTGCCGGGTGATCGGCTTGCCAGCTAGTCGCTGCGCAACGACGCCAGCCTGCTCCGTGGCAGAAGTCCAGTGCTCAATCCGTGGCCGGTCGCCGATGATGGGGTGGCGCCAGGCGGCGATATCGCCCACTGCGTAGACGTTGTCGGTGCCCTCGACGAGCCCGGTGGTATCGCAGAGCAAACCACCGCTGGTAGGTACCTCCAAACCGGCGAGCCAACAATCGTTGATCACGGTACCAACTCCGACGATGCCGCAGTCGGCCTGCACTGTGCTGCCATCGGCCAGCCGAGCGGCGATCCCGCTGTCGCTGTCAACGAAGCTCACCAACGGCACGCCGCAGCGCACGGTGACGCCATGATCGGTCTGCAGCTGAGCGCACAACTGGCCCATCTGCTCGCCGAGAACGCGGGCGAAGGGAAACGGCAGCGCCTCGACCATGGTCACCTCAAGGCCTGCCATGCACGCGGTCGCCGCGACCTCGGCACCGATGAAGCCGGCGCCGATCACCAACAGCGACCGGGCTCGAGACATCGAGTCCCGCAAGCCCCGGCAATCTTCCAGCGTGTGCAGGACATGAAGGTCACGATGATCGGGCTGGCCAGGAAGTCGCCGCGGCTGAACTCCGGTTGCTACTACTAGCGCGTGGTACGGCAGCTGGCTGCCATCGTCAAGATACACAGCGGCGCGGTCGACCCCGATCGCTGAGCTTCCGAAATGCACGGAAACATCAAGCTGGGCAAAGTCACCGCGGTGCAGCAAGGCCTGTTGTTCAGACCAGGTCCCGGCGAGAATCTGCTTGGACAGCGGCGGCCGGTCGTAAGGCTCATGCGGCTCGTCACCGATGAGGGTGATCGGACCGGAAAACCCCTCCGCACGCAAGAACTCAACGGTGCGCACCCCGCCCAGCCCAGCACCGACAACGACCACCTGTTCCATGCAACCCTCCCGTTCAGGGCTCATGGTCTCAGCGGTGAGTGCCTTCCGGTTGGCGGGACCCGATTCGCGCCGATGGTCAGCCCACGAGCAGCGTACGTTGCCCGGTCCACAATTCCCGGCGCTCTTCCTCAGTCAGGCCGCCCCACACCCCATAGGGTTCCCGCGCCGCCAGCGCATAGCGGCGGCATTGCTCAATCACGGGACAGCGCTGGCAGATTGCCTTGGCGCGGTCGGCGCGGCGAGATCGCGCTGAACCTCGTTCCCCATCAGGATGGAAGAAGATGCTGCTGTTCAGCCCCTGGCATGACCCTTTGAGCTGCCAATCCCACTCGTGCGCGACCGGCTTCGGAAGTCGTCGGGTGTCCGCCATCTCCAACACCGTCCTAGCGGTCGATTGTTCTTGGGGGGCACGCCCCGGATACCCCTGCCGCAATGGCCGCAAACCAAATCAAGCTCCACTTTTCTGGGCGCCTTGTCCCCGCCACCTGGCGTGTCGTGCGCTCACGCCCGGTGTGTCGTGCGCTCACATCTGGTGTGTCGTGCATTCGCTCCGGGCGCGTCGCTCGGAGTGCGCAGGCACACCGCATCAACACTGGGCCCGCGGTACTGTCTTGCCCGGCGGGTGGTTGGCGGCAGGCCGAGGTTGAGGAACACGGTAAATGATCTCCACGTCCTCGCAAGCTGCGAGCCGCCAGCACGATTCCCAACACCCCCCAAGCCGGCGACGACGTCGGTGGTGGCGGTTGCTCCCACTGCTCGCCGTGACTGTATTGGCCGGAACCGTCGTGGGCCCGTCAGTTCTGGGCGCGCTGCTCGCACCGGGTACTGACAGCGTGGCGGCCCGACTCGCCGAGTGGGGCCGTGACCATGGGTTTGATGGGTTGATCACGTGGCTCGAGAAAAAACAGTACGAGCACGACCCACCCCCGACTGGCGGGGAGCCCATCGGCGGCATTCCCCGAGTCGCGATAGCGCCAGTCACACCGTCTGATCCGGCCAGCGCCGTTGGCTCATCCGGGCCGCCTGCGCTGCACCCGCCCGCGGGCCTTCCGCCCCTCCCGGGGGAAGGGGAATGGAACACCGTGGCGACAGTGCACGGCCAGCCAGCGGTCCGGGTAGCTCATGTGCGGCCGGACCGGGACCACACCTCATTGCTCGTCGGTGTCATGTGGATTGACCCGACCCTGGTCCGCGGGCAATTACACCCCGGTTTTCAGGACCCAGGCGCCACCTCACTGGCTGCAACCTCCCTGACCGCGGCTGAGCAGCACACCGTGGTTGCCGTTTTCAACGGTGGTTTCCGGCTCAACGGCGCCAGCCACGGCGGTTACTTCAGCCAGGGACATGCCGCACGCCCCCTCGTGGATGGCGCCGCCAGCTTGGTGCTGCGTACCGATGGCACGGCCGACGTCGGATCCTGGAACCGCGAGGTCCGGATGGAGCCGGATGTGGTTAGCGTCCGCCAGAACCTCATCCCGCTAGTGGATGGCGGGCAGGTTAACCCGACCTGCCAGAGCGGAGGTGCCGCCCAGTGGGGCAGTACCGTCGGCCAAGCCGCGTTCATTCATCGTTCGGGTTTCGGGGTCACCGCTGATGGTGGCGAAATCTATGTCGGTGGACCCGCCCTGTCGGTGTGCAATTTAGGGATGATCTTGCAGGCGGCCGGGGTGGTGCGAGGCATGGAGTTGGACATCAATCCCAACTGGGTCAGCGGCGCCTACTTCCAACCCACATCCGGTGGCGCACTGCATGGGTTCCGGCTCTTTCCCGACGAGCGGGTCGCTCCGGAGCACTACCTCAGCCCATCCAGCCGTGATTGGTACGCCTTCTACGCCCGCGCCTGATCATCAGTTCTTCCTCCGACATGGAGGGCCATCAGTGCTTTGCGCACCCGGCTATGGCTTCCTATCCGGTCGGCTGGCGAGGTGATCTGGGGATCAGAGAGAGGTGAACGAGGTGGGCGGCCGGAAGGAGCAGTGAGTGGGGCATTCGGAGCAATGTCCACGTCTCTTGGCGCCGCGAATCAGCCGATGGGCGCCATGGCCCGACCGGTTCTCTCAGAACCCGGCGAGATTTTGATCTGGTTCCCATAGGGTCATCCTCGCGCGGCGCTCTGTGACAACCCACCTACCCTCAGCGGAAGAGAAGGATCATGCGTGGCTCCCAGAAACCTGTTCTAGCGGCGCTCGGCGCCGCCGTTTTGGGTATGTCGCTAGCCGCGGGCGCCGCCGCGATGCACATCCCTGGGCATGTCAGGCTGGCGGCCGGTGTGTATGCCGCCGCACCAGGCGATCCAGTGCCGGGTGATCCCAACCCGAACCTGCCGAAGGTATCAGCCAACACAGCGAGTCAAGATGTCATCGCATCCGCGCTCAAGGCGGCCGGCGTGCCCAGTCCGAATCGGTGGGCCGCGGAAGTCGTCGAGTACAGGCCATATGCCATTAGTGATCTTGGACTGTCGAAGTTGCGGCAAAACCTCTCCAAGTACAACCCGGCTCAGCAGACCGTCGACCAGATCGTGTCCGCCCTACAGCCGTGACCCCGGTGCGCCATGCGCGGCGAGCCGATCCACTGCACCTGCTGCGCGGCAGCCTCACCGCGCTCACCGCGCTGGGCATCGTGGGCACCGCTTTTGAACTGGCCACGCTGAAGCACTGGAACGGCGCCATGCAATTGGTGCCGTGGGTGGCGCTGGTTGTGCTCGGGGGCGCGGTGATGGTGCACGCCGGACGGCCTGACCGCACTTGCCTGGTGCGCGTCCTGGCGGCAGTCGTGCTGGTCACCTCGCTATTTGGGGTGCTGGAACATGCAGTGGTCAATTACGAATCCGGGCCACTCGACCAGCGTTTTGCCGAGACGTGGGACACGCTGTCTCTATGGTTACGTTGGTGGTATGCGATCACGAGGACGGTAGGACCCGCACCAACGCTCGCGCCAGGCATGCTCGGTCAGGCTGCCGCCATGCTGATGCTCGCGACCATCGGCGCGCGTGCAGCCTCCACAGAGTCACCCGCCAGGCGCCACCGGCATCACCCGTACCCTCGCCGCCCTCCGGATCTGACCTACCCCCGTAGCGACACCCTGGTCGCTGCCACCACTACCGGCGCTGCCCGCCGAGTTGGCGAACTGGCACCGAACAGGCATCGTCGACCACGCTGGTGAGCATGGTCAACTGGCCGCCGGATTGGACCGTAAACGCAGGGCAGTGCCCCGTACCGCGGCATCGATGAGGTGATGGTCAGGCGACAGCCGGCATATCAGGCCTGCCCGTGCGGCGTCCTCATCCGTGCATGCATGGCTTGGGGTAGGGCTCGTGGTAATCCGCGACGACGTACACGATCTCCATGGTGCACCGAGCGCACCCACCATCGCCTCCGTGGTGCCATCGTGATAAATGATACGCGGAAGCCATCGTCGGCGGATATCGGGTAAATGGACAATTTGCGATGATGGCAGCATCCTTTGCGACAGGCTTCGCTGGTAACACCACTGATTGGCCACCCAGGCCCGCAAGTCAGCAGCATCGAGCTCGCCGGAATCCATCCGCTGGTGAAAGGGATGCTTGTCCCAGTAACTGCGTTCGACGGCGCGCAGCACGCTTTCGAACTCATCACGGCTGCGTGTCTGCTCTTCGCCCATCTGGCACCCCTGCTCTACAGTTCGAATTCGGCGCCATCATGTGCGACAGCGGCGCTGGCAGCAGCCAGCTGCGCCCTTTCAGCCGCGTCTTCGAACAGTATTGGATTGGTGTCATTGAGGTGGGGTGTACACGATATGCGTATCGGTCAGCCCGCGAAGCAGCTGTAGGCTTCCCTGCGGAGCACCCCGACTCGATTGGTGCGCGCGTCGCTGATCCGGTAACCGACGACCACGCCCGAACGCGGCGGGCTGCCCTTGGCGTAACAGGGCAGCCGACCGCTGGGTGGCATCGAAGGGCTCGCACCATAGCGCCGAGGTCCGCCGTTGTGGTCGTTCAGCCGGAAGCGCTCGCCCGGTCGAACTTCATGCCAACGCACCTCGGTATAGCTTTCCAATGTCGGCAGTACTCCACATTAAGAAAGCAGAAATACGCACTGGGTGTCGTGCCGTAAATATGAAGTTCGCTGGCCTGATGAAGCGACAGCAAACCCAGCGTGTGGTCGAGCTCGGCATCGGCGGGAAAGATGCCGTGTATCGGCGCGTGTATTCGTCTGCTCCAGGCTGTAATGGGGGCATTGGCGCAACGCAACATCGAGTTCTGGTCCGGCATTAACCAGAAACATTCGCCACCACCATCGTCAGGCAATAACGGCCATGGTCGACCTCCGCTAGCTTAGAGCAACAGCTTGTCACATATCAATTTCAAAATCATGCAGCAGTGATCTCCATGGTGACAGAGCGCATCGACTGGTGCAAGCGTGATGTCAAAGCGCAACAATGGTTGCTAGCTCTTGATGGGTTTACGCGCGCGGGTACGCCCGCCGGCCCGTCGCCACTCGGCTCGTGCGCGGTCGGCATGCCAACCCGCCCCGCAGCTTTCGGCAATGTGTAGCGCCTCATCCAGCAGCGTGCGTGCCCGCAGGCTGTCACCGCCACGGCGCACAAAAGCGCCGTAGTCAGTCAGTGTCGTGCTCCGAGCCAGCGGCGTGGCCAGCCGATCGTGAAGTTCCAGGGCCTGAACGAAGTAGCTGTCCGCACGCGCTCGGTCGCCGGCGCGCTCCGCGAGAGCTGCCTGACCCGTGGAGACGACAATCTTCGGCCATCGGGTGGGAAGGGCAACGGCGCGTTGCGCAACCCAGTCGATGACCCGCCGTGCGTCAGTGTCTCGGTCACAGGCAAGGTAGGCGGCGACCGCATCGGCGGTCCAGGGCACGAATGACGGGTCGGCCTCGCCGGTTCGGTCGGCCCATTCTTGCAGCGCAGCGAACAGCGAGCACGCGGTCCCGGCATCTCCCTGCCGGTAAGCGAGGACTGCCCGCACGTGAAGCTGGATCCCATCAGTGCGATGCAGGCTGTAGCCGTCTTGATGATGAGTGGTCGGCAATTGCGCGCAACATGCAGCTGCCTGGTCTAGCTGTCCGAGTTCGACAAGGACCAATGCCCGGTAGGTCAGAGCAATCGGGCCTCCGTACGGGAACAGCTCGGCGAGCTCGATGAGGCGCTCGACCGCGGGAACAGCTTCGTGCAAGCGGCCCAGCCGGCACAGGCATTCGATCCACGACATCGCCGCGCGGAGCAAGGTGAGTGGCTCACATCGGCGTTCAGCTGAGCTCAAGATTTGGGTAAGCAGCCGTTCGGCGTCGGTGAACCGCTCTGCGTGCACGGCGACAACGGCGTAGCTCAACATCGGATCCCAGTACCGGTGCCTCTCCATGGAGTGCGAGGCGACTACAAGATCGGAAGGCGATGTGGCGGCGCGCGCGGCTACCGTCAAGCCGTTGGGATCGCCGCAGCGATACGCGATTGCTCCCCACGCCGCTTGGGCCGAGGACCGCATGACTCCGCTGGCGGTGGCCAGCTCAGCGGCCCGGTCGGCCCACGGAAGTGCTGCCCGAGGACCGAAAAGCACCTGATGATGGAAAGATTGATCGAGTAAAGCTCCGACGGCGAGCGCAGGATGGTCTGGTTCGGCGAGCCTCACTGCCGCTTCGAAGCATCCTGCGGCGCGCTCCACCTGGCCCATGACGAAGCTGGCCTGACCCAGCTCGCGCAAGGCGGCAATGCGGTCAGCGACGCGCAGCTCCGGTAGGCCCAGTAGTCGCTCGTAGACGGCTATCGCGTCACCAGTGGCACCCCCCGCGGCAAGTGCGGCGGCAAAGTCGAAAAGCAGTTCTGCAGGCGCGGCCTCACCCGCCAGGCGCATCCCATCGGCCAGGTGCTGGCGTGCTGCCCGCACGGCGCCCTCCCGCAGCGCCAACCGTCCCGCCCGGGCCACCGTGGCCACCGCCTCAGGATCACCGGCCAGATGAGCAGCCACCGCATGTTCGGCTGCCTCCGCTGGGTAGGCACCGGCGGCGACCAAGGTTCGGAAGGAGGCGGCGTGCAGGTTCCTGCGCAGTGGAGGCGCGATGTCCCCGTAGACCCCTTGCCGGATCAGCGCATGGGTAAACCGTGCCCACCCGTCTTCGGCCTCGTAGAGCAGTCCGCCACGAAATAGGCCTTCGATCTCGGTGTCTGCCTCGGTCGCCGACAATCCAGCCACCTTTGTCGCGACGTCGGCCCGGAATCGGGTTCCCAGCACGCTGGCCGCCTGCAGGTAACGCTGGCCGGCCGCACCGACTCCGAGGAACCTGGGTAACCAGACTTTGCCTTGCGTGAGTTTCCCGCTGCGGCGTAGTTCGAGAGCGACCTGCTCCACCAACAAAGGATTGCCACTGCACGTCTCGACCGCCTGATCCACCACCATGGCGGGGACCGAGTCGCTGACCCGGGCGCGCAGCATCTCTCGAACGGCCGGGGTGCTCAGCGGAGCCAGCGACATGACGTGCGCCAACCCTTGAGTGGCTAGGTCCTGCGCGGAACTGGACGCCTCCACCGGCCACGGCCGAGCGGTGACGATCAGCGCCACCGGCAAGGACGCCAGCCGGCGGCACATCAGGTGGATCGCGGTGAGCGAGTCCGGGTCCGACCAGTGCAAGTCGTCGATCGCCAGTAGC
Source organism: Actinomycetota bacterium (assembly GCA_021324675.1). Classification (GTDB taxonomy): domain Bacteria; phylum Actinomycetota; class Actinomycetes; order Mycobacteriales; family Pseudonocardiaceae. The sequence continues at coordinate 18,590 of JAJPIR010000335.1, forward strand.
AGCGGGCGGCTCGCCGCTGCCCGTAGTTCCCGCAGAATGCTGTAGAAGCGAGCCTGTGGCGAGATGTCGCCAGCGTCACCGTCTAGCGTCATGCTGGTGCCGGGAAGCTTGCTGTCGCTTAGCTGAGTGAGCGCCTGGCCGATCAAGCCGAAGGGCAACAGGGCCTCGACCCGGTCGCCGCGTCCCACACCGACCGCAAATCGTGGTTTCGCGCTGGTGATCGCGTATTCGAGCACCGTAGTCTTGCCCAAACCCGCGGGCCCGACGACGAACAGCGCCCCACCTCGGCCTTGACTGGCGTCGTCGAGAAGCCGCTCCAGTGCGGCCAGTACGTCACCGCGCTCAGCCATCCCCGTGGTCGCCCCCGCGCATGCGCCGGTGATGACCATGAACCAATCTCCTCTGCTCCCTGCACGGGTCGGGTTGAGCCCGGGCGGTGGCTAGGAGGAGGCGTGATGCCCGATAAGTACTTGCGGGCGATCGCCGATCGTGTGAACCTCACGGGGACTGCGAGCAACGTGCGTCACAGTTTGGTGATCGCTTGCAGGAGCCGGGGCACCAGCGTGCCTACCGCGGCCTCGCGCTTGCAGCGGGCTGCCAGCATCACGCATTCCACGGAGCGGCACCAGTTCCACCACTGATCCAGCTGCGCTTCGGTGAGCGAATCCGCCACTACCACCGCCGGCCATCCCCACGCTGCGGCTTGGGCATTCACCTTGGCGCCACCGGCGATGGGATCGACGGCCAATACCGGTATCCCGTTCTTCAACGCCAGGACCAGGCCGTGCATCCGAGTGGTGATCACCACGTCCAACCGTCTGATCACCGATTCCAGCTGGCTGGACGTGTGCGGGAATCGCCAATCGTGGCTATCCAGCCGGGTGTCGAAAGGCAGCCGGGCGCACTCTTGCCGGCCCAGCCACGAAGTCAGCACGGCGTGGACGTCATCGTGGCGCTGCCGGTTGCCGTACTCGTGTTGAGCGTGGGCCAGCACCACCCCCGCGACCGGCACTTGGGGGCACTGCGGAACTGCGGCGAGGTCGCGGTGCGGCCTCGCGCCGTCCTGATCACGGGCGATAATGTCGTGGAATCCGGTGACGGCAGGGTCGTTGGTCGCCACGATCGAGACTCCGACGGCCAGCCGCCAGCAATGGACAAAACGTTCATGGAGCTGCCGGACCTGGCGGCCGTGTGCGGGACCGCAGACAAACAGCAAGTGGGTATAGGTGTCGGGGTCAGCCTGTTCCAGGCTCAGGCCGTCGGCACGCAGTCTGGGACTCCAGGCGACGTCGACATCGACCCCGGCTTCAAGCAACGAGTCGCGCACCGCCTCCATGCTGAGCACGTCACCAGCAGTGGCCTCGCCATCCAGAAACGACGACCAACCGGTCACCAGTACCCGCATCAGCTCGCAGCGTAAAGCCCATCCTCGCTATTCGCCTGCTGAACGGTGTCGCGCACGGCTTTCTGTTGATAATTCGAACGTAACGGTTCAATTGGGCTGCTGTACTGAGCACCATGGTGCAGACGACGTCAGCTGAGCAGATGCGGCTTCAGGAAGCGGACGAGGGCACGGCGCCGTGGCGGGCTTGGGGACCATACCTTTCCGAGCGGGCCTGGGGTACCGTCCGCGAGGACTACAGCGCCTACGGCGACGCCTGGGACTACTTCCCGCATGATCATGCCCGTTCCAGGGTGTACCGCTGGAACGAGGACGGGATGGCCGGGGTCTGCGACGAACACCAGACCTTTTGCTTGGCGCTGGCACTGTGGAACGGCGTCGATCCGATCCTCAAGGAGCGGATGTTCGGGTTGACCGGCCCGGAGGGTAACCATGGCGAGGACGTCAAGGACTACTGGTGGTACCTGGATTCCACACCTACCCATTCCTGGATGACCTGGCGCTACCACTACCCTCAGCGTCCCTTTCCCTACACCGACCTGGTAGCAGAGAACCGTCGCCGGGGGAAAGACGAGCCGGAATATGAGCTGGTCGATACGGGGATATTCGCCGAAAGCCGGTACTGGGCGGTGACAGTCGACTATGCCAAGGCTGCACCGACGGATCTGTGCTTGCGGATCACCGTGGACAACCACGGCCCAGAGGCGGCGACGCTGCACGTGCTGCCGACCCTGTGGTTCCGGAACACCTGGTCCTGGGGCTTGCCCGGGGAGGACGAGGTGCCGCAGATCCAGGCAGGGGTCGGCTCCACGCTCATCGCGCGGCACCGGCAGCTAGGCCCGTTGGTCTTGACTGGTGACGGTGTGGCCCAGCCGCTGCTGTGCGACAACGAGACGAACACCCAGCGGCTCTATGGTGTGCCGGGCCGTTCGAGCTATCCCAAGGACGGGATCAATGATCATGTCCTGACCGGTGCCCCGACTGCCAATCCGGAGCGGATCGGCACTAAGGGTGCCCTGTGGTACCGGCTGGAGGTGGCCGCTGGAGGCCAGGTTGCGATCCGGCTGCGGCTGGTCGCCGCGGACCGAGCCGGCAGCTTGGGAGCCGGTTTCGACGAAGCGATGACGATCCGGCGCGCCGAGGCAGACGAGTTCTACCGAGCGCTGGGGCGGGCAGGAGGGATCACTGACGCCCCAGCTGAGGATGCCATGGTGCTGCGCCAGGCGATGGCCGGGATGTTGTGGAGCAAACAGTTCTTTCACTATGACGTGGCGCGCTGGCTGGATGGTGACCCAGCCGGGCCGCCCCCGCCACCGCAGCGCCTGCGCGGGCGCAACGCTGCATGGCGCCACCTCAACAACGCCGACGTCATCTCGATGCCGGATCCCTGGGAATACCCCTGGTATGCAGCATGGGACCTGGCATTCCACTGCATACCGCTGGCGCGCTTGGACCCCGCCTTCGCCAAGAACCAGCTGCTGTTGCTGCTGCGTGAGTGGTACATGCATCCAGGTGGGCAGCTACCCGCGTACGAGTGGGCCTTCGGCGACGTCAACCCACCGGTGCACGCCTGGGCCGCGCTGCGAGTCTTCGAAAATGACGGCTCACGTGACTACGACTTCCTGGCCCGGGTGTTGCACAAGCTGCTGCTGAACTTCACCTGGTGGGTCAACCGCAAGGACAGCGAGGGCAATAACGTCTTCGAAGGCGGTTTCCTTGGCCTGGACAACATCGGTCCGATCGACCGATCCGCGGCGCTGCCACTGGCCGGGGTCCTCGAGCAAAGCGACGGCACCGCGTGGATGGCGATGTACTGCCTGAACCTGCTTGAGATGGCCCTGGTGCTCGCCCAGCACGACCGCACCTACGAGGATCTGGCCACGAAGTTCTTTGAGCATTTCGCACTGATCGCCGCGGCGGCGCACGACGGGTTGTGGGATCCGACCGACGGCTTCTTCTACGACGTGCTGTCCGCGGCCGACGGCCGGCGGATCCCGTTGCGGGTCCGCTCGCTGGTGGGACTGCTCCCACTGTGCGCGACCACGACACTAGGCACCGACACCTTGGAACACCTACCGGACTTCGCCGGGCGGGTGCATTGGTTCCTCCACAACCTGCGGCAGTACGCGGGCGTGGTCGGCCAGACTCACGTCAGAGACGGCGCAGAAGGCCGCCTACTGTCCATGGTGAGCCCCGAACAGCTACGGCGAATTCTGGCACCCATGCTGTCCGAGCAGGAGTTCCTCTCACCGCACGGGCTGCGGTCAGTCTCCCGCCACCACCGCGACGCGCCGTTCGTGCTCGACCTTCCCGAACTGCACGCGTCGGTTGACTACGAGCCCGCCGAGTCGACGAGCGGCCTGTTCGGAGGTAATTCCAACTGGCGTGGGCCGGTGTGGTTCCCGGTCAATTACCTGCTCATCGAGGCGATCGGGCGGTTCGCCCGGTTCTTCGGCGACGACTTTGTCGTCGAGCACCCGACCGGCTCTGGGGTGAAACGAACGCTGGCCGAGGTCGCCACCGACCTGAATGACCGGTTGATCAGCTCGTTCCGCAACGATCCCGCCGGCGCCGGCCGGTCTTCGGCCACTACGAGCTGTTCCAGACCGACCTGCACTGGCACGACCAGCTGTGGTTCCACGAGTACTTCCACGGGGACACCGGAGCTGGCTTGGGCGCGTCCCACCAAACCGGTTGGACCGGCCTCGTCGCGGCCTGCCTGCTGCACCGCCCCGACCCGGTCAACATCGGCTAGGGGTCAACGAGGAGCCAACGAGGCAGCATCAGGGGGTTTACCCCCGCTCCGGAACGGGGGTGCACTCCGTCGCTCAGGGGGTTTGCTCGATCGTTCTTACGTTACGAAGCGAGCACCCTGATGTCAGGCCAAACGATTCGGGATACAAGACCAAGCCCGGGCCTCTCAGGGAGTCACAATGTCCAGCTACAAGTCCGGTCACTACGGCCATCACGAACATCACGGCCATCACGGCCATCACCACTATGACCACTATGACCACGACTACCACTACGACTACGGCGACTACGACCGGCATTCCTACGACTACGGCGACTACGACCGGTATTACAAGGAATACCACCACCACAAGTATCACAACGACCACTACCACCACGACGGCCACCACGGCTCGCACCACATGGCTCACCACTGAATCGGTTGACCGGAGTCGTTAACAGGATCAATAAAGGGAGTGAGTGATGTCCACGCAGCAGGCGTCGAGCAATGGCGTTCTCCGGGCAGCAGAGATCCTCGATTTGACAATTGCTCAGGCTCACGAAGCCGAGCGACACGATCTGATCCAGCGACTTACCGATGCTCGGCGCCTGCTCGTGGACTCCCCGGTCAAGGTCCATCTCGTCGGTGGTCGTCAGCAGGGCAAAAGCTCACTCATCGATGCGCTGGTGGGCCCAGTCGGTGCAGCCGGACCCAATGAGGTGACGATTGACCTGCCCGCCGGTCAGCTCTCCCTCATCGAGGCGGTGACAACCACGATCACATCGCCACCGGCCGGGCGAGGCCGGATCGGCCAGGCTCACGCGGTGCTGTTCGTCTCCGACGCTTCCACTGAGTTGACCCGCGTGGAAGTAGAATACTTGCGGACAATGCAGGATTGCTGCCCCACGATCATTTTTGTGCTCACCAAGATCGACGTTAATGGTCAGTGGCGCCACGTTTTCGAACGCGATAAAGCATTGTTGAATGATGCAGGCATCGGAGTCGAAGCGGTGGCTGTGTCGGCGACACTACACAAGCAAAGCCAGCGCACCGGCGATGATGAACTTGCCCGGATGTCTGGTATCAGCAAGCTGTCCGAAATCCTCGAGCGAATTGCTGACGATGCGGAGCGAACCAGCCTGCGCGCGGTCGCTAACCACGTTTTGTTCGCGCTGGACCAACTCGCCGACATGCTGCGATCCCGCCGCTCCAGGCTGCTGCAACCCGGGCGGTCGGCCCAGGTACGCACCGCGGTGCGGACCGCCGAGCAGCGCTTAGACGAGATCCGCAGCGGCTCAGCGCGCTGGCAGAAGCTTCTCCGTGACAGTTTTGTGAACGTTACCTCGGACGTTGATTTTGACCTGCGGCAGCGCATGCAAGCCGTGCTGACCGAAGCTGAGCACACCATCGAGCACACCAACCCCGCGAAGAACTGGGACGAGTTCGCCAGCTGGCTGCGCCAACGGCTGACTGCCGAAGCTCAGGCCAACAACGAGCTCGCGCTCAACGCCAGCAGGAGCGTCTCTCTGCAAGCGGCTAAGCACATAGCGCCGGGTGAGATGCACATCGTCGATCCTCCGCAGGCCATTGTCGCGACTGATCTGCCTACCCCGCTCACCGCTGATCAAGCACTGGGAAGCTCGCGAATCGGTATCAGCGCCGTGGTGAACATCGCTTTGCGCGCATACATGGGTTTCGTGATGTTCTACTTGCTCACCAGGCTGACAGAGCTGACGCTGCCGATGACCTTGTCGCTGATACCCACATTCCTCATGGGAGGGCTCGCGGTCATCGAGGAACGTAACCGCCGGCTGGAGAAACGTCGGGATCAGGCGAGCACCACGGTACGTAGTTACATCACTGACTTCAGCATGAGGGTCACCAAGGAATCCCGCGACCAGCTTCGCCAACTCGAGCAAGACCTGCGTGACAGTTACGGTGCCCGCAGCGAGCAGATGCAGCGATCGTTGACCGATACCCGTAACCAGTGCCAGCGCAGGCTCAAGGAACTCGAACAGGCCCCGGCGCTGCTGAGCCAGATTGACAACGATTTTGCTCTGCTTGCCGACCTTCGGGCCCGTGCCAGCGCGATCATTCCCGCCGCGCTTCTGGCTCCCAGCACCGCGCCGCGCTAACCGATCACTCGGAGCGGGCCTGCGCGAGTAACCGTTCGCAGGTACGCACCAGAATGTCAGCAGCGTCCCGGACGGCTCTCGTGGAGGCCGGATGGGACGCTCGGCGTTGCCAGCGAGCCAGTTGCTGCCCGGCGGCCTGGCGCACCTGAGCGGCATCGGCGTCGGCCATCAACCCAAGCCTGGCTGCCGGCTCCGACCCGGCCGCTCCCAGCAACTGTTCTGCCTCCCGGCGCTCGTCAAAGGTTAACGGCAACCTGCCAGCTCCCAGCTCATCGAGTAGCTCTATCTCGGTCAGCTCGTGTGCCTCCGAACGGATCTGCTCGACCTGGTAGCACAGAGCAACTCCTCGCGGCCCAGGTAGCGGAGAGGACCTGACGAAGGCGTCCAGCGCCCGCAACACCGCGCTGGCCTCGCGGACTCCGGCGCGCCCTGCAAGTTGGGCTTGCAGTTGCCGCAGATGTTCGCTGTCCGCGCTGCCGTCGTAAAGCCCCCGTGCTTCGCGGATGAGCTCGCGCACCCGATCAAGCAGGCTTCGCTCCTGCGGCAAAGGGACAGATCCTTCGATCGTCGTGCCGGCGTCGCGAACCGACCGGATCGCCAGCCTGCCACCAACCGCGGTAATCCGAGCACTCACGTTGCGTAACCCCCGCCCCCCCGACGCACCGGCTGGCGCGTGCGGAGCAAAACCCGGGCCATCGTCTTGGACAGCGAAGTGCAGGGCGCCGTCGACCTCGCTGAGCCGCACGCCGATGGTTGCGTCCGGTGCGTGCTTGCGGGCGTTGCTCACCGCCTCGAGGCAGCAGAAGTAGACGGCGGCTTCGATCTCCGGAGGAAACCGACGGCGCGACAGCGGCTCAGGTGCGCTCACGGTGATCGGTGGTTGTGCCCCGGACAGGTCAGAGTTCAGTGCTGCGATCAGCCCGCGCTCAGCCAGGGCAACGGACGACACCCCCGTTGCGGTCTCCGCGAGCACGGCCTCGGCATTGCCAACCTGGGTGACCAGCCGGCTTAGCCCTTCCCGGGCTTGGTTCCATTGCCTGCATGCCACCCCATGTTCCACCAGACCCAGCATCATCCGCAGGGAGACCAGGTGGTGCTGCGCACCGTCGTGCAGGTTGCGCTCCATCCGGCGCCGCTCACCGTCCATCTCCGCCACCGCCTGCCGCCGGGCGGCCGCTATTTCTTCGGCGTGTGCCTGCGCCGCGCGCAGCTGCCTTTCCAGCTCAATCCCAAGCCGGCTCACCGCAACGATGGCGCCTAGGCTGTTTGCAATGTCCTCTAGCTGCGCACGGCGCTGGTTGTACCGCGTTGTGCCCGGCGCCCAGCTCACCGCGATAGAGCCGATCTGCTCACCACCTTGCCGGATGGGCAGGACCACATCCTCAGCAGTGGGCCGGTAATCGCCTGGCCAGGCATAGCTTCGATCACGCAGGCCAGCATGGACGACAGCTAGCCGGCATGCGCGGGCGCCCAGCCGGGCAGCGATGGCTTCGGCAACGTCGGTCAGGTTGGACACATCTGCTGACGGGGCTCCCGAAGCCGTGGAGAGGTTGGCCAAGACGTGGTAGGCCGTCGGCGGGCTGCCTCCGGTGAACCGGTTTGCCAGCCGCTCGATCGACTCCGACAGCGGCAGGAACAGCAGTGCGATTACCGCGATGGCAACTGCGGCGGCGACAGGTTTGTCTGGGAGCAGGCCTCCAACGATCGATTGCACGACGAGGAATAAGACGGCCGCCGCGACCGCGGTGAGCGAGTAGTGAAGTCCGCGAAGCGCCCGGCTGGTCATAGCGGTATCGGCAGAGTTGGCGGCCGGGTTGGGTCGTCGACCGACGGTTCGAGCCGGTCGGGTAACCAGGCGCGCAACGCGAGCCCACCGGCGCCGTCCTCGGCGATCTCCACCTCACCTCCCAGCGCGGCCAGGCGGTCCATATCGTCAGCCAGTGCCGCGCGCAATTGGGGGGCGGGGATGGCGAGTACCGGGTCTTCGATGCGGACCACCAGCTGGTGCTCAGCGTGCTCGAGGTGCACCCGCAGGGACGTTTCGGCGCGTCGACCGGCGAGTAGTTGCATCGCCGAAGCTGCCAGCCAGTAGATGCCCGATTCGATCTCCCAAGACCACCGCTGGGACAGGCGTCCGGACAGGCGCACCGGGCGGGGCAAATCGGTGGCCACCTCCTCGAGCGCGCTAGCCGGCCCCTGATGTCGAAGCACCGCCGGGTAGACCCCCCGGGCAATCACCCGGAATCGATCGAGCAGCTCGTCCAGACCGGCGCGGGCTTGCGCAACGGTCTGTTGGGCGCGTCCGATGTCCGGCTCTTCACGGGAAAGCAGGTCTTGAAGTTCTGCGATGTCGCCGCGCAAGTTGGCGAGTCGGGCAGTTGTCACCTGGGTGAGTTCGCTGACCAGGCGCTGGCGTTCGACGTCTCGTGCCTTAGCCAACCGCTGCCGGGACGCTTGCAGCTGGCCAGCCAGTCCATCTGCTCTCCGGACGCGATCCTCTAGCTCTAACGCCAGCTGCGCACCGCGCAGTAGCAATCCCGCACCTTGCGCTACATCCTGCATGAGCCGTTGATCAGCCGGCGTGACCGGACGTCCCGGCTTACCCACGGTGAGTGCCGCGCGCAGCATGGATCCGTCGAGCACGGGCACGGCGTGATCGACGTCCGGCTGTGCCAGCAGGGCTGCCAGCGTTGTGGTGCGCGCGCCTGCACCCACCACGATGGGGTAGGTCGCAGCGCTGACGAGCTTGTCCGCGACTGCGAGCCACACGGTCGCGTGCTCGGCGCGGGTACCTTCGGCGAGTATTCGCGCCAGGTCATGGAGAGCTTGCTCGAGCGAGTCCAGCGCGACACCGGCAGCGCCAGTGGGGCTGGTATCGGCGCCAGTTGCCGGCCTGGCGTGCTGAGTTATCCGATCGATCCGCGGTGCTGCGATGGCCAGCCCTGCGGCACTCAACGCCGCTGCGCCGAACGGCATCAGGAGGTTCACCGCCGGGGAGGCGACCAGTGATCCGATGGCCCCGACCACGGCGGCGAATACTGCGGCCACCAAGCAGGCGGCCAGCAGCAGGCGCATCAGCCGCGCTGCGAGCGTGCTGTTCATCGTCCCACCACCGGTCGGTGCTTCCCTACGCTAAGGCGCCGTGCACGACCAGCCAAGCCTTTTACGCTCAACTTTCGTTGCGTTGGGACCGTAAGTAGGTCAGAACAGCAAGCACTCGGCGGTGATGAGCGGCCGTATCCGTATGCAGCCCGAGCTTGACGAAGATATTTGCTACATGCTTTTCTACCGCTTTCGGTGTGATGTAGAGCTGGCCGGCTATTCCGTTATTCGACCGGCCTTCGGCCATCAATCTAAGCACCTCTTGCTCGCGATCTGACAGTGCCGATACGACGTCTTTCTTGTCGCCCCGGGTGCGCTCAACAAGCCGTTTCGCCAGCACCGGCTCGATGACGATTTCCCCATTTCCAATCCTGTTTAGAGTATCGGTGAGTACTTCGACGCTGCCTACCTTCTCCTTGAGGCGGTATCCGATGCTTTCGGTGCCGATCTCAAGGATCCGCATAAGATAATGTGACTCCGCATAGTGCGATAGGAATAGCAACCCCAAGTCCGGGTGAGCTGCCCGGAGCCGTTCCGCAGTGATCAGCCCACCATCGGGTTCCGGAGGCATACGGATGTCGAGGATAGCGACGTCTGCGGGCGCAGTGGCCAGCAGCGCCACCAATTCATCGCCGCCGGCGGCGCTGCACACAACCTGATGACCTGCTGCACGCAGAAGCATGAGCAATCCTTCACGAAACAGTGCGCCATCCTCGGCTAGTGCTACTCGCATGGGATCCTCGCTATGATCGTGCTGGCACCGAGCGGCGTTTCAGGTTCCACCTCGACGGTTCCACCAAGTGGCTTCGCCTCATCGTCCACGAGTTCCGCATGGGCAGCCCCGACTCCGACGATCGACAGCATCAGCGCATCGTTTTCCCGGCGGACTACCACTTTTGCTGGCTTAGGTTCGGCGGGTCGGGCCGCGAAGCACCGCATCACAGCAAAGTACGCTGCACCCTCCGCGGCCGGACCGAACCTGTCGTCACAAGTCACAATCGCAACGGGTACGCGAAGTTCCGCCGCCAGTTCGCGCAGCGCTGGTCCGAGCCCGGCTTCGTCCAGCAATGGAGGATAAATCTTGGCCGCCACGTCCCGCAATTCTTCCAGCACGGCATGCAACTCATCTTGCAGTTCGCCGATGTAGTCCTGCAATGCATGCTCAGTGGGTGCAGCATGATGCTGGAGCAGGCCCAAACGTAGGGTTAGGGCGGAAATCCGCAGCGCTGCCCCATCATGTAGCTGCCGCTGCAGCAGCCGGCGGCGCAGCCACTGATCTTGGTGCTTCCGGCGGCACATCCCGGCAACAGACTCGTCCATTACACCGCCGTTAGGGTGTCCAAACCCGGAAACCATCATCGCATCTTCGATGGCTCTCAACCGTAAAGGAAGGGGATGTTCCCTACTCCGGGGTGGGGTTTACCCCCTTGTTGTGTTGGCTCGGTAACTCTCAGTCTGCCTTGCGCCGATATGTATCAGAACTGCCATCAGTGACTCTGGATAAATGTAGATCGATCTGGGTAACCATAAGTTACTATGAGGCGTCATTCGAGGGAGGCGCGGTGGGGTACAGCCTCGGGGTAGACCTCGGCACGACGTTCGTCGCGGCCGCAATTGCCTCTTCCACTCGGGTGGAAATGTTCACCTTGGGTGACCGCGCGGTGGTGACTCCGGCGGCCGTCTACCTCCGTGAGGACGGCCTGCTGGTCACCGGAGAAGCCGCCACCCTGCGCGCGGTGAGCAGTCCCGACCGGGTCAGCCGCGAGTTCAAGCGCCGGCTGGGCAACCCGACGCCAGTCATGCTGGGCGGCCAGGCCTATCCCGTCACCGCTTTACTCGGTGCGCTCTTGCGCGATGTTGTTCAGAAAGTCACCGAGACCGAGGGGCAGCCACCTGAGCAGGTTCTGTTGACCCATCCAGCGAACTGGGGTCCGTTCCGGCGGGCGTTGTTCGAGGAGGTACCCCAGCATGCGGGTTTGGACAACCTGCCTCTGGTGACCGAGCCGGAAGCAGCAGCAGCGCACTACGCCGCCTCCCGGCTGCTCGACGATGACCAGATCGTGGCGGTCTATGACCTGGGTGGGGGCACCTTCGACGCCACCGTCTTGCGCAAGCAACCCGGCGGGGTGGAGATTCTGGGCACTCCGGAGGGCATCGAGCGCCTCGGCGGGGTCGATTTCGATGAAGCGATCCTGTCGTTTGTCGACTACACCGCCGACGGGGCGCTCAGCGAGCTCGACTTG
>JAJPIR010000175.1 GCA_021324675.1 Actinomycetota bacterium
CCCTCCCACGAAAGCTGAGCAGCCGCCATGTGGCCGGTGATCCGGCGAACGTCCGTGCCCCCGACCGAGATGTCGAAGGATTGCCGGCCACAACCACACTCTCCCGCCGGCGGCGTTGCACGCCCCGCGCGTCGCCGGTGGGAGCGCCACAACTCAATAGCCTGGTTCATCCCGCTCTTCATCGAGTGGAGTGCCGCGCCGGTGCACCGTCGTTGCCTGACCGACTGTCACCGACAACGTTGCTCCGATGATCGCCGGATCCCACCGCCCGGTGCCTGGTGACTTAGCCAGCGCATCGAAGGCCCGGGAGATCCCCCGTCCGGCGCCGGACGCGTGAAGCGCAGGCACCCTCAAGTGGGGTGGGGTCGTTCGAGAGGAACGACCCCACCCCACAATTCTCTGCCTATCACTTCAGTGGTGGTGCTTATCACTTCAGTGGTGATTACCGTCGCCAGCGTTCGGCGCTGTGTATCAGGCCCGCGATGCGACCGACCCGGCGGGGCAACGAGGATTCGAATTCGCCGCCGCAAGGCTGCCATCCCGCCCAGAAGCGGCCTTCAGCCCTCGGCAGCACGGAGTACCCGCAGCCGAAACCGTCGGCAGTATCGGCAGCCAGCTCATCGATCGAATAATCACAGTGACAGCCCTAACCTGTGGTAACGAGTTTGGGCTGCGGCACGGCCGTTGGCAGGTCGAGTCACCGGCAGGCCTGCCTGGCACCCACGGGCGCTCAGCGCACGGCGAGATGGCGCTAGTGAACAGCGAGTAGGCGATCGTAGACCATCTCGTACACCCACCTGGTCGTTACGGTCGAGGGTGTGGTCGCAACCGCGCGGGTGCGCCCGACGTGTACGACGTCAACAGCATCCGGGTCGACATCGTGGGGTCCAGCAGCGGCCAACACGGTAGGGCCGTAATACTCAGCGTGGCTCAGGCACTCCACGTTGCGCGCGATATGCGCGGGAAGCAGCAGTGCAGTCGGGCACAACCCGGCGAACGGTGCGGCTCCGGTGAGCCCGGTACGCCAATGCCGAGCGGGCGCGATGATGCCGTTCAGGCGCACCGCGGGGGCCGGCACGAGGTGCCGCATCTCGGGCCACTCCCAGGTTGATACCGATACGCGATCGGTCACCGGGCGCCACCCTGAATTCATCCGGCGCTCGTGCACCTCGCCAAGAAGGCTGGCGACGACCACCACCCGGCGGCCGAGCAGTACCATCGGGGGCAGCACTACGCCATCCCAGCCCAGCGCGCTGGCAGCGGCCCGGGCGAGGTGATCAGGCGCGGATAGGACCTCGACGGTCTCAGGGGCCCAGACCCGTGGACCGAACGCGGTCCCCCGGGCCTCGACGAGTGATTCGGGTGCCACCGGGGCGATCTCCCCTCGTTTACTGCGGGTTGCGCATCGTGCGGATCTGAAATCCGCTGTGGTCAGCCGCGGGAGCAAGCAGCGGCGCTGGGAATAAGGACTACCAGGACCTCCCCGTTCAGTGGCGTAGGCGCGACGGCTGCGGCGTCCGGCGGCTGTCCTTCTGCGCCGACTGGTCGGAGGGGTTCAGTCCTTGATGACAGGGCTACGCGACCAGCGGTAAGCGGGTACGCCGGGCGGCAACACCACCCGGCAGCCAACCTTCACCTGGCGATTCGCCGCGCAGGCAATCAGTTCGAGCCGCCGGAATATCGCCCCAGGAGCACCCTCCCAGCTGGTGATGGCCTGACGCTGCCACGATGACCGAATGCGGTTGTTCGTGGCGCTGACACCCCCTGAGACAGTCACCGAAGCGCTCCGAGTCACCACCGCAGCACTGCGCGAGCTCGCCCCTGAGTTGCGGTGGACTCGCTCTGAACAGTGGCACGTGACGCTGCTCTTCCTCGGTGAGGTCGACGGTGGCCTGGTTGGTGAGCTGACCCGCCGGCTCGACCGGGCAGCCGCCCGGCACCCACCGCTGTCGTTGTCCCTTGGCGGCGGTGGCCGGTTCGGCCACCGCGTGTTGTGGACTCGGGTGCAGGGCGACCGCGACAACCTGCGCCGGTTGGCTGGCTCCGTGGCTGCTGCCGCCCGGCGGAGCGGTCTGCCGGTAGAGGACAGGCCGTACCGGCCACACCTCACGCTGGCCCGGGCAGCGGGACAGGCCGATCTGCGGCCGTTGGTTCAGCGGCTGGCTTGCTGGGAAGGCCCGCCGTGGGTGGCTAGCCAGCTGCACCTGGTGCGCAGCCGCCTCGGTGGGGGTCCGGATGGCTCCGCACTGCATGAGCCGATCGCTGGCTGGCCGCTTACCGGGATCGCGCCAGGCACCAAAAGCAACGCTCGTGACTGACAGCGGTACCCCATTCACCAAATCGCGGAATGACACCCGGCATTGCCGGGAGCGAGGCGCTGCCAAGACGCAAGTCGAGAGAAAATTGGTTCAGACAGCTCCTGACAACGATCTAAAAACCGCGTCATGAATTGAGAGGCCGACGATCAACGTTCCCGCCGTGCTCCGGCCCCAGCTCCAGCCTCGCCGGGTCCACGCATGCGTCTCGCGGGCCCTAGGTGGCCATGAAGCACATGTCCGCCTGAACCAGTGCCGAATCCTCAGGACTTCCGGTATGCACCGGTCACCTGCGTACGTAGCTGGCGAGTCCTTGTCCGTAGTACCGCGGTGTTCAATCCATCCGCGCCACGGTCACTCGCCGCTCCCGCAGTACGCGCGCCGCCCTTGGGGTGGGCACCCTAGGTACCCCGTGACGAGCGCAGATGACCGTACTCAAGCACGTCGGCTGCAGTAGAGAAGGTCCGCGCGGGAGTGCGCAATACGTGCCGAAGACCCGAAGTCTCGGTAGCCATACGCCTGCCGTCTCAGTAGTCGCAAGCCAGTTTTTGGCTCAGTGACGGAATGCAAAGTTAAGTGGCAAATGCATGTTGTCAGACGATCCCGCGCTGTTATTGTTTTGAATTAGCTGAATCGGAGAGTTTCAATCCGACGAAGCACATGTAGACGACTCCGAGGAGGACATGAATGTTTGATGCATTGAGCTTCGCCGAG
>JAJPIR010000228.1 GCA_021324675.1 Actinomycetota bacterium
AGTGAGACCTGCTTGCAGGGTCGAACCATTAACAGTGAGACCTGCTTGCAGGGTCGAACCATTGACGCCGGTCTCTGCCTTGGTCTGGCCCAGCGGCCCCCACCGGTCGATCTGCTTGCTCCACGCATCCTGGGTTCCCGGTGAGTAGCCCAGCGCCTTGGCCACGTCCCGCACCGCCGAGCGAGCCCGGTAGGTGATCACATTGGCGACCTGGGCAGCACGATCACGCCCGTATTTCCGGTAGACGTACTGGATGGCCTCCTCACGCCGGTCGGATTCGATATCAAGGTCGATGTCGGGATAGCCATCCCGATCGGGGGCGAGGAACCGTTCGAAAAGCAGGTCCATCGCCACCGCGTCGACACTGGTGATACCCAGGGCGTAGCAGACCGCGGAATTGGCCGCCGAGCCGCGACCCTGGCAGAAGATCCCGGCCCGTCGGCAGAACGCCACGATGTCGTGCACGATGAGGAAGTAGCCGGGGAAGTTCTTCTCCTCGATGACGGCCAGCTCGTGCTCGATCTGGTGAAAGGCACCGGGACGCTCGTCGTAGCTGCCGTAGCGGGCGGCCGCGCCGGCCCAGGTGAGCTCGCGCAGCCAACTGGTCTCGGTGTGCCCGCGGGGAACGGCGAACGGCGGCAGGTCCGGTGCCACCAGGTACAGATCGAATGAGCAGGCCCGGCCCAGCGCGGCGGCCCGTTCGACAGCACCGGGCCAGCGGGCAAACCGCTGCGCCATCTCGGTGCCGGACCGCAGATGTGCCGTGGCGGCCGCCGGCAACCAGCCATCCATCTCGTCCAGGCTGCGCCGGGCCCGGACCGCAGCCAGCACGGTGGCCAGCCGGTGCCGGGACGGGGTGGCGTAGTGCGCAGCGGTAGTGGCGACGGTGTCCAGCCCGTGCGCTGCGGCCAGCGCGGCGAGTGCATCGTTGCGCTCGGTGTCGTCGGCCAGGCCGTGCGCGGTGAGCTCGACGACGACGTGCTCGTGGCCGAACAGCTCGATCATGCGGCGTAGCGGCGTTGCCGCCGCGGCTGGACCGGCCCGCTCCAGCACTCTGCGCACCGCCGCCTTGCGGCAACCGGTGAGCACCACCCAATGCCCACTCGCGGCGGCTGCTACCGCGTCAAGGTCATAGATCGGCTTACCCTTCTCCCGCCCGGCGATCTGGGCATCGGTGATCACGCGGGACAGCCTGCGGTATCCCTCGGGATCACGGGCCAGCACGAGCAGGTGCTCACCCTCCGGGTCAGGCACTCCGTTCTGCGGTGCAGTGAGGCCCAGAGACAGCTCCGCACCGAAAACGGTCTTGACGCCCAACTCGCGGGCCGCCTCGGCAAAGCGCACCACCCCGTACATCCCGTCATGGTCGGTGAGCGCAATCGCTTCCAGACCCAACCGGGCCGCCTCCTCGACCAGTTCCTCTGGATGGCTGGCCCCGTCCAGGAAGCTGAAGTTGGAGTGGCAGTGCAGCTCGGCATAGGGAGCCCCCGGTTGGATATCCGCGGACCGGGCTGGCGAGAGCAGCACCGGGGGCTCGTAGGGATCCCGGTGACGTGTCCACGCCGGGCTGTCTCCCCCGTCACCGCGGGCGGACCGCCCGGACAGCACACGCTCCAAGTCCGCCCACCGCACCGGTGGGTTGTTCCAGCCCATGAACGGCTCTAGCCGGGTAACAGGTCATCGCTAGTATCGAACACGCGTTCGATACTAGCGCACGGCTGTCCCGCCGGGGGAATCGGGACCTATCGCGCCGACGAGGCGATCCCCACGGCGGGCGCCCTAGTGCTCGTCCTGCTCGCCACGCAAGAAGCGCTCAAGTTCAGCGGCGAGTTCGTCACCGGAGGGAAGGCCAGAAGGTGGGGTCAGCTCGTCATCAAAGGCAGCCTCGAGACGGTTCACCAGCAGCCGGTATTCCTCGTTGTTGGCGATGATCTCGTCGATCTGCTCCGATATGCCGGCGGCCGCGGCATGCAACGGCCCAGCATTAAGCTCTAGTCCGGCCACCGAGGCCAGCGCATCGACGAGGGCGGCGGCAGCGGCCGGGTAAGGGGTAGCTGCCAGGTAGTGCGGCACCCGGGCCCACACCCCGATCGCAGGTATTCCCGCAGCGGCGAACCCCTCCTGCAGCGCAGTCTGGATTCCCGCCGGCATCTCAGCGGTACCGGCCACCACCCCTACCTGGGCGGCCAGTTCAGCTTTGGTGGCGATCGCCATCAACCGGACCGGGCGGGTATGGGGAACCGGGGCTGCATAAGCGCCGAGACCGGTCACCAGCCGCACCTCCAACTGGATGGCCAGATCCACCACCGCACCCACAAAGGCATGCCAAGCCATGTCCGGCTCCGGCCCCACCAGAGCGAGGAGGCTCCTACCTGCACTGTCCCTGCCGACCCGAAGCTGGATCTTGGGCCAGCTCAGGCTTTCGACGACCCCGTCGGAGATGCGCACGATGGGCCGGCGGGACCGAAAGTCGATCAAGCGGTCCGAGTTGAACGTGGCCAGCGCATCCGTCGGTACCGTCTCGAGAATCTGGGCGATGGCAGCCTGAGCGCCGAGCCCGGCGTCGGTCCAGCTCTCCGTTGCCAAAAGCAGTACTGGCGACTCCACTGGGTCATGCGAGTGCAGCTGGTACAGGGACGGCATCACACCCCGCAGCGATCAACGTCTGTGGTGGTCACCCGACACATCTTCCCACCATGGCTACCGATATTCGGGCGCACCGGAAAAATTCGGTGCCCAGCGGGGCGGCGCCGCGGGATTGCCCAGGCAGTAGGGCGGGTGTATGCGTAAGTTCGTGGCACAAACTGGGCAACAAACTCCGCGGGTCTGGCTGATCACTGGTGCCAGTAGCGGGTTCGGGCGTGCTATCGCCACCGCAGCACTCGACGCCGGCGACGCCGTGGTCGCCGCTGCCCGCCGACTGCCAGCCCTGGATGGCCTGATCACCGCGTACCCCGGCCAGGCCCACGCCATCGCCCTGGATGTGACCGACATGGACGCCGTCCAGGTCATCGATGAGGTCATTGGCCGGCATGATCGTATTGACGTACTGGTCAACAACGCTGGCCGCACCCAGGTCGGGGCCCTGGAGGAGACGACCGAGCAGGAGCTGCGGTACCTGTTCGAACTGCATTTCTTCGGACCGGCGGCACTGACCAGGGCGGTGCTGCCGCATATGCGCCGCCAGGGCGGCGGGGCGGTGGTGCAGATGTCCAGCGTCGGTGGTCAGATCACCGCGCCGGGTTTCGGCGCCTACTGCGCGACCAAGTTCGCCCTCGAGGGCTTAACCCAGACGCTGAGCCAGGAGGTGGACTTCGGGGTCCGCTTCCTGATCGTGGAACCTGGCGCTTTCCGCACCGGGCTGTTCGCCGCCGGATCGGCGTACCTGTCTGCTGCCATGCCGGAATATGCCGCGACGGTCGGCCCGACCCGGCAGTATGTGAGCAGCGGCGACGGAATGCAGCCCGGCGACCCGGCCAAGGCAGCCGCAGCCATCCTCACCGCGCTCGCCGCTGACCACCCGCCCCTGCGCCTGCCTCTCGGCAGTGACGCCGTCGACGGGATCCGGGCTCACCTGGCTGCGGTCAGCGACGAGATCGCCGTGTGGGAGCCGCTGTCTCGCGCCACCAGCTTCGATCCAGAGTGATCTGTGCTGGGCATCAACGGCACGCCCACCGTGTGGCCCTGAAAGACTCGGCGTTGTGACATGGTCGCCAGATCCTGGTGCACTTCGTGATCGGGTGGCGGTGGTGGCCGGCGCGACACGAGGTGCGGGACGCGGCATTGCGGCCGGCTTGGGTGAGGCCGGTGCGACAGTGATCTGCACCGGGCGCAGCAGTAGAAGCGGGAGCGGGGCGATCCGGTCGGATTACGCGCGTGCCGAGACCATCGAGGAGACCGCCGAGCTGGTAACCCAACTTGGCGGCGTGGGGATCGCGATCCAGGTTGATCACCTCGACTCCGCGCAGGTGCGGCGTCTGGCTGCGCGCGTGCGCCACGACCACGGCCACATCGATGTGCTGGTCAACGACATCTGGGGCGCCGAAGTCCTGAAAGGTTCCCCGCCAACGTGGAACACGCCGATCTGGCGACACGATCTGGAAGCTGGTCTGCGCATCCTGCGGCTGGCCGTCGACACTCACCTGATCACATCTCATCACCTGCTGCCACTGCTGATCGACCGGCCGGGCGGGTTGCTCATCGAGGTCACCGACGGCACCACCGCCTTCAACGCCGAGCGGTACCGGATCTCGGTGTTCTACGACCTGGCAAAGGTGGCCGTGAACCGGCTGGCGTTCTCCCAAGGCCATGAGCTCGCGCCGTATGGCGCGACCGCCGTTGCTCTTACGCCGGGATGGCTGCGCTCGGAGATGATGCTGGACAACTTCGGCGTGACCGAAGAGAACTGGCGCGAGGCCTTTGATGGCTCGGTCCAGGGATACCCGCCTGCGCCCGAGGGCTTCGAGAACTCCGAGTCACCGCGCTATGTCGGCCGCGCAGTCGCGGCACTTGCCACGGATCCTCAGCGAGCACGGTGGAACCAGCACTCGGTGACCTCGGCCGATCTTGCCTACGAGTACGGCTTCACTGACATCGACGGTTCCCAGCCCGATAGCTGGACCAGGCGCTGAGGGCTCTCCACGCCGTCGATTGATGTCAATTGACACTGCTGATAGCGCGCTACTCGTAGATTCCCTCGACCCTCCAGCGGCCCGTCTCGCAAGCCAGCAGAACCGCGAGCGGGTCGTCGGCGGGTCCGGCGACGTCGAGCACCGCCTGCAGCCGCGCGCAGCGCCGTCCCCCGCCGGGTTCCCACCAACGCTCCTCGACTCGCCAGGGGCCGGCCCAGGCCAGCACCCGACGCGGCAGGTTGCCGTCCACCGCGATCCGGTACGGGACACCGGTGAGCCGGCCGCGCCCACTTACCCCGATGGCGCATCCGGCGCCGTCGAGTACCTCGGCAGGTAGCAGGCGGGTAGGCACCCGGGACGGAGATGGCGCAGGCAGCCGACCCGGCCAGGGAGAAACGGTGCGCATGCTCGACCCCGCAAGCGGGTCTTCGGTAACCATGCTCGACCCCGCAAGCGGGTCTTCGGTAACCATGCTCGACCCCGCAAGCGGGTCTTCGGTAACCATGCTCG
>JAJPIR010000136.1 GCA_021324675.1 Actinomycetota bacterium
AACGTGTCGACCACTCGAACGTGTCGCCCACTCGTACGTTGCCCTGCGGCCCACCCGGCGAATCCGGGAACATGGAGTAGCACTCCTCGCTGAGGCCAACGACACTGGAGGCGACCCGAAAAACAGTTTCCGGCTCAGTCAGGGCGAGTGGCAGTCTCACTACTCCACTGCGCGGGTCTGACCGCCATCACGCGAACTCGCTGTGGGCCAGCCGGTGTGTGGTAGTCGACGCTATCGCCCACCTGCTGCCCGAGCAGCGCCTGCCCGAGCGGGCTGCTTGGCGTCACCACCGCTTCATCGTTTTGGGCCAACCCTGCAGATCCCAACCAGACCGTCTCTTGGCTGCCGTCCTGGTACTGCAGGTGCACCGTGGCGCCGACTCCGATCCGGTCATCCGTAACCTGCCCACGCAGGTGCCCGAGATCGGCCAGCAGCTGGCTGATCTCAGCGATCCGGTCGCGGACCCACTGCAGCTCCTGGACCCGTTCCAAGACTTGAGCCTGATCTGCGCGGTCGCTAGACGAGTCACTGTCAACCAAGCCGGCAATCAGCTGCTGTTCTCGCTCACGCAGCGCGCGTCGCTCGGCCTCCAAACGCTGTTCATTCGTCAATCGGCCTGCCCCCTAGCATCCTTGACGCTCGTGTCAGCCGCTGCCTCGCTTCGGGTTTGCCTTGGCCCGGTCGAATGTTGAACACCACGCAACACAATGGTGAACACTCAACGGCTGCGGTTCAACCGGCATAACACACAGCACCCGGCGGGATGTCTGTTTGATGACTGTCAGCTAGCGGCTGGGACTGGCCTTATCACTACGTACCAGCTAATCGAGTCAACATGCAGTGGTAGGAATAAGAAACCTGCATTGGCTGTCGCAGCTCGTGAACTGGCCAGAGCGTTTCGAGGACGTGAAAGAACGCCAACGAGTTGGCTTGCTGCGTGGCCGTACCCGGCGCATCGGTCGCTTTGAGTACCGGCTAAGTCTCCTCGCCGGTATCAAGGCAATACTGCTCAAACTGGGTCAAGGCAGCTGCAATGCGATGGTTTGCGCCGCGGGTCAGCGCGTCGCCTGCAGGAAGCTGCCGGATTGGTGAGCCCAGAACGAGGCGTAGACACCGCCGCGATTGTCCAGCAGCTCGCTGTGCGTGCCCATCTCCACGATGCGGCCCTCGTCCAGCACGATGATGCGGTCCATCCGCTGGATGGTGCTCAACCGATGCGCGATGACGATCGTCGTGCGGCCCTGCATGAGTGTCCAGAGCGCGTCCTGGATGAGCACCTCGCTGCCGCTGTCCAGGGCTGAGGTCGCCTCGTCAAGCAGCAGGAGCGGCGCATCCTTCAGCATCGCCCTCGCGATGGCGATGCGCTGGCGCTGGCCGCCGGAAAGCTTGATGCCGCGCTCGCCGACCAACGTGTCAAACCCGTCGGGCAGGGTGCTGACGAACTCAGTCACATTGGCCCGGGTGGCGGCCAGCTCGATCTCGGTCTGATCGGCGTCGAGCCGGCCGTAGGCGATGTTGTCGCTGATCGACCGGTGGAACAGCAGTGGCTCCTGCGGCACGTAGGCGATGGCGGCGCGCAGGTCGGCCTGGGTGATCCGGGATATGTCCTGCCCATCGAGCAGGATGCGCCCGCCGTCAAGGTCGGAAAACCGCAGCAACAGCCGGGTGAAGCTGGTCTTGCCGGCGCCAGAGTGGCCGACCAGGCCGACCCGCTCGCCTGGCTCGATGCGCAGGTTCAGCCCGTCGAACAGGGTGGCCCGGGAACCCGCGTGTCGAAACGTCACATCTTCGAACCTGACCTCGCCGGCCCTGATCCGCGAGTGCTCCGGCTCGGCGGGGTCTCGCACGTCGGACTCCCGTTCCAGGATCTCGATCATGTCGGCGGCATCACCGCACGCCCGGTTGTAGTGGCGCAGGCCCGAGCTGCTGAACTCAAACAGCTGCCGCACCGCCGAGATCGTGTAGTTCACGATCAGGAACATCGTGCCGACCTCGGCGCCCCCGGACACCACGCCGTCGGTGGCCACCACGAACGCCCCGATCGAGATCACGCCGGTCAGCCCGCCGAACCAGACCATCTGCCGCATGTGCGCGCGGGACAGCCGTAGCAACGAGTCCCGGGTGCGCTCAGTGGCCTCGGCGAAGCGCTGCTCCTCGTAACGTTCGCGGGCGAAACTTTTGACTGCCATCACATTGGTGATGGCGTCGGCCAGGTTGCCGGTCTGCACGCTCTCGGTGGCGGCGTGCTCGGCGCCGATACGCCGCACCGGGTGGGAGACCAACGTCGCGATGACGATGTAGAGCACCGAGAACAGGGTGAAGAGGATCGCGAACAGCGCGGCCTTGGCGGCCATGATCGTCACGATCGAACCCAGCGCGCACGCCAGTGGCAGCAGCTGGAGCACTGTGGTGTCGGCGATGCGAATGTAGCTGCCCATCAGCTTGGTCGTCTGAGACACCAGGGCGCCGCCGAACGTGTTGGCGTGGAAGTCGGCCGACTGTCCGATCAGGTGGCCAAAGCAGCGCTGCGCGAGGTCGCGCTGCACCCGGCTCTCTAGCCGCCACAAGAAGTAGTCGACGATGCGCCAGGTGACGATCGTGCCCAGGAAAACCACCACGGCGTACGCGATCAGATTGCTGGAGAAGCTGGTCCAGAGCTGGTTGCGCTGGTAGTCACCGGTGCTGAGGCGGTTGAGCACGTCAGAGGCGATCAGCGGCGGCAGGATCGTCTCGACTAGCACCGTCAGTGGTGTGGCCAGCAGGCAGCCCACGACCAGCCCGGGATATCGCCAGGCCGCGCGCCAGTGAAACCGCAGGATCCGGGCTATCGGTATGGCCCGGCGTGGTGAGGACGGCATGGAACAGCCCCCTTTGGGCATGGTGAGACCAAGGGTTGATGCGGTGGGTGTTCGCTCAGGCTAGGGCTCGGTACGGGCGACGCTCCACCGAGTTTCACCGGCTGCGTCACCGATCACGGTCTGTGTGAGGTTTCAGAAGTCGGCCTTCGGCTTCGACTTGTGTCGTCGGTACGGCCGGCCGTCACGGCACGATCGTGAGTCGTGTCCTTGCCACAACTGAGCGTAAGTGCACGGATGTGTGAGCTAAGTCACTACCTGGTGTAGGGCAAGCAGGTGCGGGTAACGCCCGGCTTGTTGAGGCACTTGTACTTCTGGACGCGGAGGTCTGCCTTATGACAGCCGTGTTACCTGCTCCTAGCCGGCCGTACCCTGCGTCTGCTCGGGCGCCAGTTGGTTCGAAACTGTTGGGGTATCTACGCACAACCGATCATAAGGAGATCGGCAAGCTGTACTTGGCGACGTCGATGGCTTTTTTCTTCATCGGTGGCGCGATGGCGATGCTGATGCGCGCCGAGCTGGCTCGGCCTGGGTTACAGTTTTTGTCTACCGAGGAGTATAACCAGCTGTTTACCATGCACGGCACTATCATGTTGCTGTTGTATGCCACCCCCATGGTGTTCGCCTTTGCTAACCTGGTGCTGCCGTTGCAGATCGGTTCTCCCGATGTGGCCTTTCCTCGGCTCAACGCGTTTTCTTACTGGCTGTTTTTATTCGGTGGTCTCATGGTGCTCTCGGGGTTTCTCACCCCCGGTGGGGCCGCTGATTTCGGGTGGTTTGCCTATACTCCGCTGTCAGATGCGATCCATTCTCCGCAGGTGGGTGGGGACCTGTGGGTGATGGGGTTGGTGATTGCCGGGCTGGGCACCATCCTCGGCGCCGTCAACATGATCACCACCGTGGTGTGCCTGCGCGCACCTGGGATGACCATGTTCCGGATGCCGATTTTTACCTGGAACATCCTGTTTACTTCCGTTTTGGTGCTGCTGGCTTTCCCGATCCTGACTGCGGCACTGCTGGCGTTGGAGGCCGATCGGCGGCTCGGAGCGCACGTGTTCGACCCAGCCAACGGCGGCGCGATCCTCTGGCAGCACCTGTTCTGGTTTTTTGGTCACCCCGAGGTGTATATCGTCGCACTGCCTTTCTTCGGGATCATCACAGAGATCATCCCGGTGTTCAGCCGTAAACCACTGTTCGCCTACAAGAGCATGGTGTTCGCCACGGTCGGGATCACCACGCTATCGGTGGTCGTGTGGGCACACCACATGTACGCGACCGGCGCGGTGCTGCTGTCGTTTTTCTCGTTCAGCACATTTTTGATCGCTATCCCGACCGGGATCAAGTTTTTCAACTGGATCGGCACCATGTGGCGCGGACAGCTGACGTTTGAAACCCCGATGCTGTTCTCGATCGGCTTTTTGTTCACCTTCCTGATCGGAGGGCTAACCGGCGTCCTGCTCGCTTCCCCACCGCTCGACTTCAATCTCACCGACACCTATTTTGTGGTCGCGCACTTCCACTACGTGCTGTACGGCACCATCGCGTTCGCCACTTTCGCCGGAATCTACTTCTGGTTTCCCAAAATCACCGGTCGGATGCTCGATGAAGCATGGGGAAAATTCCACTTCTGGACCACGTTCATCGGCTTTCACCTCACATTTTTGGTCATGCACTGGCTGGGGGCTGAAGGCATGCCCCGCCGCTACGCCGACTACCTGCCCACCGACGGATTCACCACGCTGAACATGGTGGCCTCCATCGGCGCTTTCGTGCTAGGTGCATCCACCCTACCTTTCCTGTGGAACGTTTTTTCTACAATGCGCTACGGACAACCCGTCACCGTGGACGACCCCTGGGGGTACGGCAATTCCTTGGAATGGGCGACCAGTTGCCCACCGCCACGGCACAACTTCACCGAACTCCCCCGCATCCGCTCGGAACGGCCAGCCTTCGAGCTGCACTATCCGAATATGTCACAACGCATGCGAGCCGAGGCCTACGTCCACCCGTCCCTCGGCAAAAGAATGTTCGGCGACACCCGCCAAGAACGCGGACAACGAGAACGCGGTGTCGACACCCACATAGACACCGACGAATACTGAGAGAAGCGACGCTTATATGTCGCCGAGATTCCGCGCTTGCCGATCACCAGCCCCGGCCTTGGTCAGCAGCGATGAGGTCGATGTTGATGCGGATCGAGGGTAGAAGTTAGTGTCGGGGGCCTGGCGGACCACTCGTGCCTGATGCGAATCCGCTTCCGGTAGCTGGTGAGTTCAGGTGGGTCAGGGTCGGGATGGACGCCGGGCAGGTGGCGGCTCGAGGCCGGGCGCTGGGCCGGTGGGAGGCGCTGGGCCTGTTGTACGCGGTGGCGGCTGCGCTGTGTCGCCCGTTGACTGCGCCCGCCGCGGTCGTGGTTATCCTGCGGGGAGTCGGGCTGCTTATGTGGGCAGCATGGCGGCAGGCGCCACCGAGACGAGCAGCCTGCTCATGGCGTTGTGTGTTTCCGTGGGTGGCGCTGGTCGTGCTGTTCGGTGGTTGGGAGCTGACCGCCGGTCTCTGGGGAAACGACAGTGCGCACCCCACTTTCAGTTTGCTGGTTGATCCGGTCCTGGAGACCTACCCCGGTCGGCTTGTGGGTTGGTTGGCATGGTTGGCCATGGGCCGATGGCTGGCGATCCGATGACCGCATATGTGGTGATTCTCGTCGGCTTTGTCAGCCTGCTCGGTGCGATGGTGGCCGTGGAGATGGCTGGCCGGGCTGGGCGGGAGCCGTTTCGACCGGTGAGCTGTGTGGTGGAGGCGGCGCTGGCGTCGCGTCTTGGCCGGTGGCTGGTGTGGGCCGGCTGGCTGTGGGTCGGGTTTCATTTCCTCGCTCGCTGAGCTGAATCCGCGACGGTCACCAGGCAGAGGGAGATCACCAGCCAGAGGGAATGGGCGCAAAGCCTCACCGCCCAGGTGGGCGGCGCCAGCAGCCGTCCGGCTGGGCCAGCGGGCAGGCATTGGTGGCTGCCGATGGGTGTCTGGCGACAGCGAGCGTGCTGTTGTGGGCAGCCGGTCCGAGTAAACGGGCTGCGATCGACCGGCAGAGTACGGCAACCAAGCCCGTGCCCCACCGGTTATCTCCACGACCGTGACGCAACTTTCCGCGCTGGAAACGGCCGAACGGCCGCGAACTAATTTCTTTTACGTTCCTCTGGCGTATTTCACTGGACTGATCCCCTTCGGTCCTGAGAGGAACAAAGCGTCATCATGAGCCAGTTCGAGAAAGCGGTTCGCCACTGCGGTACAACTCATCGAAGTCTGACGTCGTACACCGACCTGGAGTGCACTGCTGATACCGGAAGACGGTCAGCGCTGCCACCACGGAGGAGCCATCATGAGCCTTATCGGAGCCGTGCTCGGGTACGCACTAACGGTGTTCGTATTGCTG
Organism: Actinomycetota bacterium; assembly: GCA_021324675.1. Classification (GTDB taxonomy): domain Bacteria; phylum Actinomycetota; class Actinomycetes; order Mycobacteriales; family Pseudonocardiaceae. Next base: position 6,286 of record JAJPIR010000136.1, read on the forward strand.
TTGATTGCCCGGTTGGTGCTGGATTGGGCGGAGGTGCTGGCCAACGGCCCTGGCTGGGTAAGCCAGGCCCGCGCGCTCACTCATGCCGCGACCGAGCCGGTCATCGCGCCGGTGCGGCGGGTGCTGCGGCCGGTGCGAATCGGGGAGCTGTCGATCGACTTGGCGTTCACAGCGGTGTTCGTTGTGGTGTTGATCCTGCGTTCGATCGCCTTCAGCCTGTAGCCCCAGCCGCGCGAGCGGCCAACGCGCGTCGTACTCAACTCAGGACCGTGGATTGCCTCATGCGAGGGGAGCATGGGGCCGGGCGTATGTCCGTGGCAACCGGCCCGGTGAGCGCTGGCTGATGTCCTGAGCCTGTTCGTCCAGCCTCACCGACGCCGCACCGGCGGCGGTTCTACTGCACCCGAACTGCACCAAATAATCATGCGGCAAGTCAACCCAATCAACCCAATCAAGCCAATCAAGCCAATCAAGCCAATCAAGCCTTGAGCCGAGGCTGTTCGTCCAGACAAAACCACTGCCGCATCGGTGAACCCGGCGGCGCGGCTAACCGGAATGTCAATCCTTGCGTGACCTGGCCGCGAAACAGCGCGAAGGCTGACCCCGGCTTTCAAGATGGTTGCCGCCGAATTGGAACCGTTCGTGTTGCTAACGTTGTTGGGGGAACAGGAAAATGTAGCCGACGTTGCGGACTGTTTGGATAGGAGTCGGCCGGCGAGGATCACTTTCGATCCTCCGGCGAATTCGACGGATGTAGGTCGGCAGGTAATGGCGAGCCTGTCCTGTCTGGTCAGGCCCCCAGGTATTGTCCAACAACTCACGCCGCGTGACAATCCGACCGGCGTTTTCCATCAGCTGCCGCAGGATCACGAACTCCTTGCGAGGAAGTTGAACAGGGATCCCCCGGACCGCAAGCCGGTGCGCATCAAGGTCAAGCTCCACGTCACCAACCCTCACCGTCCGTGGTGGTCCGAACGCCAGCGGGTCAACTGCTGGATAGCGGCTAGGCCCAGGAGTATTCATTCGCCGTCCTTACGCGTCATGGGGATCCGCCTCCAGGGACGATGGCATCGGAACCTACGGATGATCTTGATTGGTATGGCACGCAACCTTCGTCATACTTGCGCCACGAAAACCGCATTGGCGGATAGTAAGGTGGCCTTACCGATCGGGCTCGGGTGGCTTACTCGCACGTTGGCAACTATGCGCGAATTGTCGCATGGGCAGAATATGGGGGTATGCGTTCGCCCGTGTCGGAGTGCTACTGATTGCGATCAGGAAGCCTGCATGGTATTCCAGAAGATCTCGTTTGCCTATAGAAGTTGATGCTGCGATCATGGCGAATGCATTGCTCGCTGTTCGCCAGGTGGCCGGGATTGGCACAGGCCGCTCGGCGGCCGGTATCGACGAGAGGTCGTGGCGCTGAACCGGGTAAGGCCAAAGGGGTCGTCTGATTGCCGCATCACACTGCCTTTGTTGCTCTATTCGGTGTCGGCCGTGCAGGTATTGCCTAGTGCTCCTTGTGGTCGGTAGCTAACCGATGGGGCCCGAGCGTGGCGGCGGAAAATCCGGCGAGCCGGTACAGTTCGGCAGCGAGCTGGACCGGGGTAGCGGCCGGGTGCTGGAAAGCCAACCGGAGATCGTAAACATCCTCGTCGTCTTCGATCCGCAGCCTTAAACCCAGTCGGTCCACACTGAGCGGGCGTATGTGGGTGCACCTGTGGTTTCCGAGAAGTCGCCGGGCGAGTCTTTGAAGGACGTCGGGATGGGCTTGGTCGAGGTGGCGAAGCCAGTCCGCCTCAAGGTGGCAGAACGGGTCGGGTTCGGCGTTGGCGAGGTCGGCAGGGGTAAACCAGGCGGTGCCCTCGACGTCGGAAAACACCGCAAAGACGGGGTACAGGCGGAGCAATTTCGATCCGTAACCGAGGTCGAGCAGTCGATCGTCGGCGCGATGGGCGACCACCTCCAGGGCGACCTTCCGGGCCTCCTTGGGGCATAGTGCGCGCAGCCACCCGGTGATCCAAAGCACTCCTCGGACTGGTCGACGCAACGCGATCGGCGCGATGTCGGCAAGCTCGATCATGGCTGATACTTCGCCGTGGGTTGCGTTGTCCACCAAGGTGAGCACAGGGTGGTCATCAGGCAGCAACAAGACGGTCGAGCCATCGTGGTATACGTGATGCAGCGCCGGTGCGATGCGGTCGGGCATACCAGTTGCGAGGAGAGCGGCGGTGCCGCCGCGGGCGGTGAGCGTTCGTGCCCGCTCGGCCGCGCTGGGTACTGAAGGCTGCCGGTGCTGGCGGTATCCCATCATACCTCCTGTCTTTTAGGGCAGCCTAACCTAACTTCTACCAACTGTGAGGTTTTTTTCTGGACGTCTTGTTGCCACGTGGCCACTGCTTCGCGCCGGGGGACTCGGTACTCGGGCGCTGCGGTTGTGTTTGGTGGCCAGATGGCGCGCCCTTTGATCAACATCAGCGCCAGCGCCACCCGGACGCGGTCGGCTCGATGCTGACATTCCGGGAACTCCGTGTTCGGGTGGGCCGCGGTGCCGGCACTCGTGCAGGTCTGGGGGTGTGGCGGTGGTCGCCGACCGATATCGTCCCGGTCCCGGTGCCCGCCGCGGGTTGATGATCGGGCTTGTCCAGGAATGCACGCTAGCTGACCCTCGGCGATATCTAACCAAAGCCACCTTCCAATCTGCTGGTTTGCGCGAGGGAGCGGTACTACAGACTAGGGAAATTCCTGGTGCTCCGTCCCGGTGGTGTTCCATATGTTCATGACGTGAGGACAGCCGGAGGGCTCTGCCCACTTTTGAACGCGAGGAGGAATCTATGACCAATGCTGGCTGCACGCTGGAGCCTACCCCGGGAACGGTCGGCCGCCATGTCAATGGTCGCGAGTATCTGATTAATGTTCCGGCTGGATTACCTGGACCGTCGGCACCGTTGTTGCTGGGCCTCCACGGATTTCTCCAGGCTCCCCAGGAGCATGAGAAGGTAACCGGTTGGTCAGGGGTCGCGGCCAGCCAGAAATTCCTTGTTGCCTATCCCTCGGCCCAGCCGCAGCGATCGGCGTGGGACTTCAGCACGGGGTCCGATGACCTAGCCTATCTGCGCGACGTTGTCCGGGATATTTCCAGTACGTGGTGTGTCGACCCGCACCGGGTCTACGTGGAGGGCCATTCCAGTGGCGCGCTCATGGCGGCCCGGCTTGCGTGCGACGCGTTCGATCTGTTCGCCTCGGTTGCTGTCTACGCGGGCGTAGACCCATCGCTACTGGGTAGTCCCTGCGCTCAGGATCATTCAGCAGGCCGCGCGATTTCAATAGGTATCTTTCACGGCATCGACGATCCCATCAGCGATTTCCCGCTCGCTATCCAACACCGCGACAATTGGCTACGACGGAACGACTGCTCGTCTACCCCGAAAACGGAACCGAACGTACCGGTGGAAGCGTCTGTGTATGGACCCTGCAAAGCCGGTGTTGAGGTGGTGTGGCGGGTCTACAAGGCTGGGCATCTGTGGCCCACTGGCGCTGATGGCGTGGATATAATCCGGCGCATGTGGGAGTTCTTCCTGCGCAACCCCTTTCCGGCGTCCCCGTCCACGATCAGCACGGTGTCCTGCCCGTGAGCCTGCTTCATCGGCGGTGGGGCAGCAGCGGCGCAAGATGATGCACCACCCGCCCCACAATGTCGTTCGGTGATAGACCGCCACCGCCAACACCCGATCGGCCACCGACAAACCCCATCGCCGACCGGTCCCAGGCTGCTCACCCCCACCAGCGGCGCCACATGAACAGCTTGTCGAACTAGTGCACCGCCAACTCGCAAACACCGGAAACCACTCCGACCGCCGCCTACTGACCACCCGTACCGAGATGATCAGTAGGCGGCCCCCACTCACCTCGTCGACACGCCGCCACGCGCCAAGCTTGAGGCGCTGGACCCGCGCATCTGTCGGAATTCCCGGACACCTATCCGAGAAAGTGTTCGTGAGTGGCATTTGGTGCTGGAACACTATGACCCACTCACGAGCGGGTGGGAGTCGGGGTGGGCGGGAAACTGCTGGAGCGCAAGACGGTGCTGGACGCTATCTCGGAGCTGCTGGATGGCGCGCGTGCCAGGCGCGGTGGGGCGCTGTTCGTGGTGGGTGAGGTGGGTCTAGGTAAAACAAGCTGCCTCGACCAGGCCACCATGCTGGCTGCTCCCGCGATCCGAGTGGGTGTGGGACGCGGTGATGTGATGGAGACCTCGCTGCCCTTTGGCGTGTTCACCGCGGCGCTGGGTGCGTTGGGCTGCCGGGACCTGCTCATAGCCCCCCCTGTGGGTGCGGGATTTGGTGATGTGCGAGCTGCCCGGTTCTACGGGGTGCTGCGGTGGTTGCAGGACAGCGCCGGTCCGGTGTTGTTAGCGCTGGATGACCTGCATTGGGCTGATCCGGATTCGCTGGCCTTGCTGTCGTTTCTGTGCCGCCGGCTAGCTGAGCTGCCCGTCGCGATGCTGGGCACGCTGCGGCCATGGCCGCCTGCTGCCCACGAACTGGTCAACGCACTGGTCTACGACTCTTACGCCAGCCAGCAGCGGTTGGCGCCGCTGAGTGAGAACGCCGCAGCCACCTTGCTGGCCGCCAGGCTTGGCGACCCGATGGCTGAGACAGTCGCGGGTAGCGCAGCGGCGTTGTGTGGGGGTAATCCGCTGTTGTTGGAACAGGTCGCGGTGTCTATCGGGCGACGCGGGCGGCAGGAGGCACTGATCGGTGTCGATCCGGTGATCGGTGCCGAGGGGATCGTGTTGACCCGTTTCGCGGGACTGCCCGCGGCGGCGTTGAAGACCGCTCGGGCGGCCAGCGTGCTGGGAACCCGGTTTCGCCCGGCACTGGCCACCGTGGTTGCTGGTCTGGACAGCCAGCAGGCAGAGGCGGCATTGTCGGCGCTTTGTGGCAGCGGATTGGTGCGTGCGGAAACCGATACGACGGCGAGGTTTGTTCATCCCCTGTTCGGACAGAGCCTGTACCACGACCTGGCGGCGCCGGTCCGTGCCCGGCTACACGCTCGGGCCTTCGCTGTGCTGTGTGAGTACGGCTTGGAGGCAGAGGCTGTCGAGCACGCGATCCGGGCTGATCTGATCGGCGATCAGACTGCGATCACGGTGGTGGAACGGGCCGGTCGGGCGGCGATGGCGGCCGGGGCGTTGGGTACCGCCGCCGAGCATCTCCGAGCCGCGGTCCGGCTGGCTGGGGACCGGGCCAGCCCGGCGCTGTCTCTGGCCCTGGGTGAGGCCCTGGTGGTTGGTGGCCAGCCGGCCGAAGCGATCGGCGTGTACGAGCAGTTGCGAATCCGGGCCGACCTGGACACCACCGATCGGGTTCAAACCTTGCGGATGCTGGGGCGGGCACTGTTCCTCACCGCCGGGCAAGATGAGGCCACCGAGCCGTTTGCGCAGGCCGCCGCGTTGGCCGAGACCTGCAGCGAGACCACCCTGGCCGAACTGCTCATCGGTGAGGAGGCGCTCGGCTTGGCAACCCTCGGCCCGGCTCACTCACTACCACTGGCGAAGAGGGCGTATGAGCTGACGAGGAACGCACCCGGGCCGCTACGCTGCTACGCCGCCGGGGTCTGGGGGCTGGTCGTGTTGCTGACTGGAGACCCAGCGGGCTTGACGGCTTGTGACACGGCCGCTCGTGAGTTGATGACAGAGTCGGGCGAGTCGGCCGAGGTGCGCTGGGGCTACGGGCCGTTGGCTGCCTTTGCTTTCGCGAGTTTGTTTACCGAGCGCTTCGCCGACGCCGAACACGCCCTGGCGATCGCCCTGGCCACGGCCGACCGGATCGGTGCCATCGAGGCCGCAGCCTGGCACATGATTATCAAGGCTTTGCTCGCCACGCGGCAAGGTCGGCTGGCTGAGGCCCTTACATGGGTGGATCGAGCAAATCCAGTGGCAGAGCTCATACCCTACCGCCAAGGATCCGCCGGGTACGTCAAGGCTGAGGTCCTGCTGTTGATGGGCCGGCTTGCCGAGTGTGCGGACTGGTGCCGGCGCATCGAGCCGACCGCGACCGCCAGACGGCATTCTTTCGCGCTGTTACGGCTCTGGCACGTCCGGGCGCAGCTGCTACACGATGCCGGTGATCACGCTGGTGCCTGTGCGCTGTATGAGCAGATCACGCAGCTGACCAACCGGATGGGGATCGCTGAGCCCTGCGCGATCCCCTGGGCTCGCCACGCCCTGATCTCCTACCTGGCCAGCGAACGGCACGACGACGCCCGCCGGGTGATCGACTGGCTGGAGCGCGGCGCCGAGCGGCTGCCGTGCCGATGGCCCCGGATCGCCGCAGCCATCGGCCGGGCCGGGCTGGCCGAGGCCGGCGGCAACACCGAAGCCGCGAATGACCATTATCGGGATGCGCTGGATTTGCACCGGCACGTCGAGCTACCAGTGGAGCACGTCGAGACCCTGCTGGCGTACGGCACGTTCCTGCGCAGGAGCGGGCAGCCAATCCAGGCGCGCCCGCACTTGGCCCAAGCCTTGAAGATCGCCGAGAACTGCGAGGCGCGATGGCTGGCCGACCGGGCCCGTATCGAACTCGTTATCGCTGGCGGGCGCCGGCGCCGCGCCAGGGAGGACCCTGCTCGGCTGACCGCCCAAGAACAACGTGTGGCCAGGCTGGCCGCTGCCGGCCACTCCAACAAGACCATCGCCAGCCAGCTGTTCCTATCGACCAAGACCGTCGAATACCACCTCGCGCAGATCTATACCAAACTCGGCATCAGCTCTCGCCGTGAGCTGATGACAGGGCATCACGACATCTGATGGCGCTAAAAACTAGGGTTAGCCCGGGTGTACATCGGCCGGACATCTCCTACCGTAGGCACCAGTTTCACTCAAGGCCGAGGTGATATGGCTGCCGATGACGAAAGTGCGTCCCCAGGCATGATCAGCCTCATGGTGAACCTGCGCTTGAATGGGAGCGAGCCACCTAGCGGCACAATCGTCGCGCTCGACGGTGCGGTGGCGCAGCCTTTCTACGGCTGGATCGATCTGATGAGCGTGATCAACAAATTGCGTGGATGGGATGGCACCGAAGAGATCCGGGACCAATTACCGTGATCTCTGGCTCTGCGCCACGATTCCATTGGTAGGTCTATTCTTAGACACTAGGGAGTTTCCTGGTGTCTGTGTTCGGTCTGGGCGCCTAGCCTAGTTCATCGATAGTCGATGGGCGAACCGAACCCACGGGGAGGCTCTGAATGACGAAAACGGACGCACGGGACAACTGCGTGGGCGTCAGCTACTTTTCTGCTCATGCCGCTGACGATGCAGCGCAGGTGTTGTTAGGGATCAGCAAAGGGAATCCGGCTGCTTGGGATGAGGTTCTCCTCGGGTACAGCAAGGTCGTATCCGCGACCGTGCGGTCGTTTCGTTTGCAGGACTCTGACTCGCTCGACGCGATACAGACGACCTGGTTGAGGCTGGCTGAGAACGTCGACCAGGTGCAGTGTCCCGAGCGGCTGGGCGGGTGGCTCGCGACCACTGCACGCCGCGAATGTTTGCGCATCTTGCGCCAGGCCGATATGGACACGGTATTGACTCGGCATCTCCGAACTCGTTGTGGAGTCCTCGGCCGGTCCTGAGTAATCGGTCATTGATGCGAAGAGGGATTCTATGCGATTCGTGAAAATACAGGCCGTATTCTCCAACATACCATGCGCCAGCTGATCCGTGTTTTGACTGAAAGTTGAAGGGTAACCAGCTTTGCGAGTTTTCCGTTTGCGACGCAGTTCCGATATTGTCGTCATGAAGTTCGGTGGTTCGAGTCTGGCCAGCATGAGCGGTGTCCGCGCCGCTGCGCGACGGATGGTGGCCACGCAGCGGCGTGGCCACCAGGTAGTGGGCGTTGTTTCCGCGATGGCGTCTACGACCGACAACTTAATTCAGCTCGCGCGAGACATACTGGCCAAGCCGCCAGCTCGTGAACTGGACTTGATTACGTCCACAGGGGAGGTATTCAGCGCCGCGTTGACCGCGATGGCCGTGCGCGCTCTGGGAACTCCAGCGCTAGCACTCACCGGCGGACAGGCCGGAATTCATACCGACGACACGTTCGGTGCGGCACGCGTGCTGAACGTGTGTCCTGGCCGCATTACAAAGTTCCTCGATAAGGGCGGAATCGTTGTGGTGACTGGATTCCAAGGTGTCGGCAGTTGGGGTGACGTCACCACGCTGGGGCGTGGTGGATCGGACGCCACGGCCGTCCTACTCGCGGCAGCACTTGGGACCGAAACGTGCGAAATCCTCACTGACGTGGATGGTGTACACGCAGTCGATCCACGCCTGGTGCCTAATGCCCGTAAATTGTCCCAGGTCAGTTACCTGGACATGCTCCGAATGGCCGAGGCGGGGGCCAAGGTACTGCAACTGTGCGCCGTACAGTTAGCACGCGACCTTGGAGTCCCTTTACACGTGCGGTCGAGTTTCACGAACGTCGAGGGAACGCGGATCGGCACCGTGAAGGACAAGACAGACGGACTTGTGTTGTCTGTGGCGTACATCCGGGAATCTGGTAAGATCACCGTTCTAGCCGCGGAACCGGACGGTGGACCGGCGCTGACGACCGCCGTGTTAGATGCCTTGGATTCTCACGGCATCCCAATCCTGCTGAGCCGAGCAGAGACCGACCGGGTCGTCATTTTTGTCGATAGAACGAAAATCGACTCCTCTGTGCGAATTCTGTACACCCGCCTTATAGCTCATGTCGAACAACCATTAGTAAAAAACTAATCGGACGTAAAGAATAATGAGTTATAGTACACTTTACCCGCCGCTCGTCGATGTCTTCGACGGCGCAGCGCAGGCGATTTGGGTGCTTCACCGAACCCCCCCTTTTCGTCAATGCAATTTTCGTTGTCGTTGGCTCCAAGAAGTATAGCTGCGTTACCGGCGACTGGCCAGTATCCTTTGCTGTTCAACCTCAAGGATGTGCGGTGATATCCAAAAGGGCACTTCAGAAAAATATACACAAACTGCGCGGCAAAAAGATTGCCGTGGTGTATGGCGCATCCTCTATGGAGGACGCCGCGTACATGAAAGCCGTCCCGCGGGATGAGTGGTCGCTCAGCGCAATCATGGCCGTGCTGAACGATTGTGGTCTGATTGCAGAGCACATTGATCCAACCGAACCCAGCTTTGTCGACGTCGTGCGCACATTCGACATTGCTTTTTTGAATACTCACGGACCCTACGGAGAGGACGGCCGCCTTCAGGGCCTACTGGATTATCTGGGGATACCATACACTTGCTCTGGAGTACTAGCGAGCAGTATTGGCATGGACAAGCTGGTCACAAAGGCTGTATTCCGGCACCTCGATATCCGCACTCCGCCTAATTCCGGTCTATTGGACCTAGCTGACCCAGTTATGCCTGACAACGTCGGGCTTCCTGCCATGTTAAAGGCGGTCGACGGCGGCAGTAGCATTGGCTTGGAGCGGATCAAAACTGCCCGTGACTTGTCTCGTGCGATCCGGAGACTGGTGGATCGAGGATTTCATCGGTGCTTCCTTGAAGAGTTCGTCGAAGGTCGCTCCGTAACTGCCAGTGTGCTCGTCACCGAGGACGGACCGGCGGTGCTTCCGCTTTTGGAGTGTATCACTGAAGCCACCTTCTACGACGAGGAAACAAAGCTTGGGAGGACGGAGGAGGCATCGATCGAATACCGTGTCCCTCTCGACCTGAGCGACCATATCACAACCAGTATTACCGAGGGCGCCTACGCTTTGGCAACGTTCCTCGACTGCAAAGGAGCCCTTCGCGTCGACTATGTTATCGATCGACTCGGACACCCTTATGCCCTGGAGATAAACACTATTCCTGGGCTGCAGCGTCACAGCAACTTGCCGATCGCCTGCAAGGCTGCCGGACTCACCTATCAAGTACTGATCACGACGCTGCTGGCGCAGGTGGTCGAAGACACGGAAGTCCTCCGGTTGGTGTCTGCATGATTTCCAGGTTAGGCATCCTGCCCACCGAGGGTTCCCTACGCGCGTTTGCCATTGCGAATATAATCAACACTGTCGGAAGTGGACTGTATCTAGCGGGCAGTGCATTGTTCTTCACTCACGTCGTGAGGCTTGGCGTTGATCAGGTAGCTGTCGGGCTGACTATCGGAACTGCCGTCGGGCTTGCGTTGGCGACACGGTTCGGGCGCTTGGCCGACCTGTATGGTCCGAAACTGATCTACCTTGTGCTGCTGCTGGTACAGGCCTCTGCGATGGCGGCGTTCACTCTGGTCCGCAGTTATCTTGCATTCTTGGTCGTAGCCATCGTCAGCGGTATCGCCGATCGTGGGATTGCCGGCACGGTGGGAGCATTCGTTCACCATCTTGGTGGCCGGGCGAACCGACTTACGGCCCGAGCGCAGCTGCGAGCTACGACCAATGTGGGACTCGGAGTCGGAACACTACTCGCCAGCGCTGCCCTGGTCGCCAACACATCGACCGCGTACACACTTCTGATCGCCGGAAACTCACTTCTCTTCTTGATTACAGCCCTCATGGTCGCCAGGCTGGCGACACCACGAATACAATTACGCCCACGAGGCCAGAACGCCGCACTCCCGGACCGGTCATCACCGATCCGAAACCGCCCGTATCTGCTGGTAGCGGCAGGTAATGGGCTTCTTTCACTGCATGTCACGACATTGTCTTTTGCGGTGCCGCTGTGGATAGCGGATCGCACAACAGCACCGATCTGGATCCTTTCGGTGATCCTCGTGGTGAATACTGTGCTGGTCATCGGCTTCCAGGTACGGGTAAGTGCCGGCGCAAAGACCGTGGCCGGTGGTGTGCGACTGAGCCGTCGGGCAGGTCTCGCGTTAGCGACGTCTTGCATCTTGATGGCCGTAACACCCCATGTCGGATCAGCCGTTGTAGTCGTACTGCTTTTGTTGTGGGCGTGCGTTTTCACCTTCGGTGAATTGTGCCAGTCGTCAGGAGGATTCTGCTTTAGTTTCGAACTTGCGCCCGACACCGCACACGGTGCCTTCCAGAGCGCGTTCTCGCTGGGACCCGGCGTGATGCGGGCCTGTGGACCGAGCCTTCTCGCCGCTTTAGTGCTCAAACATGGCACCGTGGGATGGTTTGCCTTGGCCATGCTGTTCCTGGTTGCCGCGCTCTTCACCTCTCTGGCTGCTGCTAGTGCGTCTCGACAGCTGTGTGTGGCGCCGGCTTCCATCGCTGGCAGCCGACCCGGCTTGGAAAAATAGGAATTAGATCTTTGCGGGAGCTTCAACACGTCGAACGGACTGCATATCGGCTTTGCTGATCCATCTCGCTGGGGCGCCGCAAACCGAAGTGTTCCGGCAATACGGTTTTGGTCCAGTTGGACGGGTCGCGCGATCATCCTCACGCCGAGATTATGGAGGCAATAATGCGCACCGAGGTTATCCAGAATATTTCATACCTCCAACCTGAAAAATGGGAGACCCTTACGGGAGGATCTTTCTACGCCAGTTATGCGTGGATGTGCTACCAGCAGACGGATCCAGCATCCGAGTCAAGATATGTCTTGGTATGGGACGATAGTGGTGAACTGCTGGCGGCAACGCCGGTGTATCTAGTGGAACACGAGGCGAGTGCTCGCTACGACCCTGCGTGCCTCTTTCCGCAGCTGCCCCAGCATGGCGGCGGCGCACCAGCCGTCCGACAGCAGCGAACACTGTTGGTCGGCAACCGCCGCGGCTATGCGAACCGCTTGCTCGTCAAGCCAGGCAGGAGTGCTGACGTGGCACTGCGGCTGCTACTGGCCGCCGTAAACGAGATCGCGGCTGAGGAAGCCAACGAGCGAGCGTGGTGGCTCTACCTCACCGAGGACGACATCGTCTGGTTGAGCAAGGTCGGGACCGGAATGGTCTTATCTCCTTGGCTTCTGGCCGCCGACTGCGTAGTCACCTTACCGGGTGAGTCGTTCGACGAGTACTTAGCGATGCTGTCCAAGAATGCGCGAAGGCAGGTCCGTAAGGACCGCGTGACGTTCGCGGCGGCGGGATACAAGTGCACCACTCTACGACTTGATGAATGCTGGCGGCAAGTCAGCCCACTAATCGCTTCCCATCAGCGTTGGCACGGACATATATCTAGTGATGAGATCATTCGCGATCTCATGCATGCGCAAGCCATGACGGCGGGCGCACACAGTCGGGTTTACGGCTGCTCGAATGCTCACCAGTTGGTTGCATGTGCCATTACCTTCGCTACCAGTGCCGAGCTTGTGGCGCGAGCCTTCGGCTTTGATCACGCACGCGGCCACAGCGCTTGTGAGTATTTCGAGTTGATGTACTACCGCCCGATCGAGTATGCGTACCAGCATGGTATGCAACGGCTCCATCTCGGCATTGGGACGCTACAGGCGAAAATCCGACGCGGTGCCCGTGTGCGCCTGCTCTGGGGCATCGCCACGGGATCGAGGATCCATCCCTCCGAGGCTGGCATAGCCGAAACGCATAACGCAGCCTACTGGCGTGTCATTGTCGAGCAACTCGGCAACCAATGCCCAGCTCTCATACCGTCGGTTCTTCTCGCAGCTCAAGAACTACGGCGCTCGGCCGTACAATGAAGGGACATTCTACCGCTCATGGGTGATTCATGGTTTGTCTGCATTGAACTGCACACACTACCTGGTGGTGTTCGAACACTGCCATCGGCAGGAGAGGTAGTGACGGCCTCAAGTGCAGCCGCACTACAGGCTGCACGCCAGATCGGCCTACGCACGGCGGTAGTTGTCACCGACCGCGTATTCTACGGTCATGCGTTCGACCATCTCGTTGACGAGTGGCTGGTCGCCGACACCTCAAGCGCGGCGAATGTTATCAGGGCCCTGACCACCTTGAGCGGTGCTGTCGTCGCAGTAACCAGCTCCGTGGACAGTTTCGTTCGGGTTGCCGCGAAGGTCTCTCGTGCACAGCATCTTCTCGGTCCCACTCCGGACGGCGCTGGAATTAGGCGAGACAAGTCCGCTGCACGCCAAGCACTTGCCGCTGCTGGAATGCCGGACATCCGATGGGGCGTGCAAGACGCCACCGATGAAAATCTCACCTCCCCCATTGGCTATCCTGCCGTCGTTAAACCAGTCGACGGAGCAGCCAGTTGGGACGTTGTATTGGTCAACAATGATTACGACGCCCGTGCGCTCGCCGCGCGCCACCTGGGTAGGACCACGTACGGTCGAGGGGTCACCCCATGCCGGCGCCTAATATTTGAGCAGGTCCTGGAAGGCCCAGTCTACAGCGCTGAAGGGATCATCGACACCGAAGGCATCACGGTGTTCGGCTACTCCGACCGGGTGATGACACCCCCACCTTATTACGTGGAGCTCGCAGTACGGTTTTCCGCGGAACGGCCTTTCCCCGACGCGGATCAGTACGTGGCGGACTGTTTGCGAGCGCTTGGCTACGATTTCGGGCCCTTTCACCTCGAGTTTGTTGTCACCCCGGACGGGCCTCGACTGTTGGAACTTAATCCACGCCTGGTCGGTTCGGGGAATCAGTACGCCATCAGCCGCCTCACCGGTACTGCACCAGCTGCGGTCCTCGTTGCCAAGCTTGCGCGCCAGGCGTCGCCAACACTGCAGTTCGCTGGCGCAGTCACCGAACTGCGTCTTACTGTCAATCTGACCGGTCAACTCGTGCAGTACCAAGGGCTTGATGAGGCGGTACGGTCACCGGGCTGCCACGCGGCAGGTCTCTATGTCGCAATTGGCGACCAAGTCAGTCACGTGGTGGAGTCCAACAGTCAACTGGTGGGCTACGTACAGGCCATCGGACTCGACCGTGAAGACTCCTATAGAAAAGCCGCTGCTGGCGCAGAGCGGATCAAGCTTCACATCAAGCCCAGCGCGAATTGTCGCCTGATTCCGCGACACACTGATCACTAAAGGAGCCGTACCGCTCTGATCCTGTCGTGGCGCCACACCGCTCATGTCCGGGTCTCGGGCCTTGCGCCAGCGTTGCTGTGCGGGTTTGTCCACGGAGGGCGCAGACGTGCCGTATAAGGCGATCTTGCTGGTTGGGTCGCCTGGGGGTAGCGCTAGTTTTCTTGCTCGGGATGATCGACGGCATCTTTCCGTGCTGGGGCCTAGCCGGTTTCGGGAGCAAGCATCATGACGACCGATCTTCGTCACCTGTTGACGCGCACCGCTGACATTGCGCTGCGGTACCTCGAAACCTCCGGTGAGCGCCCCGTGGCTCGCGGTGTGTCTCTGGAGCACTTGGTGGCGGCGCTGGGTGGCCCGTTGCCGGCTGGGCCGACCGACTCGGCGCAGGTGATCGAGTCGTTGGCTCGAGGCGCCGATGTTGGTCTGGTGGTCACCAACGCTGGGCGTTACTTCGGATTCGTTGAGGGTGGCGTTGTTCCCGCAGCGCTGGCGGCTGATTGGCTCACCTCGGCCTGGGATCAAAACCCCGCCTTTTTCGCGTTGTCACCCGCTGGCGCCGCAGCCGAGGAAGTGTGCCGCGGCTGGCTGTGTGAGCTGTTTGGCCTGCCGGAGACCTCCTCGGCCGGGTTCACCACGGGGGCTCAGATGGCCAACTTCGCGGGACTTGCGGTGGGAGTGCGTCACGTCTTGACCGCAGCGGGGTGGGATGTCGAGGCCGACGGCCTGTTCGGGGCCCCGGAAATCACCGTCGTGGTCGGTGAGGAAAGGCACGCCACCGTGGACCGGGCGCTGCGCTTGCTGGGATTTGGCAAGCGGCACATCACCGCAGTGGCAGCCGACGATCAGGGCCGGATGCTCGCAGCGGCGCTGCGCGACGCCCTCGGTGACGGACCGGTCATCGTGTGTGCGCAGGCCGGCAACGTCAACACCGGTGCGTTCGACCCCTTGCGCGAGATCTGTGGGATCGCCCACCAGCACGGCGCCTGGGTGCACGTCGACGGTGCCTTCGGTCTGTGGGCCGCGGCTACGCCCTCGCTGCGCCACCTAGTCGACGGGGTGGGGCTCGCCGACTCCTGGGCGACCGACGCCCACAAATGGCTCAACGTGCCCTATGACTGCGGCATCGTGCTGTGCGCACATCCTGGCAGCCACCAGGCGGCGATGACGCTGTCCGCGGCTTACCTCACCCGCACCGGCAGCCGCGACGGCACCGACTGGACGCCCGAAAGCTCGCGGCGAGCCCGCGCCTTTGCGGTGTGGGCCGCGCTGCGCAGTCTCGGTCGCACGGGTGTCGGCAACCTTGTCGAACGCTGCTGCGCCCAAGCGCGTCGCTTTGCCGAGATCCTGTCGGCCAACGATCAGGTCGCCATCCTCAACGACGTCGTCCTCAACCAGGTGCTGGTGCGCATCGCAGACGACGACGAGCGCACGCGCGCGGTTGCGGCCGCAGTCCAAGCCAGCGGGGTGGCCTGGCTTAGCACCACCGTGCGGCAGGGCAAGACCGCGTTGCGCATCAGCGTTTGCGACCACGCCACCGACGACGCCAACATTGCGGCGGCTGCGCAGGCCGTGTTGCGCGCGGTGGCTGGAAATCTGTAAGCGACACCCGGCGGTGCACCGCAGACCAGGTGATTTCCTAGCCGTCGTCGTGTCAGGGCCTGATCGAGCTCGAACCCAGCTGTCGATTCCGTGACACTCAGCAGCTGATCTGACTGTATTCCAGCGTGGAAGTATCACCAGGCCTGGCACGCGCCTCAAGCAGGAGTGACTCGATGGTGCGGAGGTGGCTTCGCAGCGGTCGATGACGCCACAGATCCGATCTCCCTCGTGCACTACCTCGATCGGATGTCCGGCCAGCTCGATGAGGTCAAGCGACGGATCCGGCAGCAGCTTGAGGTGGGCGAGGGCGAGTTCGTGCTGGATGTCGGCTGTGGCACCGGCGATGACGCATGTGGTCTGTCTCCCCTCGCGGGTCGTTCGGGCCGGATCATCGGCGTTGACGCCAGCACCACGATGGTGCAGGAAGCCCGGCGGCGCGCCACTGGGTCCGCTCCTTCCGTGGCGTTCGCCGTCGGTGACGCCCAGGCCCTGCCGTTCACCGCAGCCAGCTTCGATGCTTGCCGCGCGGAGCGGGTCCTGCAGCATCTGCGGCATCCAGCGCTGGCCGTGGTCGAGATGGCCCGTGTCACCCGAACAGGAGGTCGGGTGGTGGTGTGTGAACCTGATTGGCAGACGCTGGTCGTTGACCATCCCGACCAGGCATTGACGCAGCGGATCCTCGACTTCCGAGCCGGCAGCCTGCAATCACCGTGGATCGGGCGCCAACTCGCCCGGCTGTTCCGGTGCGCCCGCCTGGCGGAGATCTCGGTGACACCGGTGTCGGTGGCGTTCAACTTGCCCGAAACCATCGACAGCTTCCGGCTCGACATGACGCTGCGGCAAGCGGCACAGGCTGGAGTGATCACCGCTACCGACAAGTCTCACTGGCTGGCGGAACTGATCGAAACGGCGCAGACGGGTTGCTTTGTCGCCGCGGCGACCTGCTTCCTGGTCAGGGGCATCAAGCCGTTCGGGAGGTGACGACGTCACCCATTTGTGACCGTCGGGCTCGGTATCACGAGCAGGCGAAACCGCTCTGTATCAGCGTGCACCTCTGCCGCTCTCAACCCCGGTCTTGCCGAGGATTGCGCTCTTTGCCTGGAGACCCACGATGACTATGAACATCCTCCAGCGCCCGGTTACGGGCCGCGCGCTGGACGCGGCAACGCTGTGCGAGGCCTTTCAGATCACTGCGGCGACCTGTCCGCAGCGGGTGGCGCTGCGCACACCGGGCGACGCGGTCGTGGTGACCTGGGAGCAGTACGCCGAGCGGGTGCGGCGCACCGCGGCCGGATTGGCCGCGCTTGGCGTCCGCCGCGGCGACACGGTCGCCGTCATGCTGACCAACCGGCCGGAGTTCTTCTGGGTGGATGTTGCAGCGATGCATTTAGGTGCCACGGCGTTCGGGATCTATAACACCTTCGCTCAGGAACAGTTGGAGTACGTGCTGCGCGACGCTCATTGCGCGGTGGTCATCACCGAGCAGGCGTTCGCCGACATGCTCGGGCGAGTCCGTCGGGCATGCCCGCAGCCGATGCACATTGTGTCGGTCGACGGCGGTGACAGCGTGCTGTCGCTGGATGAGCTCGACGCCGCCGGAGACCCCAACTTTGATCTGGCTTCGACCTGGCCGCAGGTGAAGCCAGACGATGTGGTCACCTTGATCTACACATCGGGCACCACTGGACCGCCCAAGGGTGTGCAACTGACTCATGCTAGCGTGATCGCCAACGCCCGGGCCCAGCATCAAGCGATTCCCGCCTTCCGCGACGGTTTCTCGGCAGTGTCGTACCTGCCGCTGGCTCATGCCATCGCGCGGGTCTTCGAGCACTATGTTGCCCTGGCCCTGGGCGGGACACTGACCTGCTGCGCCGACTTGAACCACCTGGCAGCCGCGCTGGTGGATACGCGTCCGACCTGGTTCGCCGGACCACCGCGGGTCTGGGAAAGGCTCCAAGCGGGCGTGCTGGCCTCCATGAGTACTGAACCGGAGGATCGCCGTCGCCGCGACCTCCAGGACGCAATCGGGGTCGGCCTGCGTGTGGTGCGCGCGCAGCAGGCCGGTGAGCAGCCGACCGCCGCGTTGCGGGCCGAACATGAGCTGGCCGATACATTGGTGCTTTCCGGGTTGCGGGCTCGTCTCGGCCTCGATCGGGTCGAGACCGCGGTGGTCGGGGCGGCTCCGATTCACCCCGAGGCGATCGAGTTCTTCTGGGCGCTCGGGGTGCCGCTGTGCGAGGGCTACGGTATGTCGGAGATCTGCCTCGCCACCGTCAACCCGATCGACAGAGTCAAGATCGGCACGGTGGGTCTGCCGATGCCGGGCATCGAGCTGCGCCTGGCCGGCGACGGTGAGGTGCTCATGCGCGGTCCGACCCGCATGCTCAGTTACCGTAACCTCCCGGGCAAGACCGCCGAAGCGATCGACCCACAGGGTTGGCTGCATTCGGGCGATATCGGTGAGTTCGACGAGGACGGTTACCTCCGGATCATCGACCGCAAAAAAGAGATGATCATCAACGTTGCCGGGCACAACATGTCTCCGGCCAACGTCGAAGCCCGGCTGAAGGCCGCCAGCCCGCTGATCGGTCAAGCGGTGTGCATCGGCGACGGCCGCCCGTACAACGTGGCGCTGCTCGTGCTGGATCCCGACGCCGCCGCCGCATTCGCCGAGCGCCATCGGTTCCCGGACACGTCACTGAGCGCGTTGTGCGCTGACTGGCGAGTGCTCGAGGACGTCGCCGCCGGGGTCGCCCGAGCCAACGCGCAGCTTTCAGTGCCCGAGCAGATCCAGCGCTGGACTCTGCTGGACGCCCAGTGGCTGCCCGGTGGAGACGAGCTCACCCCGACGATGAAGCTCCAACGCCGCCCCATCATGACCAAATATGCGGCCGTCATCGAGGCGCTCTACCGCGCATCAGTAAACCCCTGATCGCCCAGGGCGCCGCAACTTGTGTCGCCGAGTTCGACGGTGGCGACGAGGCCCGCCGAGGGCATCACTGGACGCGCCGACGTGCCTTCCGGACCAGAGCCGATACGACGAGCCCAGCCAGGGGTAGGCACGCGCGGGACTCGAAGCTAGGAATCCACAACAAGATCGACAGTGGTGGTCTGGGAAGCGTGCCAGGGGTCACCGGTGACCACGTCGATCCTTGCCTGACCAGATCGGCGGGCGAGAAACAGTACCGTATTGGGAGCCCCCATCGGGGACAGGATTTGCCCACCATTTCCCACGACTCCAGTAAGGAACGCTCCCAGCATCTCGATGACGTCCCCACCGGATTGAACGTGCCCACCGGTAGCGGTGAATACCAGCAAGTCGCCTGTCTTGATGGCGAGGCGCGGAGGTAACTCCTCCGCGCCTGACTGGATCTCGATCAGCCGACCCATAGTGCTGGACCCCTTGATCGTTTGTGCGGCGCCTGCCGGTGATCCCGGAGCGCGTCAGACCTTGACGTCCACATCCTCCGATTCATCCCAGTCGGCCACGCTGCCCGGCCTGAGTTCGTGCGCCGGTTCATGCCCCTGCTTGGGGTAGATCTGACCTGCGAACGCATAGTCCGTCTGGTCAATGTCTACTCCCCCGAGGATCGGTTCGCCATCTCGGGTGATCGAGCCGGGCAACTGGTAGCACATGATCGATGTCTGGTCGGCGGGGGTGGCCATCAGCGACCGCTCGTCGAGTGGGGTCAGCACCTGCTGATCAACCATCTGCTTGTCCCATCCCTGGGTCCGAGCGAAGTACTCATAAGCCTTCTCCGGATCGATCCGGGCGACCAGCGCCTTGCGCATGTGTTCATGGGGGAAGCCAAGCGTATGCCCGGTCTCGTGCCGGACGACACGGCGGTACTCGGATTCAGGAGTGTTCATCGTGAAACCCTGCAGATTCATCGTCTGCTGATTTCGTGGAATGTGCAAAATATCGGTTCCCAGGTATGAGTAGTAGCCACCTGGTCCCCTCGAAATGCGCACCTGGCCGACTCCTTGGGTCTCGACGAATGAGATGCACGCCGTATTCGTCCATGCGTTCATATGAGTGACGATGCGTGCCCGAAGGTCCGCCGGAGTGTTTTCCATGAAGCTCACCGTCAGGGTTCGAGGAGTCGGACCCCAGTACTTCGAGGTCAGCACCGCAATGCGCTGTGGCTCATCGATGTGGAAGTCCGCCGCAGAACCGGCGGGCGATCCCAGTAATGGTGCATTGACGGGATTGATCTTGGTGGCAGTCTGCGCTGCGCTCACCAGCAGTCGCGCTGGAAGAGCTCTCAGTGTGCAGCCGAGCTCAAAATCCTGCGGAGCACGGATCGGCGTGTCATAGTCTTCCTGTCCGGAACGCTGACCGTTGCCCGCTGCTGCGCGCGCTATTTCAGCGATCTTGCCAAGAGCTTCGAGAAGTCGTCCCTCGTTCTCGATCATAGTGATTCTCCGTATCCATAAGCTGACAGTACGGAAATCAGCCCGCGCTGAACTGTCGGTGGCCACTCGAGATGGGCGCAACTAATTCAGCACTGGCCTCAACCAGCATTTAGAGACCGGCGTTGCGGCACTGATACGCCATCGAGGGCGCATCACACTTTTGGGCGGCAGCCATCTAGGTCACGCCTTACCCGTCCACCGCGGGCTTCGAACAGGTGGCCTCGGCTCCCTCGCCGTCCCGACGTGTTCGCTTGGCTCCGAAGGAATCGCAGGCATCACTCCCGACAAGCGACGGTAATGGGCGTGTGATCGATCACGCCTCACGCGCCTTTCCACAGCGCTGAGTGATCATGGCGGTGTTGCGTTTGTCGCCAGACGGAGCAGATCAAAGTGATCGGCGCAGGTCTTTTGTGGTTCTCCAGTGCAGGCCAGCCTGCGCTTTGCTGCAGGCCTCGTGGTGCAGGGGCCAGGGTTTGGTGGCGAGTTGGCCCCTTTGGTGGGGTTGGAGGGTGAGCACGGTGAACCACTCGCCGAGGACGTCCAGCGACGAGCGACCATCGGCCAGCCACTGGTGTGGCATGCGGTGGCCGGGCCGGCCGGTGGGGACATAGTCGGTCACCGGGTCGGATAGCTTCGGTGGTGCACTGTCATCGGCCAGCACGGCAGCTCAACGTCCTCAGGTGTCACCACGAACCAGGCCCAGAGCGGGCGCCGTCTGCCGCGATCAGATAGCGTGCTCGCACCTGGAAGGGCTCGCCGCTGTGGCGATCGACGAGCGATGCCACCACACCATCGGATTCCTCACCGAGATCGACGAGCTGGACACCAAACAACACCTCCCCGCCGGCCGCGGCCATCAGGATGGGTTCCAGCCGATCCTGCGAGGTAACCGCCAGTCACTGGGCTGTCCCGGATCGGCGCTTTGACCCCACCATCTCGGCCTTCGCGTAATCCTGCTCAAGAAGGGCGTCACGGAAACGGATTTGCCCGTACTCCGGTCGAGGGCACACGCCAGCGCCGCAACAGCGCCCGAGCTGTGAGCCCGACCGGCCCACCACCGACGATCAACACCGCCACATCAGTACGTGCTACGGCCATGCCGGCTCCCTCTTGGCGCCATCTACGGCCAGGTTGTCTCAATGGCCACGCCCCCGGGCAAAGGATCCAGCTGGCCCAACGCCCCGAATAGGCACCCCTGTGCTGAGCTTGATAATGATCCGGTGCACCGTTGCCACTACAGGAAAGAGAACAGAGCGCTACGCGACAGATACATCATGTTCAACTCCTGATCGAGCGGGCTTGTGCGCCGAGCGCGCGAACCACTCGACCGATTTATTGATGACGTGGGTGTTTGCGCTTCTCGTTGTGATTAAGGGTCATGCTGGCGTGCCTACTGGTGACGCTGCTGCCGGTCTGACCTCGCCCGTGGCAGCGCCGAGTTGCGGCAACATTCGGCAACGGTTTAAACACATTTAGCAGCGCAACTCCGAGCTGCGCGATCGAGTCGCAGAGTGACCCGCCCACCACGGGTTGACAAGTCAAGTACGGGCATTGCCCTTGGGGGTCGATGCAAATAGGCTCGGCGAGCACAGCGGAAATCGGAGGCGCCAATGGAGAACTCGCCGTTAGCGCAGTTCATCGAGAGGGTGAAAGGCGACGAGGGCCTCAGACAGCGGGTCTACGACGCCGAGAAGGCTTTGGTCCGCGACATCAAGGGCCATACGGACATCATCACCCGGATCGCGGCCGAAGCGGGGTACGACATTACGGGCTGGAATGGCCGCCCGGAGGCACGGCCGACGCGCGAGGAGCTGGAGGCGGGGGACTCCTGCACGTTAACGTGCTGCGCTTCGTTGACCTCGACTCTCTAGTACTACTCCGCCGACGGCCGATCCCCCGACTAGATGAACGGTCACCTGCCTCGGCGCGTTTCCCTTCATCGTGCCCTGTCGGCGAGTACCAGCGACACCCGGCGACCACGCGTATTTGCCTACACGAGCGCTGGAGGCAAAATCTCTGACTCCTTCACCGACATAACGGCCTGGCTGCAGAGCTCAGCCCCGATCGGCGAGGCGGACCCGCCGCCGCCCGGCCCGGCCGTTCCCTTCGCCGAGCTGTGGCAGCGCCTTGCTGCCGCCGCGATGGACCAGCTGGCAGAGCCACAGGCTGAGATCCGCGCGGATCTGACCGCAGACCTGGTCGCGAGGCTGTCCGCCGTCGGCGAGGCCACGCTGTGGGCCGAGTTCAACACGCGCCGCAGGCCGCGCGACGTGGTGATCGAGCACCTGCGTCCCGGCGGGCCTGGCCGCGCGATCTACTGCAGTTTCCTGGAGGAGTTGCGCAACGACGGGCTGCGGTCGCTCACTGCCCGGTATCCCGTCCTGCGGCGCCACCTCGCGACAACCGTGCGGCACTGGCGGGAGGCGAATCGAGAGCTTTTGACGAGGGTCCGCGCCGATCGCGGGCTGCTCGCCGACGCCTTCGGGGTGCCCGCCGGCGCCCAGCTCGCAGGCGTCCAGCAAGGCCTCAGCGACCCGCACCGCGGCGGGCGGACCGTCGCCGCTTTGACATTCACTCACAGCGGCGATCGGCGCCACATCATGTACAAGCCGAAGGATCTCAGACTGGATCGCGCGTTCCAGCAGCTGCTCGCCAAGGTGCCGAGGCCGACCCTCGCGGATACCGCGCTGCGAAGCATCGCCGTCTTGCCGCGCAACGGCTACGGATACATGGAATGGGTGCCGCACGTGCTGTGTGACGGCGACCGGCAACTTCGCTGCTTTTACCGCAACGCGGGTCGGTTGGCCGCGGTCTTATATCTGTTGAGTTGCGCCGACTGTCACCACGAGAATTTCGTCGCGCAGGGTGACCAGCTGCTTCTGGTCGACGGTGAAGCGCTGTTTCAGGGCACGCCCTGCGACCGCAACACCGACCGCAGGCAGTCGGTGGTCCGGTCCGGGCTCTACGACCGGATGAGCGACTCGGTCGTGCGGCTCGGGCTGCTGCCGCAGTGGCACTTCGCCGGCGCAAAGCGGATCCCGCAGGACGTGAGCGCGCTGGGCATCGCGCCGCCTCGGAGCGCTCAGCGGGAGGAAATCGGCTGGGTAAAGCTAGGCACCGATGGGATGATCGCTGGCCGGGTCGAGCGAGCCACCGGCGTGCCGACCTCGTCGCCTGTCGGGGTCGGCAGCCGCAACCGGCTCAGCGACTTCGCTGGGGATTTCTGCGGCGGCTTCGAGGCCCAGCTTGTCGCTATCTCGGCCGAGAAGCGGCGCTGGCTCGGCAACGCCGGGTACCTCGCGCGGTTCAAGCACCATCGGAGCCGCTTCGTGCGCAGGGCCACGTGGGTCTACCTCTGGGCGCTCAAGCAGCAGACCGAGCCGGAGGCGCTGGCGTCGGAGTCCGGGCAGCGGCGAGTCAGGGCGAAACTCGGCCGCGATCGAGTTCCCTTCCTCGCGCGACCGGCCGATCCTCGCGTGGTCGCCGCAGAGGCCGCGCAGCTCGATGACCTCGACGTGCCCTTCTTCGAGCAGCCGGTCGATGGGATCGACCTGATCGCACCCGACGGCTCCACGATTCCCGGCTACTTCGAGATGAGCGGCTACGACAGCGCACGGCGAAAACTCGAGCAGCTCGACACTGCGGCGATCGACCTTCAGATCGCGCTGATCCGCGGCGTCATCGCGGCGAAGGACATGCACGCGCACCGCCCACCACGGCGCGATCCGTCAGCGAGCGGTCGCCGTCTGGACGAGCCGTCATCCGCGGAGCGCCGAAGCGAGGCCGCGGCCATCGGTGACGTCCTCGTGTCCACCGCGATCAGCGACGACACGGGAGCGGTGGAGTGGCTGGGGATCGACGTCGCTGAGGACACGGAGCGCTCGAGCTACCGGCCGCTTGGACTTTCTCTCTACGCCGGCCGGACCGGGATCGCGCTATTCCTGGCAGCGCTCGCCCGCGGTTGTGCTGCACGCAGCGACACCTACGCGCGCACCGCGATGGGCGCCTGCTCAGACCTCAACCGGGTCTACGACGGTCGCAACACAGTGGAGGACGGCCGAGGCTGGTGGCGCGAGCAGCCGCTTGGCCTGGCGGGAGGCGGAGGCGTGCTGCTAGCCCTCGTCCACCTGCGCGGACTGCTGCCAGCGGTCGCGCACCAGGCGGACCGCGTGACATCGTTCCTGCTCGACGCGCTCGATCCGGACGTCCTTGCGTCCGACAAGCACCTCGACGTGATTTTCGGTTGCGCCGGCTTGATCGGTCCGCTGCTCGCCATCGGCACGCCCTGGGCGCTGGCGCTCGCCCGGGCGGCCGGCGACGCACTGGTCGAAGGCCAGGACGGGTCGGGCGGCTGGGTCACCCGATCCAGCGGGGACATGGCTCTCACCGGGTTCTCACACGGAGCCTCGGGCATGGCCGCCGCGCTGGTCCGGCTGCACTCGGCCACCGGGTGCAGCGACTACCTAGACGCGGCCGCGGCGGCGATAAGTTGGGAGCGCCGCCGCTTCGACCCTGCGGCGGGCAACTGGCCCGACCTGAGGGGTAATCCCGAGCCAGCCAAGGCGCGATTCATGCTGAGCTGGTGCCACGGCGCTCCCGGCATCGCCCTAGCCCGACTCTGCCTCGCTGGCACGGCGTTGTGGGACTCAAGCGTCGAGGAGGAGCTCCACCGCGCGCTCGAGTCGACGGCGAACCAGACGCTGCCCGAGGACTCGCTGTGCTGCGGGCGCTTCGGGCGCGCGGCGATCCTCCGGATGGCTGCCCGGCAAGCGGGCGAACGGCGGTGGCTGGAGGCGGCGATCCAGCTCGAGGCGCAATGCCTCGAGCGCAGGCGCGCGACGGGAAGCTACAGCTTCCAGGATGTGCCGGGGCTGTTTCAGGGCACCGCCGGCGGCTTGCGTTGCTCGACGAGAACGGCTGGCTCATGCCGGCCGTCCTGTCGGCCGGCTTGCACGTGGGCGCCAAGGACTTCACGGAGGAAGACTGCTCCACCAGGGCCACTGAACCGCAGGGAGGATGGGCGCAATGAACGGCGCGACGATAGAGCAGTTCATCGAGAGGCTAAAGACCGACGACGCGCTACGACGGAGAATCCTCGAAGCCGAGAACGCCGCGGCGCGCGACATCAACCGCGGCACGGACGCGATCACGCAGATCGCCGCGCAAGAGGGCTTCGACATCCGCGGCTGGCCGGGCCGCCCGATCACCGAGCTGCCGCCGGAGACGGAAAGCGACTTCGGGTGCTGCACGCTGACCTGCTGCCTGGCGTATACCTCGGCGACCATCGCCGAGGACAGGCCCTCCTCTTGACATCGCTGGTCAACCATCTTGGACAAGCAGCCCCACGAGCCCAACTCCCTGCGTAGAGCTCCTCACGGATCATCGTGGCGCGTGAGGATGCCCGCGCCGGCAAGTTCGTAGTCAGCGGCGCCGGTGATCGCCCATCAGCTCGGTCTGCCGGATTCGCGGTATACCCTGCCGTGCTGTAACAGCCGGCCGACGGCAATCTGCGCATCGTGCCATCTGCCGAACGTCTCAATGCTGGGCGTAACATAGATGACACGCCTGTCTGAGTTCATCGTTTCGCAACCGGTGGGCCATTCGCTGTCGGGCCCGAATGTTGAGATATGATGCCCATCGTTTATGGCGGCTTTGCGCTCGTGCCCAGACGTCTGAGTTGCGTTCCGATCCGGTACTGGCTGTTTCCGTTTGTTGTCGCATCGTATCGTTGACGTTCGATCCGATACGCTGCGCCTCTGCTCGATTCCACAGAGTCTTGTTGCTGCTAAATCACCGATTTCTCGATGCGTATCTGTTGACATCGGCTTGGATTGACCCCTAGCATCACTGGCAGAAAGTCGGCGAGGTGTGGCGCCGCGCCCCGGATGCCCTTCTCCGATCCCGCTCGACTTGTAACGGTGAACACGCTCACTCCACATGACTTGTTCGGCAACGATACTTTGTGGATAGCGCGCACCACTTCCCGGCGAGAGACCAGGGCAGCGAGCCCCGCATGAAGCATGCGAGGGTGGTGACGTTGTACAACTGCCATACGGTCGAGGCGGACTGCAGGAATAGGAAAGGAGGGACCGCGCTCAGTGCATTGCTGGGGGAATGTCGGAATCTTTCTTGTCAGTGCCCCGGGTGGCCTTTTCAATCTACTCCGCAAGCCCTTTTGATCCACTGAGGAATTAAGTTTAACACAGGCCTTTTCGCGCGCTATGGCATAGGCGTTGGAGCTGCCGTCATAGCAGGAAGGGTCTTGTCTTTTCACCATGCAGACTTACAGAAAGAGCAAATCGGCAGACATCTACGTTCGGGTAGATGGTTGCTATCCCGCAACGCGCCGATGCCTGGAGGCAAAGTCCGATGAGCGAGAAATTAGTGCGCCTTGCCGGGTGGGCAGTGTCGGGTCCGCCAGCATCCAGAGCAGGGGGCCAGTGCTGAGCCGATCATTTGCATTTAATATCGCGGCAGATACAGCGGTCAGTAATCATGTCCTGAGCTGTCGGGCCAACCAGGGTGCCCACGGTAGCCACGGCACAGTGGGCTTCAGGGGCAACTATGGCGGTGGGGTCGCTCACATCACTCACGATCGTAGCGGTGCTGGGGCAGCCAAGGGCGGGGGTCGTTTAGGCGGCCACCGTGGCTGATTCGCCGGCTCGCCGGGTTGTCGCCTCGCGAATTTGGATCGGCGGGCTCAGCGTCAGCGCCATGCTGATTCTGGTTACGTGCATGCTGCCCAGAAATGGTCCTGCCCTGCGCGTAGACCCGGCGATCTGGTGGTATGTGGCCCGCGCGTCCGGCCTGTTGGCTGCGGCCTTGTTGGGGGCGTCGGTGCTGGGTGGCCTGCTGATGGGAGCCCGGCTCGCCCGGGGCAGCGCGCGGGTGTGGATTCAGGACTTGCACGAGTTCCTCGGGGCACTCGCCGTCGTGTTTACAGTGATGCATCTGGCCGCAGTACTCGCCGCCGATCAGTTGGGCATCGGTCTGCGGGAGTTGCTGGTCCCCTTTGCCAGACCGGCCAATCCAGTGGCTCAAGGCTGCGGAGCGCTGGCCTTTTATCTGCTCGTTGCCGTCGTCCTCACGTCGTGGGCTCGAGCCCTGCTGCCTTGGCGGTGGTGGCGTCGCCTGCACCTGCTGGCCTTTCCACTGTTCGGCCTTGTCTGCGTGCACACGGCGCTGGCCGGTAGTGACATCACCCAGCCGGTCGTGCACTGGGCTGGCCTGCTGGTGGGAGCAGTTACGCTCTCGCTGGTGGCATTCCGCCTGCGCACTGCACGATCGGCTGCTACACCGCCCGCCGTGGCTGCGAGCTTCCCGGTGACGAGGCCGGTATCGCGGGCGCCGCAGCCACAGCTCACGAGCGCTGCGCCGGCGGCCGCCACGGCGGAGACCGGGATGCGATTACTCGTCAGCCAGACGACGTGGGAAGCCCACGACGTGCTGTCATTGCGTCTGCATTCCCCAGCCGGCGCACCATTACCCAGCTGGGAGCCTGGTGCACATATCGAACTGGCTTTGCCCTCGGGCCGGCGCCGGCAATACTCCCTGTGCAGTGACCCAGACGACGGCAGTTCCTACCGGATCGCGGTCCTGCAGGCGCCGGAGGGACGTGGTGGATCGGTGGAAGTGCATACTGCCGTCCGGGCCGGCCAGCTGATTACTGTGTACGGGCCGCGTAATCATTTCCCCTTGGTGTCCAGCTCGGCGTATCTGTTCATCGCTGGCGGGATCGGGATTACCGCCATGATCGCGATGGCGGCCCGGGTGGCGGCCGAGGGCGTCGAGTGGAAGTTGGTTTATGCCGGACGATTCCGGGCCGGCATGGCGTTTCTCGAGGAGGTGAGTGCGCTCGATCCCGACCGGGTCGAGATCATGCCCGGCGACGAGCGCGGCCGGCCGCTTCTCGCCGAGCTCATCGGGGCTGCACCGCCGGGCACCGCGGTTTATTGCTGTGGACCGGACCGCATGTTGTGCACGGTGCAGAAGCACGTCGCGGCCCGGCCAGATTTAAGCCTGCACTGTGAACGTTTTGCCGGCGCGGGCAGCGGTGAGCGCTTCACCGGTGTCGGAGGTGACGCCTTCCGCGTCGAATTGCGTCGCACCGGCCGCATTATCGAAGTGCCCACGGATCGCACCGTCCTGCGGGCCGTTCGTGAGGCCGTGCCAGCCGTGCCTATCGGCTGCGAACAAGGCGTCTGTGGAGCCTGCCGCACCACCGTCCTAGCCGGCGAGCCCGATCATCGTGACGAGCTGCTCACCGATGCTGAGCGCGCCGCCGGCACAATGCTGATCTGCGTTTCCCGAGCCCGTAGTAAACAGCTCATCCTCGACTTATGACCGGCCCCGACGACGACTTCACCATCAGCTCGGTCAGCGCGGCACGGGGACTCAGACCGCCAGGCCGGCATCACCACCTGGGGAACCGTCCGGGCGGTGACATACCCGGTCCGGCCTGGGCTCGATGCCGTCACAGGCCAGACCGAACGCACCCGCCGCTCCGACCGGTCTGCCCACACCAGGCGTACCACCGGGGACTGGACGGCACGGTTGCATTGATCGATTGAGTAACCCGGCCTGCTTCATCCGCTTGCCTAAAACCATGCGAGAGGCCTTCAGGTGTCCTGTTATGAAGGTTGCGCCCGCTAGCTGCAGTATCAGCGAATGGGAACGCTTATCGGTGCTGCACTGCCACCATATACAACCAATTACGGGATAAATAACTTCGACAACTTGGCACCTG